>JAHFSU010000057.1 GCA_023265595.1 Deltaproteobacteria bacterium
CCATTTTCAAGGCCGGTCTGATCACCGGCATGGTCAACGCCGTGGCGGTGTTGGGGATTCACCTCCTGCAAATCGACCGGCTCGAGTCGGTCTTCCGGTGGGATTCGCTCCTCGCCCACTTGAGTTTTGCAATGCTCGGCGGTATTTTGGCAGCGGTCTTTGTTCTGGTCGCCGCCCCCGTTGTCGAGTGGCTCTTCGACTACACCACCGACATCAAACTTTTGGAGCTCGGCAATTTGAATCACCCGTTGCTCAAAGAACTTGTCGTCCGAGCGCCGGGGACCTACCACCACTCACACATGGTCGGGATGCTCTCCGAATCGGCGGCCGAGGCCGTCGGCGCCAACCCGCTGTTGGTAAGAGTTGCCGCCTACTACCACGACATCGGCAAAATGAAGACGCCGACCTACTACACCGAAAACGACACCGCGCAGGAAAACCGCCACGACGCGCTAACCCCGCACATGTCGGCCCTCATTGTCGCGTCGCACGTGAAGGAGGGAATCGCGCTGGCCAAAATGCACAAGCTCCCGCGCCAGATCATCGACATGATCCCGCAACATCACGGCACCAAGCAGATCGGATTTTTTTACGAGAAGGCCCGCGAATCCAGCGACCCCAAAATTAAAAATCTCGAGGAAAAAGATTTCCGCTACGCGGGCCCCAAACCGCAAACGCGCGAGGCCGGCATTCTGATGCTGGCCGACGGCGCCGAGGCGGCCGTCCGCTCGCTCCCCGAAAAATCGCCGACGCGGATTCAGCAGACGGTCGAAATGCTGATCGACAAAAGTTTCGCCGAAGCGCAGCTCGATGAATGTGACCTCACGCTCAAAGACCTCCACGAAATTGCGCGGGCGTTCACGCGGACGCTGCTCGGCATTTACCACCAACGGATCCCTTATGCCCATCAACTTCATCAACCGACATCCGAGGAAAAGACTCCCGCTCAAGGATCTCCGGACACTCAAGAAAATCGCGAGTCGAATATCCACCGGATTCAGTTTCCAAAAGCGTGACGTCCATTTTTTGCTAACGACGAACGCGGAAATCAAAAAGTTCCACGCCCGTTTTTTTAATGACCCGACGGTAACGGATGTGATCACCTTTGCCGATGACACGTCACGGCGCCGCGGGGTTCAACGCCGCGGGGTTCAACGCCGCGGGGCCGCCCCCCCGACAATCGACGTCGTCATCTCCCTCGACCAAGCCACCCTGCAAGCCCGCCGGCGCGGCATCCCGCTTTGTGACGAAGTGGCGCTGCTGATCTGCCACGCCCTCCTTCACGCCAAAGGTTTTGACGATCTCACCGAAAAAGAGGCCCTGATCATGCGCCAAAAAGAATTTGAGACGATGATGAGGGTGTTGTCCGGCCATAAAACAGGTCCGGCAACAAAACTTGACACAAACCCTGTTTTTTGAGCAGTCTGGGCCCCATGCACCCTACAAAGTCCATCCCAAAAGGATTTAATGGAATTCATTCCGAAACCTATTTGGCCGATGCCCTGCCAACACGAGCCCCGCTCACAAACCAAGAGATTGATTTCTATCTCGAAATGTTGCGCTCCAAAGAAAAAAAGGACAGAGTCTTCGCGATAAACTCTCTCATTAATTATTACAACTCCATGCCCGAGAATAAAAAGACAGTGGTGCGGAAGGCTATCCAAGCGGCAGAAGAGGTCAATCGTTTCGACGACAATCTGGAAAGGTTGCAATCCGATAACCCAAATGAAATAGAATGGAGTGTCTCTTTTTTTCAAAACCATACCATTCCGGCGGATCGGGAGGCCCAAGTTTTGGAGGCCCTCTCCCGAGCTTCTAAAAAATTTGCAGACCTTAAGAAAAAAGAGACTGAGGAAGTGAAAAAGAAATCTGAAAAAGAACAAGAAGCAAAACAAAAAGAGACCGCAAACATCCAAACCCTTTCGGACATTCTGATATTAAGCCGGGCGCATGACGGCGCTTCTCTGGAAAAATTATTGGATTATCTTCACGGAGCAAACAGTTCCGACAGAAAAATCCACGATGAAGCCTGTTTGGCTATCGCTTTGCGCATCGAACGGGCCGTCAATGAAACCGATCAGGCAACACTCAAAACATTTTTTCAAGAGCACGGCTTCGATCTAACAATGCGTTCTTTTTACATTTTAAAAGAGTTTTTTCAGGATCAACAAAGTCCCAATCCCCTGCAAATTGCTGCGTTTCGCATCCTGCAATTTGTCGCCCATTTAAAATCACCGGAGGCAGGCAGAATTTTGGTGGTCCAATTTTTGGATCCCGATTTTCGCATAACCCCCGCCATTTTGAATATCACAGAACCGGAGTCACAAAAAAGTGTTGCCTCAATCCTGACCGATCTGGCCGGCTATCCCGACAAAGACTGGCTGGATCAGGAGACATGGCGCATCTTTCAGCTGGAGCCCGAGGGGGTAGAGGCCACGATGCGGCAGTTAAAAGAGATGGGTCGCAATGAAAAAACAGAAATCGAAAAAGCGGCCAAAGTTTTTATGGCCCGGCTCGGTGAAGACGCCAAGATAATACAATTCATATCCCAGAAGGATGCCAAACGACTCATTCCAAAAAATGAAATCGACGGGAAGGCAAAACAGTTCGGCGGCAAGGTCTATCCGTCCATTGCCGGTTTTCAAAATGATCCCGATTTCGAAATCAGAAGTTACGCCGCAGAAATCATCGGCAATGTTTGTGAGTGGGATGAGAAAGCCTATCAGAATCTAAAACAGCGGGCCGGGGCAGAAAAAAACGGAGGGGCCAAACAAAGAATCGAGGCGAGTGCCACCCAGTTTTATTCCAGACACATTACCGCCCTAAAAAAAGAGATCGATGCCATCGCCGCCCAGCATGGGAATAAACTGTATGACTCCGTTAAAGAATTTCTGAATCATCCCGATCCCGATGTCCGGCTGTATGCCGCAGAGACCATCGGCAAAAATGCCCGATGGGAGATAAGGGTCTTCGACGATTTCCAAAAACAGGTTGAAGCTGAAAAAGATCAAGCGTCGATGAAAAAAATAAAAGTCCCTTTTGAATATTTTGCCAAGAAATCTCTGCAGGGCCCTTTTGCCATGGTAGAAGGAACTTTTAATGTATTCGTCGAAGACGATGGTGACGATGGGAACTCCAGAGGGATGCAAGTTAAAGGAGGGGGTGGTATAAAATTAGGTTACAATACTCTCCTCCCTTTCAACCAAAATCCGTTCGGAGAGACCCCGCTTTCTAAAGTAGAATCCATCTTTTCTGTCGGCATCCAACTCGATTACGGCAAAAAACTCTTTGAGGACCTAAAGCCCTACCAGCCAAAAGAAATGGAAAAGTTCTCATCCGAATTCCCCCCCCCTCCCATCCATTCCTTTCCGGAAACAAACTGGGGGGCGGCGCTCTTCATTGAAAATCTTCTCTTACAGGAACGTGAAACGTATGGTTTTTCAAGATTTGGTTTTTTGCTTCCGGGCCTTTGGGCACCCCTCGCCGTCGGATATCGAAAATATGGGCGTTATAACTTTGTGGAACTGTCCACCAGTATTGTCACCGGTGACTACCAACACAAAAGTGGCCTTGGCATTCGGGGAAACATAGCTGATCTCAGCTGGAGATATAATTTGGATAAGGACGAAGCGTTCCACTATTCCGTAAATTTTGCTTCAGCGGCATTGTATTACCACTTTTGAATAAGGGGAATGTTGAAACCTCCGCTTTAACATGATTGACTTTGCTTTGAGACTGCTGCCGAAGTGGTGATCGAATCCCATCCCAATCCTCGGCATAAGCCTTGGTGATCTGCGCCGCCCGTTTTATTTCATCGATGCTCATCTAAATTTCTCCATAAGTTTGTCGAATGATTCCTGTGCCGCTTGGCGGCAACGGGCATCGGGGTCTTCGCGGATCATTTTTTGCAGCGGCGGGATGGCGTGAGGATCGTCAATTTCGACCAAGGCCCATGCAGCGTTGTAGCGCACAGCCATGTCTTTATCTTTAAGCGCTTCGATGAGGGCCGGAACAGCGGGAGCGGCGGCAGGGCCGATTTTGCCCAAGGCCCAGACAGCGGAGTTGCGCACATCCCACTCTTCATCCTTGAGAGCAACGATGAGAGTGGAAACGGCGGGAGCGGCGGCAGGGCCAATCTCCCATAATTCTTGTACGCCGCGTTTTCTCTCCCATACATCACAATTGTTCCAACAGTAGTTAAGAATAGTTTTCCGATTGATCCGATCGGCCAGCCAGCGAACGCGCGATTGCAATGCTTTGTTGCCGTCCTCTCCGGCGAGGGATTGAATAAACTCTTGCGCGAAGCCGACCTCTTCAAGTTTTTTTTGTTCCTCGGCGGTAATATTTCCTTCAGCCCCATTACCAAGCGCTAACACCAGAATGTTGCATTGCGCATCAGAAAACCCGGCGCCTTTGCATTCTCCGCTCGTGAGCCCCTCCCCGTCTTCGGCATAGGCCTTGGTAATTTGCGCCGCTTGTTTGATCGGGTCGGCGCTCATTGTCTTTCCCCTCTCATAATATTCCCATTGAATTTGGGCCGATTGTCAGGCATATTAAGACCATGATCAAACTTCGCACGATCGTTGAGTATGATGAGGTCACAAAAAGCTATGCCTCTTGGTGTCCCGAGTTGCCCGGTTGTGCCAGCTGTGGTGCAACCGAGAGAGAGGCTCTGGAAAATATCAAGGAAGCGATCGTCTTGTATTTGGAACCGACTCCCATCGAACTGAAAAACAAAGCCAAAGAGGTGGAGATTTCCCTCTAAGTGTCCCCGAAACTTGCCAGATTGACCCCCAACAGGCCGCTGAAAAAGTCGCCGTGATGTCATTGCGACCCTGAGCTTGTCGAAGGGGAAGCAATCCATGTGATTTAAATTCGATTTGACGGGATTGCTTCGTCGCTTCTCTCCTCGCAATGACACCGAGAACTTGTTTTTCAACGGCCTGCTAAAGAAGTAATCAAAATTCTTCAAGAGAATGGATTTCAATTGATTTCGCAAAAAGGAAGCGGCATTCCAAAAAGCAGATGGTGTAGCTAAATTTATTTCGTCAATACTCATCTAAATTTCTCCATAAGTTTGTCGAATGATTCCTGTGCCGCTTGGCGGCAAAGGAGATCGGGATCTTCGCGGATCATTTTTTGCAGCGGCGGGATTGCAAGATGATCGCCGATTTTACCCAAGGCCAAGGTAGCGCAGTAGCGCACATTCCGGTCTTCATCCTTGAGAGCAGCGATGAGAGGGGGAACGGCGGCAGGGCCGATTTTGCCCAAGAGATAGGCAGCCTCGTAGAGCAGACCCGAGTTTTTATCCTTGAGAGCAGCGATGAGAGCGGGAATGGCGGCAGGGCCGATTTGCTCCAAGGCCCAGGCAGCGCTGACTCCCACATTCCGGTTTTCATCCTTGAGAGCGGCGATGAGAGCGGGAATGGCGGGAGCGGCGGCAGGGCCGATTTTGCCCAAGGCCCATGCAGCGGGGCTGCGCACACCCCAGTTTTCATCCTTGAGAGCAACGATGAGAGCGGGAACGGCGGGAGCGGCGGCAGGACCGATCCATTCTAATTCTATTACACCATCGAATCTCTCATTTGCATCACAATTGGTCTGACAGATGCCGAGGTCCATTTTTGGATTGATCCGATCGGCCAGCCATTTTACACGTGATTGCAATGCTTTGTTGCCATCATCGCCGGCGAGATTTTTTATGAAGTCTTTTGCAAATCCGGCGTCTTCAAGTTTTTTTTGTTCGTCGGCGGTAATCTTTCCTTTAACCTTCTTGCCCAGCGCCGGCACCAAGACGTTGCATTGCACATCAGAAAACCCAGCCTCCTTGCACTCTTCGCGTGTGAGCCCATCCCAATCCTCGGCATAGGCCTTGGTAATCTGCGCCGCCTGTTTGATCGGGTTGGTACTCATCTAAATTTCTCCATGATTTTGTTGAGTGCGGCTTGGGCCGCTTCGCGAAAAAGAAGATCGGGATCATTTTTGGCCATCCGTTGCAGACGGGGGATGGCGATGGGATCGCCGATTTCGCCGAGGGAGGAGATCGATGACAATCGGGTTGACACTTCCAAACTGTTGGAGGCTTCCAGCAGGGCCTTGATGGTTGCTGTCGCGACGGGAGTTATTTTTCCCAAATATCGGGCCGCTTGTGCGTGGACGAAGCTGTCGTGCCCTTGATCGAATAATATTTCCACCAAAATGGGGGCCGCCTCTTCGCCGACCTTCAAAAGTGTCTCACCCATCTGTGTCTCGGGGGATAATTTTTCCATTTTTCTGAAAAGATTATTTTGATCTATTTGGGCCATTAAATAGAGTTCAATTGCTTTTTTGGAAATGGGGTGGGTCATTTGAATCAATACCAGTGCCGACGCGACGGCAATCTCCGGCCCATATCTTTCCATGTTACTTGAGAGAAAAGGAATCACGGGAGCCCCCATCTCTACAAATGTTGAGATCATTTGATTGCATGAATAGAAATCGTCATGATAATAATTTTGGGGGGCGCATTGTTCGATCATTGCCCTTGCAACCGATAGCCGCTCCGAACTCTTCAATGCCATTGTTCCTCTCTCCGAATAGATTCTATATGCAGAAGCGGCGGCGCGAATCATAAATGCTGTGGCCTCATCCGATAGGATAGATTTTTCTAAACCCGAGAGGGCCAGATCGCGGATGCCGGCATCATCATCGAAAATTGCGGCTTGGGCTAATGCGAGTGTGCCGACGTCGTCATTCAATTGGAATAAAATTTTGACAAGATTTTTTCTGATCGCAAGAGATTCATAACTGGGCCAGTCCATTTTCCCCAAAACCTCTGCCGCTTTTTTGCGGAGGGGATAGTCGGGGTCCTCCAGCGTCTGCAATAATTCAGAAACGGTTTTGGGGGAGGCGAATGTTGCCAGAGGAGAAAGTTCATCGAGCATGTCCATGCGCTCTTGAAGATTGTAATCGCTGCGAAACCATTCGGTGTGGCTGTATCGCGCCAGCCAATGCGCCCGCAGGCGTTGTGGCATTTTGTCATCGATCTCTTTGCCGAGCGCCTCAATAAAATCTTTTCCAAACTGCCTCTCTTGCATCTCATTTTTTTTCGCGTTTGTGAGCGGGGCTGCTTGCAGCAAGACCTTCTGGAGTTCTTGGCACTGGGCATCATCAAACTCCGCCGCTTCGCACTCTTCATGCGTGAGCCCCTCCCCGTCTTCGGCATAGGCCTTGATAATCTGCGCCGCTCGTTTTGTTTCATCGACACTCATCTAAATTTCTCCATAATTTTATCGAATGCTTCCTGTGCCCTTTGGCGACAAAAGAGATCGGGATCTTCGCGGATCATTTTTTGCAGCGGCGGGATTGCAAGATGATCGCCGATTTGGCCCAAGGCCACTGCAGCGAAGCAACGCACATCCGAGTCTTCATCCTTGAGAGCGGCAATGAGAGCAGGGGTGGCGTGAGGATCGCCGATGGCACCCAATGTCGATGCGGCCTCGCGACGCGTCGTCAGATCTTCATCTTTAAGCGCCTTGATCAATGCTGGGACAGCGGGAAGGCCAATTTTGATCAAAACCCTGGAAGCTTGGGGCAACAAATTGATCCCGTTATACGGACTATCAAATTTAAGCGCCTCAATCAGTGCCGGGATGGCAGGGGGACCGATGCTTGCAAGAGAATCCTCGGCAACGGATAGAAGATAAGAGTAGCTCTGATTATTCTTTTCTCTGTCCCAGTTTTTCAAGAGAGCAACCAATGCTGGAATTGCCTGTTTGGCGGCAGGGCCGATTTTGCCCAAGGCCTCGGCAGCATTGATGCGTACACGCCAGTCTTCATCCTTGAGAGCGGCGATGAGAGCCTGAATAACATTCTCGTCTGCCGAACTGATGTTGCCAAGGGCCAAGGCCGCTATGGCATGCATATCGTCATTTTTGTCTTCCAACACTTGGATCAAAATCGGTATGGCCGGGGGGATGTAGCCCAAAGCCATGGCAGCTTTAGAGCGCGCAAAAAAGTTTTCCTCTTTGTCCTGAAATATTTTAACCAAGGCTGGCATGGCGGCCGGGCCGATGTGGCCTAGAGATTCGGCAGCTTCCTCAGAAGGGCCAAAATTTTGATTCCTGTCTCTCATTATTGCAATGAGGGCTGGAATCGCTTCTCTAGCGGCAGGGCCGATGTGGCCCAAGGCAACTATGGCACCCACGTGTGCCAACCAATATTTCTCTTGAATTGCTTTAATGAGTGACGGCACCGCCTCTGCGGCATCGGGGCCAATGGATTCCAATTCAAGAATGTTATCGGTCCGCTTTCGTACGTCACAATCTCTTGTACAGATACGGTAATTTTTGGGTGTTATATGATCGGCCA
>JAHFSU010000007.1 GCA_023265595.1 Deltaproteobacteria bacterium
AACGGATAACCATGGGCGTAATTGACAGTGCCGTCCAAGGGATCGACGATCCAGAGCCATTCTGAGTCTTGTTTTACATCGGTCCCCTCTTCGGCCAAAATGTCATGCGATGGAAATTTATCTTTGAGATAATCGACAATCAATTTTTCACAGGCCTTGTCGACTTGCGTAACAATGTTAAAGCGATTCCCTTTGTATTCAATTTTTTTGGCTTTGTTTAAACCCTCAAGCTGTATTTCGCCCGCCTCTTTGGCAATTTCGATAGCCGCATTGAGATAATCTCGCATAGATGAACCTCTACCATAAAAATAATGAGGTCGCCAAGCATGGAAGTCTGCTTGACATTATGTGTGAGGAACTTTTCTCCGGGGCCGGAGATGCCGTAACCGTCAAAGCCCTCTAAAAACTCTGCCATATTTTTCAAAAAAACAGGAGAATGGTTGTGCCCGCCGAAAAAGACTGGTTCGAGTGCGGATCGATACTGTCGCAAATAGGGAAGAAATACGGTTACGAATCGATAAAAAAAGGCCGGTTGGTAAATGATGTGCTGATTGCGCTCAGTTGTAAAAATGCCGGCGCTACTTTGATCACCTCAAACCACAAAGATTTTCAGCTGATCCACAAATTCGTTTCTTTTCAGATGATTAGGATATAAATTGACCAGTAAGTAGCGGCCACTTACTGGTCAACATGCATGAGGTCATTTGCCTTCATCAAACATAGATCCTCACTTTATTTTCAAAAAGTTCTTTTAAAATTTCACTGACGCGGTTCAAGCCAGAAGTCTCTGCAATTGGAAATCGTTGTAATTCGGTGCCTTCAACTTTAGAAAGCAATGTTGGATATCCTGCGCTAGAACCATCTATCCTCACTTCATTTCTATCGGGAATGAAACGAATGCCACCCGCACCAACCATCTTTTCCTTATCAAAGATCATGTAACCATGTCCGGCGCTTTTACTAATGCGAAGTTCCGTGGTCCCATCTGTTTTTTCAACAACCACATATTTATGGAGATGATCTTCGCCTCCAAAGCGATCGAGCAAATCACTGGGTTTTAAAACTCTACCCACGGTATTTTGGCCTAATCTTGGTTCATTTCTAACATCTGGTTTTACTTCAGTTGCAGTCCCCCCCCCATTACCTGCTTTCCGATAAGCAGCAGCTTCCTCTGGTGGTAATATGCGGCGGACGAGTATTCTTTCCGCACCACCCAGATCTGATCCTGGACCACTTCGTAGGAGCCCCTTCCATACCCAATAATACGCCGCAATTTCGGAGTCGGGGAGATTACACAAGTCTGCAATTCGTCTCCCTACAGCGATACCATCAAGAGCTTTAAGGCTTAGGCTTTGGCTTAAGCTTAATAAATCCTGGGGAATTTGCCTTATTTTCGCCAACAACATCTCCCCTTCCAGAAATGTTGCTGCTGTTTTTACCTGAAGTTCCAGATCGTCAAAAAGCTTTATAAGCGCTCTTTTTTGTCTCCACTCTACGAACAATCCTCTTTTGGCGGCAATTTCATACATTCTACGTTTGATAGTTTGTTCTGTCTCCGGTCTTTCTGCCACCCGTTCTTCTGTTACATCTGCAACAGGAGAAGCCATTAAGTCAGCAAAAATCGCCGCTGAGCGAAGAGCATGGAGAGCAACCCGAGTTGTCTCCTCATATTTGTCGTGAGGAATTTCTTCCACGAGTATTTGAATCAAGTTGCGAATAGCAAGAAATCCAACCCCAGATTGTTGGGGGTTATCTCTTATAATGGAAGGTCGCATAGCCACAACGCTGTCCAAAATTTTTCTGGACATTGCATCAGCGCCGTTACGGTCGGCATCGTATCGGTCACGGCTACCGGGATAACAGAGTGCAAAATGGGCTGCAGCCATGCTGAAGGTTGATACTTCATCAACATTTCTTAAAGTGTCCAGCTCAACTCGACCCAAAGCGATTTGACCAGTAAAAAGCGCCTGTGCCAAAACGGTGTTGGATCCGTCGATACTTCCCATTACAACGGGTGGCATAGTGGTTGTCATAAATTTCTCCTTTTGTTTTTCTTATCGTCTCCCCTCAAAATAAGTTGCTAACTTTTTTAAAAAAATTTAATCTCTTTTAAATGACCAAAAGAAGCCCTTTAAAGCCTATAACAGTTCTAAAGGGCTCTGGCTAGGGTCAACACATCGACGCGTTTGGCCCCCGCCTTTTTTAAAACCTTGGCACATTCGTTGACCGTGGCGCCGGTGGTCAAGACATCGTCGATCAGCAAAAGTGTTTTTTCTTTTGCAAAAGGGATTCTATTTTTTAAACAGGCAAATGCATTTTTGACATTTTGCAGGCGCGCCGCGGCATCCATTTTCGCCTGCGGTTTTGTCCCTCTGGTTTTTTTCAAAACATGGAGAATCGGAACCCCTCTTTTTTTGGCGAGGGTGTCGGCCAAAAGATGGGCCGGATTAAAACCTCGGCGCCAGCGCCGCCGCCAATGCAAAGGGACATAGGTCATCGCCTCATATTTTTGAAAATCGACGGGATTTTGGAGCATCAAATCGATCAAAGCGGGGATCAGATGAAACTGACGATGATATTTGAATTGATGGACCCAATCCAAAACAGACCCTTCATAGCCGACGGCCGAATGGGCTTCATCAAAATATTGTTTGTCAAGACGGGGTAAGTGAGCCGGCGTTTTCAAAAAGAGGAGCCGCCCAAAACAATCGTCACAAATTTGTCTTCTTGAACCGGCCTCGATAAATTTTTCACAGCCGATGCAACGATTTGGAAAAACGAGGGATAACATTGCTACTGGATCCCGGTTGGAGCCTGCCCCGTACCGCGATACGGGGCCAGAATGACTAATGAGGTCCCCGTCATCTCAGCCGGCTTTTGGATATCCAGCAACTCAAGCATTGTCGGGGCGATGTCGCAAAGTTTACCGTCACTTTTCAGTTTGAATTGCTTTTTTTCCGGCGTCACCAAAACAAGGGGAACCTTATTTAACGTGTGGGCCGTATGAGGCAGACCCTTTTCATCGGCCATACATTCGGCATTGCCATGATCGGCCGTCACAAGGGCGCTTCCCCCCGCACCGGCTAGTTTGCACAAAACTTCTCCGAGACATTTATCGACCGTCTCCACCGCCTTAATCGCCGCATCGAGTCGCCCGCTATGCCCCACCATGTCAGGATTTGCATAATTGATGATCATACAATCAAAATTTTTTGAGTCGAGCCGTTCTAAAATTTCCCGAGTCACTTCGGCCGCCGACATCTCCGGTTTTAAATCATACGTCGCCACCTCTTTAGGGCTGGGGACGAGACAACGCTCCTCTCCGGCAAATGCAATCTCCTGCCCGCCGTTGAAAAAATAGGTGACGTGGGCATATTTTTCGGTCTCGGCAATCCGACATTGCTTGAGACCCTTTTTGCTCAACACCTCCCCAAAAACATTGTCAAGATTTTGGGGGGCAAACACGACCGGATAGGGATAACTTTTTTCGTATCGGGTCATCGTGACGGTGGCGGCAAGTTTCGGCCCTTTTTGCAACGCGGTGATCAGTTGCCGCGCCCGATCGGCGCGATAGTTGAAAAACAAAACGGCATCGCCATCTTGAATCAAACCGACCGGTTGGCCATTTTTTTCAAGAACCGTCGGCAAAACAAATTCATCGGTTGTTTTATTGGCATACGATTTTCGGATCGCCTCCAGCGCCGATGTCGCTTTTTCCCCTTTCCCTTCAACCAGCGCTTCGTAGGCGAGGGCCGTTCTCTCCCAACGTTTGTCCCGATCCATTGCATAGTAGCGGCCGATCACCGTTGCCACCGCGGCATTGCCGACCGTCGCGATTTTCTCCTCCAATTTTTTCAGGTAATTTTCGCCGGCATGCGGCGGGGTATCTCGGCCATCCATAAAACAATGGAGAAAAACTTTTTCGATTTTTTCCGATTTTGCGAAATCGAGAAGCGCAAAAAGATGCGAAAGATGACTATGTACTCCGCCGTCGGACAAAAGACCCATCAGATGCAACGCCCCGCCCGATTTTTTGACCGTTGCCGCCAAATTTTTTAAAACGGGGTTTTTAAAAAAACTTTTATCCTGAATGGCTGTATTGATTCGCGTCAAATCCTGATAAACAATCCGCCCCGCACCGATATTCATATGCCCCACTTCCGAATTGCCGATTGTTTTTGAGGGGAGCCCCACCGCTTCCGCAGAGGCATCGAGCAACGTCCACGGATAATCTTTGATGAGGGCGTCCCATGTCGGTGTATGGGCCAAAGCCACCGCATTATTTTCTTTTTGCGTCGAATAACCCCAGCCATCGAGGACTATGAGCAATAACGGTTTATAATGATTCATCTACCCCTCACCCTACCCTCTTCCACAAAGGGAGAGGGGGGTTTCCAGTAAGATTCATAAAATAAGTTTTGGAGCGTCGCCCCAAAGTTTTTCGAGATTATAAAAAGAGCGCACTTCGTTATAAAAAATATGGGCCACCGCATCGCCAAAATCGAGCAAAATCCACTCGGCTTCCGAATAACCTTCCAGACCCAGCGGATAGCGCCCCTTTTCTTTCAATTTTTTCATCATCGCATCAGCAATCGCCCGAACTTGCGTGTCGGATTTGCCGGAACAGATGATAAAATAATCGGTAAAACTGGTGAGGCCCGTCAAATCCAAAATGACAGGGTCCATCGCCTGCACATCTTCTGCCGCCTTCGCCATCATTACTGCCAATTGTTTCGGTGTCATCGGTATCGGCATAGAAACAGATCATCCTTTACTCGTCAAGCAGGACCAAACCTCTTGCAATAGCAGTTTTAAGCCGTCATGCTTTGCCGCGGAAATAACGAAAACTTTTTTTCCCATTTTTTCAAAAACGGTTTTGGCCTTTTTCAAAAAATCCTGAATGTCGGTCAAGTCAGCCTTCGCCAAAACAACGATCTCCGGCTTTTCCAAAAGATGGGGACTAAAAGCGTTCAGTTCTTTTCGCAATGTTTCATAGGCTTTCAAAAAATCGGGACGGGCCGGATCGGCAAGATCGATCAGATGGAGAAGGATTTTTGTCCGTTCGATATGTTTTAGAAACTGGATTCCCATTCCGGCACCTTCATTCGCCCCTTCGATGAGGCCCGGAATATCGGCCACCACAAAACTTCTTTCATCGCCTAGTTCAACAACGCCAAGATGCGGCACTTTGGTGGTAAAAGGATAATCGGCAATTTTGGGACGGGCATTGGAGATGGCCGAGATCAGCGTCGATTTTCCGGCATTCGGAAAACCGATGAGCCCCACATCGGCCAACAGTTTCAATTCCAAAAGGATTGTTTTCTCTTCCCCCTCTTTTCCCTCTTCCGCCGTGCGCGGCGCCTGATTCACACTGGAGGCAAAACGGGCATTCCCTTTTCCACCCTTTCCCCCTTTGGCCACCACAAATTCCTTATGTGACTTTGTCATGTCGGCCAATATTTTTTTGGTTTCGGCATCTTTGATCAAAGTACCCACCGGCACAACAATCACGGCATCCTCCCCTCTTTTTCCAAACATCTTTTTTCCTTTACCGTGAGTGCCGCGACCGGCTTTAAATTCTTTGCGATAACGGACATCCATCAGCGTGGTGAGACCTTCGCGCGCGTGGACAATGCAATCGCCGCCGTTTCCGCCGTCGCCGCCATCGGGCCCGCCGCGCGGAACATATTTCTCACGCCGGAAACTGACACAACCGTTTCCACCGTCGCCGGCTTTTACATGAATGATGGCTTCATCAATGAATTTCAAGGGAGATTATTTCTGTGGTGCGGGAAGTATGCTGACTTTTTTTCGATTTTTTCCCAAACGTTGATACGTAACAACACCATCGATGGTGGCAAAAAGGGTCCAATCTTTTCCGACGCCGACATGGAGCCCCGGATGGATTTTGGTGCCGCATTGGCGGACCAAGATATTTCCGGCTTTGACAAATTGGCCGCCAAAGCGTTTGACGCCACGGCGCTGTCCATTACTATCGCGGCCATTTTTTGTAGAACCACCCGCTTTTTTGTGTGCCATAAAAACCTCTGAATAAAAAACTATGCGACAATTTTATTGATTTTCAAAACAGTGAACGCCTGCCGGTGTCCCTGTTTTTTGCGATAACCTTTACGGCGCTTTTTCTTGAGGATGACAATTTTTTTATCGCGCCCCTGCTCGACCACTTCGGCCTCGACTTTGGCGCCGGCAACCGTCGGGGTCCCTACTTTCAATTCTCCGTTGCCGCCGATCAATAAAACGGAATCCAAAATCTGTTTGGCACCGATTTCTGCATCGATCTTTTCAACGAAGAGTTTGGCCCCCTCCGTCACTTTGTATTGCTTTCCACCCTGTTCGATAATGGCGTACATAAGGGGCCCCCAACTAGCGGATTTAGTTTCATAAGTCAAGAAATCCCCTCACCCGTCCGCCAAAGCGGACACCCTCTCCCCCGCCAAACGACCGACGGGCAGGCACAAGGAGAGAGGGAAATAAGGACGAAATGTTTTTCTAGGCAACTTTTCTGAAAATTTGCCGATAACTAATAATGAGAGGAAGGAAAAATGTTAAAATTCTTTAACCTATTGATTTTATTCTATTTTTTATTCATCCCAACTCTGACTTGGGCCCAAGAGGCCGCTATTTTGGTAAAACCGACGATTCCATCCAATAACGCACTCAATAGAGATCAAAGACTCCCGATGACTCAATGGGACGAAACCAATCAGCAAATTCGAGATAATTTTGCCCCTTTCAACACCATTCCGGTCTATGAAAATGAAAAACTGGGTGTGAATATCGGCCCCGCCCAAGTCCAAATTATTTTTCCGTTTTTTTAGCTTTGCCACGACGATTACGCTTCCGCGACATCGAATTGTTCGAGGTGATAATCGGCAACCGTTTTGACACTGATCCGTTTTTTGTAACGCTCCTCCAGAATTTCAAGCCAACGGCGTTCCTCATCGTACAAAATATTGGCCACTTGAGGATGAACAAAAACAACCATCTGTTTGTTTTTGAGTGCGGAGGCCTCGCGCTGAATTTCACGAAATACTTCATAACAAACCGTCGTCGCACTTTTGAGATAACCTTTGCCTTCGCAATAGGTACAAGGGTCAGTCAACTGGCGGCGCAAATCTTCGCGCGTCCGTTTACGTGTCATTTCTACTAATCCTAAATCGGAAATTTTGGTGATCGTGGTGCGGGCGCGATCGCTTTTTAAAGCTTCTTTGAGTGAATTAAAAACTTTTTGGCGGTCGCTGTGGCGCTCCATGTCGATGAAATCGAGAATGATGATACCGCCGATGCTTCTGAGACGAAGTTGATAAACAATTTCTTTGACCGCCTCGAGGTTGGTTTTCAAAATAGTATCGTCCAAATTTCGGCGGCCGACAAAGCGGCCGGTATTGACATCGATGGCAGTCAACGCTTCGGTCTGTTCAATGATGATGTAACCACCGCTTTTGAGCCAAACTTTTTGCCCTAAAGCACGCGTGATTTCGATTTCGATTCCGTAGTGATCAAAAATCGGTTCCTGTTTATCATAGAGCTGGATCGTGCTTTTCAAACCGGGCATGAAATTTTTTACAAAATCCTGAATCCGGTCGTGTCCTTCCTTGTTGTCGACCACAAGACGATCAATATCGGAGGTAAACAGATCGCGCACCACACGGAGCAACACATCGAGCTCATTATGAATGAGTGCGGGTGAATTGGCCTTGGCCGCTTTTTGTTCAATCTCATTCCAAGTGCGGATCAGATACTGCATATCGGCGGTGATTTCTTCATCAGAAATACCGATGCAAGCGGTTCGGATGATAAAGCCGCTCCCTTTTGGTCTTGATCTTTCAATGAGAGAACGGAGACGTTTCCTCTCTTTTTGATCGCCGAGCCTTCTCGAAATGCCGATATGATTGACGGTCGGCATGTAAACCAAATATCGGCCCGGCAAAGAGATGTGGGAGGTAAGCCTCGCCCCTTTTGTCCCCATCGGCTCTTTTTCCACCTGAACTAAAATATCGCGGCCCTCTCTCAAGAGGTCTTCTATTTTTCTAGGTTGGCGCTTGGAAAAACGGGGGAGCTCTTCTTCATCCTCATCGAGATCGGCCTCAAAGCGTGTCATTTCCTGAACCACATCGTGGGCGTGCAAAAAAGCGGTTCGATCCAGACCAATCTCGACAAAGGCGGCCTGCATGCCGGGCAAAACGCGAACCACTTTGCCTTTATAGACATTGCCGACCACCCCCTGCTCCCGCGTTCTTTCAATATAGAGTTCGGAGACAATACCATTTTCAAGGCGGGCCACACGGGTCTCACCCAAGGTCACATTTAATATCAGCTCATTGGCCATAAGTCGGCGATTAAGTGGCATAGATAAGCAAGAAATACAAGATGATTGACAACGAGCATATGGTACCTGTTAACATATGCTCTTCTATGACGCCGATCAGCCAAGAAATTGCCCATCTGTTACTCGATATTGGCGCCGTTGTTTTGCGCCCCGATCAACCCTTCACTTGGGCGAGCGGCATTCAATCTCCCATCTATTGTGACAACCGGTTGTTGATGTCGCATCCGGAGGCAAGGCGAAAAGTGAGAGAAGCATTCATCCAACTTTTCAAAGAGAAGGCGCCCGATTGCGAATTAGTGGCCGGCGTTGCCACCGGCGCTATTCCCCATGCCGCTTGGGTCTCCGAGCGGTTAAATAAACCGATGGTCTATATTCGGGATGCGGCCAAAGAGCATGGCAAACAAAATCTGGTGGAAGGAAAAGTCGCGGCCGGCGCAAAAGCGGTCGTCATTGAAGATTTGGTGAGTACCGGCGGCTCAAGTGTTGCCGCAGTGGAAGCGTTGCGCAACGCCGGCGCCAAAGTGGAGCATTGTTTTGCGATTTTCAGCTACGGTTTTCCGGAGGCTTTAAAAAAATTTGCGGCGATTCAGTGCGCCCTCACTCCCCTAACCGATTTCACAACATTGCTTCAAATTGCAAAAGAATCGCGAATCATTAAGGCTGATCAAGAATCCCTGCTCAAAAAATTCGCAGCCGATCCGTGGCATTGGCAGTAGAAGTAGGCGCTATACATCCTTGACACCTCCTCACAATTTGATAGTCGGAAACCATGAGACAAATGATTTATGTGGTTTTGCTGTTGATCGCTTTTGCATCATCAACAGCATTGGCCCAAAGCACCGGCCTGCAGGGATATAACCTTCTCACTTTCAAACCGACTATCGACGGGAGCGGCATTTTGCAAACAGTGGGGACAAAATCGCTCGAACCGTGGCAGATTCATGAAGGCCTCTATTTGAGTTCCAACAAGGGGCTGCTTCGTCGCGAGTCGATGGGTTTGAAAACCGTCAACCCTGGCCCGGATGTAATCCGCTGGCAGTTTGTCGACGACACCGTTCTTGCCATTGGTTTGCCCGGATCGATAACTACCGGTCTGGATATTCCCGTTGTGATGTATCAGAGGGGACAAAATCTCACGGGAACACCCTACGCCCAATCGGAATTGGGTGATATCCGCTATTTTGTGAAGTGGAACTTTCTTAAAGATAACCCCAGCCTCTTTGGAGCCGCAATCGTCCTCAACACATATATCCCAACAGGCACACAGGCCCTCTTCACCGGGTCGTCAGAGGCCATGCAAGATTTTATGCTCGTCTTGGATAAAAAATGGGAGAACATTTATCTTGGTTTGAATTTTGGTTTTCAAATTGCTCCTAACGATAATTTTACAGTCGCCGCCGGGCCACCGGCTGTGATTCAGGGGAGTGGCAACCGCTATCTTTTTTCTACGGGAGTAAAAGTTCCATTAGCCATCCAGAAAAAATCGTGGGCTGTCTTCTCGGATTTTACCGGCAGTTGGCTCGCCAGAAATCTTGTCCAGAACAGTTTCCCCACAGAGGCAATCATAGGGATTGAAAAACATTTCGCCAGCAACATAGATTTCCTGTTGGGAAATTCCATTCGGATTACTAACGCAATGGGAGAACCTCTGCGCCGTTATTTTATTGCATTGCGCTGGACATCTACCAGAGAATCAAAGACAGCAGAGTAATCCATCAAACTGTCCTTCCTGCCAAATCATAAGCCTTCGCTTCAGTGATTTTTACAGTGAGGAACTCTCCGGTTTTTACATTGCGGGCGCCTTCCAAACCAACAACCCCATCCACATCGGGGGCTTGGCCCTGATGGCGCCCAACAGTTGGGCCATCGACCAAAACTTTCATCTCTTTTCCGACCCAGTTCCCATTGCGGCCGTGCGACACTTTTTGCTGCAACGCCATCAAATGTTTTTTGCGCTCCCGCTTTACTTTAGAAGGAATATCGTCTTTCAATTTTGCCGCGATTGTCCCCTCTTCTTCGGAATAAGTAAAAACGCCGACATGATCGAAATGCCCTTCGGCAATAAAATCGGCCAATGCTTGGAAATCGACATCGCTCTCGGTGGGGTAACCGACAATGCAGGTTGTCCGCAATGTTATCGCCGGAATTTTTGCACGAACCGTTTCGATAATATTACGGATATCTTTGGATGTCCCATTTCGTCGCATCGATTGAAGGAGCCGATCACTGATGTGCTGGATCGGCATGTCGAGATAGTTGCAAACTTGCGGCTCCTCTTTCATAAAATCGACCACCTCCATCGGAAACCCGTGTGGGTAGGCATAAAAAAGGCGAAACCATTTTTCCCCATCGAGTGTCGCCAACTTTTTCAGCAAATTGAGGAGCGTAGCGCCATCTTTTCTATCGCAACCGTAACCGGTGGAGTCTTGTGCAATGAGATTAAATTCTTTAACCCCCTGCGCGATAAGACTTTGCGCCTCGATCACCAGCGATTCGATCGAGCGCGAACGCAAAGGCCCGCGGAGTTTTGGAATCACGCAAAAAGAACAGGAATGTTGGCATCCCTCTGCCAGTTTCAAATAGGCATAATGCTTGGGTGTGGCCAAAATTCTGGAGAAGGTTTCGTCGGCCAATGCTTCCGGACGACCGACGTGTATACGATCTCCCCCTCCCCCTTTCTCCCTCCCTCGAGGGGAGGGGGTAGGGGGAGGGTGGTCCTTCAGTAGCTCCGCGATTTTCGGAAACTCGCCCGTGCCGACAAAAAGATCGACTTCAGAGAGTTCCTCGGCAAGGTCTTTGGAATAACGCTGGGCCAAACAACCGGCCATCACCAGTTTTTTAAGACGCCCCTTTTTCTTCAAGGCGGCCATCTCTAAAATAGTGTCAATCGACTCTTTTTTGGCATCACCGATAAAACCGCAGGTATTGACGATGATCACATCACAAAGGGCCGGATCATGGGCAATGTGATACCCGGCTTTTTTGAGAGACCCCAGCATCACCTCCGAATCGACGAGGTTTCTGGCACAACCTAAACTAATGAGACCGATTGTTTCCATAATATGCCAATAGGTGGCGACACCTTATTGGGCAGGAGAGGTATCGGCGTCAATCAGGAAAAGTTGCTTTGACGGGGATTCAACGGGGAGGGGCCAAATCCTTCAATAAGCTCACTGCCAACGCATCATGTAAAATCCGTATTGAACGATCGGCTGAGTCTTCCATGTCTCTGATAGTAACAATATTTTCAAAAAACTCTTCCAAAGGAGGGATGGCAGCACTTCCAAACTCGGCATCCGGGTAACTGGTTGATCTGCCGGCACCAATTACCATCTCTCCATGATGACCGACGACAAAATAACCGGCGGCGGAGACATCTCCTGTATCGGCATCTTGGCCAACATGCCGATGAGAATTTTCCTCTTTTTTTCCACCATCTGTTTCCCTTGCGACAAGACCTACAAAAAGCCCTCTCTCCCCTACCAAAACAAATTTAAAACCCTGCCGCCATTTTTGCCCCTCGGCAACTTCCACAAATTCCCGCCAAGCGGCGGCATCTACAATTTTAAGAGATCCACTTCGAATCCCTTGTAAAATAGCTTTTTTGGAATCGACCCGCATTGTTTCTATCCGATCGATTTGCGGATCTAAAAAAACTTTAGCCCCTTCAGACACAGCCGGAACAACGACCGATTCTAAAGAGGGACGATCACCGATCGCTGCTTTTGTTTTCATGTAACGATAAGGGAGCCGCCGGCCCGGCAATAAAATTTCAGGGGGAGGTTTTTGCCCGATCGGTGTGTAACTATCTACGGATGCCAAGGTCGAAGCAGATGAGAAAGAGCCGGTTGCAGGCAAAAAGAGTACGCCAGGATTTGGTGGAGGGAAGAGGTGGGTTGTAGACAACGAACCGACCATTGGCGAAATTCTATATTCAGCGCGTCAAAAAAAGCTAGTAAAATTTTAAAAATTTTGCGATGGAGAGGCCCATGGCACTCAACATCGGGATCGTGGGGCTCCCCAATGCGGGGAAATCGACTATTTTTAACGCGTTAACGGCCTGTTCGGTCCCGGCGGAGAACTTCCCTTTTTGCACCATCGACCCCTCAACCGGCATTGTTCCCGTTCCTGATCCAAGACTCGATAAGCTCACATCACTCTACAAACCGGAAAAAACAACCCCGACAACCGTTGAGTTTGTCGACATCGCCGGTTTGGTAAAAAACGCAAGTCAGGGAGAAGGGCTTGGAAACAAATTTTTGAGCCATATCCGCGAGGTCGATGCCATCGCCCACGTGGTCCGCTGTTTTGAAGATCCCAATGTGGTGCACGTTCATGGCAAAATCGATCCGAAAGAAGATATCGAAGTCATCAATACCGAATTGGCCTTGACCGATCTCGATGCCGTGACAAAACGGCTCGACAAAGAAGAAAAACTGGCAAAAACAAATCCCAAAGAGGCCGCCAAAAAAGTAGAGTTGCTTAAAAAACTAAAAGCCCATCTGGAAAAGGGGGGGGCCATTCGTCTTTTGCCTTTAACCGAAGAGGAAAAAAATATTTTGCAGGAATTTTGTCTCTTAACCGCCAAACCGATGCTCTATGTCGCCAACATTGCCGAGGAGAGTGAAGAAAATCCGAAGGTGGAGGCCGTCAAAAAAATTGCCGCAGAAGAAAAAAGCGAGGCCGTGGCCCTTTGCGGAAAATTGGAATCGGAAATTTCACAACTTAAAGGAGATGAAAAACTCGAATTTTTAAAGGCGATGGGATTGAACGAACCGGGATTGAACCGCCTCATCCGCGCCGGCTATCACCTGCTCCACCTCATCACCTATTTCACCGCCGGCCCTAAAGAGGTAAGGGCTTGGACGATTACACGCGGCACCAAAACGCCGCAAGCGGCGGGGGTGATTCACACCGATTTTGAACGGGGGTTTATCCGTGCGGAGGTCTTTAGTTATAATGACCTGATCGCGCTGGGGAGTGAAGCCTCTGTCAAAGCGGCGGGAAAATACCGCTCAGAAGGAAAAGAATATGTCGTGAAAGATGGGGATGTTATGCTGTTTAGGTTTAATGTTTAGATTAGTTCCGTTACAAGTTGCCCGCGGCTGTAATCGACCGTCACCCGAAAGCGGCGAAAAAAATCGAGGCCGATGAGGGCTTTAATGCCCCATGATTTTTCAAAGTGGGAGACGTAGACTTCCAGATTTTTGATAGGATGTCCGCATATCTCAAGCTGCGGAAGGATTATTTTTCCATATTTTTGGGTTTGAAGACCTTGTTTGAGTAAAATATCTTTTTTTGTTTCTTCCAGAAATCCGGCAAATTGCAGGGCTTCGTCAGAAAATTCCGACGCTGGCGCACCTGTGTCAAGAAGCGCATCAAACTTGTGGCACTTTCCATCTCTATTTGTGACAAAAATTTGAAAAAGAATGTACCGCTGGTTTATATCAAAAATGGTTATGTTCCGCATGTGCTCTTAATCCCCCTGGAAATTGGCATTCCCCTGTATACTTAAATGTACAATCTGTATCCAAAGCCGGCAGACGAAATACTTCTTGGTCATCCTTTGAATGCCTTGCCACAGTACCCGAAATGAGTCGTCCAAATTCATCGTTTTTACAATCCACAATAAGCAACCACTCATCCGGATAGGCCTTCTTCATCTCTTCCCATGTCATTCTTTGTTGTTGCGTCATCTAATCCTCCTTTTGTTTATCCCCTCACCCTAACCCTCTCCTCCTTCGACTTCGCTCAGGACAGGCTCCAGGGGAGAGGGAATGTTAAGCTAGATAGTAGCCCTAAAAGATCGGGCGGGCAATTTTTGTTTTAGTGTATCCAAACTTTTGTAAAATCGTTCCCACCGTTCTGATTTGGCCGTTTGAAAAAGATCGAGTTGGGGCGGTTTTGAAACGAGATCTTGCGCCGTGAAGCCGATCAGGCGAACTGGTTTTCTTCCTTCCACCAACGGTTGCATGAATTTTTCGGCATAGCCGAACAAAATACGATCAAAGTGGGTCGGCTCCGGAATTGTTTTGGAAAGCCCCGCAACCGTGAAATCGGCATAACGAACCAAAATGCCAATGCGCCTCGCATAAAGATTGTCTTCGCGTAATTTCCGTCCCACTTTTTCGATCAGTTCAAATAATTTTTGCCGAACGATTTGCCAATCCGAAATATCCTCCGGAAAGGTCTCCTGTTTGCCGACCGATTTGATTGTCTCCGTCACTTCTAGCTCCCAAGTATCTTTGCCCAAGGCTTTTGATTTCAAAAAGGGACCGTAAATGCCAAACGATGCACGCAGTAAATTTTGCGGCATAGCGGCTAACTGCCCCAGAGTTAAAATCCCCATCTGGCGCAATCGCTCGCCGATTTTGGAACCAATGCCGGGCATTGCCTCCACCGGCAGCGGGGAAAGAAATTTTTTCTCGGAGCCTTTCGGCACCTCGATCATTCCCGATGGTTTTGCAAATGTGGAGGCCATTTTCGCAACTGATTGTGAACCGGCGATACCGATCGATACTTTAAGTCCCGTATCGGCAAAAACGGCCCCATAAATTTTTTCGGCGGCTCGCCGAAATGTTCCGTAGATCCGTTCGCAACCGGTCAAATCGAGATACGATTCATCGACCGAGCCTTGCGCCACCACCGGCGCCATTTCGTTCAAAATATTTTGGACTTTTTCGGAATAATGGGCGTAGGCCTCAAAATCGGCCGGCAAAAAAATGGCCTCCGGGCATTTGGCCTTGGCCTGTTGCCACGGCATGCCGGTCGTCACGCCAAAACGTTTGGCTTCGTAAGAAGCGGCGGCCACAACGCCGCGGCGGGAATTGCGCCCGCCGACAATGACCGGCTTATTTTTCAATTTTGGATTTTTAATCTGTTCGACCGAAGCAAAAAAGGCATCGAGATCGACATGAAAAAAGGTCCGATGACTTCCGGCAGCCACGGCACAAGCCCGCGGACGAATTTGCAATTTTTTATCACACTGAAACGATGAGTTTTTTTCGATCATCTAAATTTCCTTAAAATCGCCACAACGACGCCTTGAATTTGGCACTCTTCTTCTTTGCAATAAATCGGCGCCATGGCTGGATTGGCCGGTTGCAGTCGGATCTCTCCCCCTTTTTCGCGATAAAATTTTTTCAACGTGGCCTCGCTCCCGTTTAAAAGAGCCACCACCGTTTCGCCATTGTCGGCGGTATCGCGGCGCTCGATCACCACATAGTCGCCATCGCGGATATGTTCTTCGATCATCGAATCACCTTTGACTCGCAAAACATAAGTGTCTTTGCGGCCAACCAACGATGGCGGCAGTTCAATGGTCTCTTCTTGTTCGATCGCCTCGATCGGTTGACCGGCCGCAATCACCCCCAGAAGAGGGACAACCAAATTCAAGGAGGAGGATTCGTGACCGACCACCTCGAGGGAGCGGTTGGCATTCCAACGCCGGTTCAAAAAACCTTTTTGAACCAATTGACTTACATGATGGTGGATAGTAGAGACGGCGGAGAGTTTGAAATGTTTGGCAATTTCTTCAAGGCTTGGGGAATAATCATGGGTTTCAACAAATTTTTCAATAAAATCATAAACTTGCTTTTGTCTTTTGCTCAGCACGGGGCCAGAATATTCGAATATAAATCGAAAGTCAAATATCTTTTTTTACCTCTCGTTTTTTTGATTCTCGGTTGTGGTTCGGAGGCGGGTGTCTCCGGAACGGATGCCAACATTGTGACACAAACCAGTCCGATCATTATCAGCATCAACCCGATCAGCGGCGCCAAAGGATCAACGGTTACCATCAACGGTTTCGGATTTTCGGTTGTGCCGGCGGAAAATATCGTAACAGTCGGTGGCGCTTCCGTGGCCGCTGCGACCTATAGCCTCCTCAATCCGCCGACAAATGGGGCCGCTGAAGCGATTACTTTCCAAGTCCCTCAAGGAGCGGCAACCGGCGCCGGCGGTATTTTCGTCACCACCGTCTTTGGATTGACAAGCAATGCCGATGTGCAATTTACAGTGAACCCGTGAAAGAGCGCCTCTCACAACTTCTCAAACAGCCTGTCAACGATGTCGTCAAACTTTTTGGAGATGCCTCTTATCGCGCTTATTATCGTGTTTTTTGTGACAAGGAAATCACTTATGTTCTGATGGCGATGCCTGAAGGAAAAATGAGCGTCTCCGAAGAGATCACGAATATAAAAGAGAAGCCGGCGGAGCTCCCTTATATTAATGTGCAGCATTATTTGAAATCGATCGGAATGCCGGTTCCCGAAATTATTTTATTTAGTGAAAAAGACCGGTGGCTTGTTCTCGAAGATTTGGGGAATAAAAGGTTTTTTGATATCGTCACGAATATCGATAAAGAGGCAAAAGTAAAATGGTATAAGAAGGCGATCGACTTGCTTGTGGAACTGCAAAATAGAACCTCTCCCTCACCCTCCGCCACACTACCGGCGGACAGGCAACCTTCTCCCCCGCCAAACGACCGACGGGCAGGCGCAAGGGGAGAGGGAGATTGTATCGCTTTTCAAAGGTCGTATGATGCGGCGCTTTTCAACTGGGAGTTTGACCATTTTTGGGAATATTTTTTTCAGCTACCAGCTGTCAGCAGTCAGCCACCAGAAAAAGACAAACGACTTTTCAAAGAAGAAACACAAAAAATCACAAAAGAACTTTGCGCCCTGCCGGCCGGATTTACCCATCGTGATTATCAGAGCCGCAATTTAATGGTCAAAAATGACCAACTCCATATCATCGATTTTCAGGATGCGCTGACAGGTCCCAAAATCTACGACATGGTCTGTCTCCTGCGCGATTCTTATGTCGATGTAACCGACATCCTTGAAGAGTTGGGAGATTATTACTGCGAAAAATCGGGATACGAGCCAAAAAAATTCTGGAGGGCGTTTTGGCTGCAGACAGTCCAAAGAAAATTAAAAGACAGCGGGCGTTTTGTTTTTATCGACAAGGTCAAAAAAAATCCGAATTTTTTGCCGTTTATCCCGACTTCGATGGATTATGTGCGGCAGGCGCTTGAGAAACTGCCGGAATATGGAAAGCTAAAGAGTGTCATTGCGAGGAGCGTTAGCGACGAAGCAATCCACGAGAGATTGCTTCGCTTCGCTCGCAATGACAAATAGGGATCCTAAATGAAAATTAAAAAAGCTTTTGTTTTTGCGGCGGGTCTCGGTGAACGGATGCGGCCCCTCACTTTGAAAACTCCCAAACCCCTTTTGCCGTTGGGGGAAAAACCGATTCTCGATTACACTCTTTTCTATCTCAAAAAATACGGAGTCGAAGAGGTGGTGATCAACACTCACCATCTGGCCGACAAAATAGAAAGTCATGCGGGCGACGGGAAAAAATATGGATTGAAAATTAATTATTCGCGCGAGGCAGAATTGCTCGGCACCGGCGGGGGCTTAAAAAAGGCTGAAGAATATTTTAAAAACGAAGAGGCTTTTTTCACGCTCAACAGCGACACGCTCATCAACTGCGATCTGCATGAAGCGGCCCAATTCCACGAGGAGCAAAAAACCCCGGCAACGCTTGTGGTAGCGCCGTGGCAGGAGGGTTACACGCGGATTCAGATCGGCAATGGCCGTTTGTTAAATATCCGATGCGGCGATCATCTTTTTACGGGGCTTGCCCTTTTAACCCCAAAAATTTTTGAAATCTTACAGACAACAAAATCGAATCTGATCTCGGATGGCGTTATGCCGCTTCTGCAAAAAGTGAAGGCCGTCTCTTGTTTCGTTCACGAAGGTTATTGGCGTGATATCGGCTCGATGGAGAGCTATCAACAAGCGCAGGAAGAATGGGCCGCGAGCCATTTTACCAGAAGGTAGCCCATCCAAATTTCTGGCGGGCAGGCACCCTGTCCGATTTTCAAAGACCGCCCAAAATCGGTCATCCTCTGTCTCAAATCCGTCGGCCCCTTAAGTCCCAAACCCACAATAAAACGATCTGCAGGTGGCACGAGATTTGCTCTATATCCGATCGAATCTCAATATTGAGAGTGTTGAAAAATGAACCGTTTTGTCATTGCGACCCCGAGCGGAATCGAGGGGGAAGCAATCCAGACGCTCCTAAAATGAATCTCACGGGATTGCTTCGTCCTGCTTCGCTGTGCTCGCAGTCCTCGCAATGACATTTTTTAACACTCCCATGTTTCAAAAGGAAAATTAGTTTTGACTAATTATTAGGTATGACTTATAAGCGGGGGAAATTCCGAAGCAAGACATTGAACTGATTCTCAAAAGAATCAAGGAGGTGTGATATGGGATGGAAGGAAATGTCCATCGATGAAGTAGCCGAATCTCTCGGGGTGAGTACGGATGAGGTGCGCGCCAAACAATCGCTAATGCAGCGGATTGCCAAGGAAAGAAAAAATCAGGGATTGTCTCAACAAGATTTGGCCAAAAAAGTCGGCGTAACTCAAGGTCGCATTGCCCAAATTGAATCCGGAGTGGGCACGGCGAAAGTCAGTTTTGATATATTGCTCAACATACTTGTCATTCTCGGTTTCGGTTTCAAAATTGTCACCAAAAAAGCGGCCTGAATTACTCCACAATTACTTTAAGCGTAGGGCCCAGAGAGAGTTTGACTTCCGTTGTTTCTGGGTAGAGTTCGCCGTCGAGCATGAAGCCCTCCGGTTCTTTTGTGGTCATCACAACTTCGCTCGCGAGAGAATCGAGCCAATGCTCGGAGGGGACCGGTTTTCCAAGAAGCAGTCTCGGAAAAGACCAGACGACCTGACGGGGCGGTAAAGAAAAACATAAAATCTGAAATTTCCCTTTTTCTTTTCTCGCGCGATACAACGCATCAAAACCGAGTCCAAGCGTTTCGACCGTTCCGGCAAAAATGGTGGTGTAATTTTTAAAAGGCCACGGTTTTCCGTCGACCATGACATCCGCATCGACGCGGCGGCAAAGTTCGCAACCCCTTTTCGAATTGGCCAAGGCGTGAAACATGGCTTGCAACAACATCCCTGCGGCCGTCCATTGTGTCGACCCTTCCACCTTATTAAAATCGCACAAAAAACGATACAAAAGGCCGTTGCCAAAAATAAATCCGTAGAGCTCATTCACCTTCAAAAGATTACAATCGGAAAAAATAAATGGGGTCCCCGCATGATATTTATAAATGAGGCGGCTCAAAATCATTTCAGGCGTCCCATTAATTTTAAGGCAATGGACCACATTGTTCATCGTGCCGCCTCCCAAAAAGGCGATCTGCGGCAACGGCGTCTCCCCATAAATTTTGATGAAGGTGGTTAATGTTTTTTGATAGGTGCCGTCGCCGCCGGAAATTCCCAAAATTTCGACCTTCCGTTCTTTAAACTCCTGAGCCAAGCGCTCCACATCGGAGATGTCTTTTGTGGCATGGCACGATCCTTTGTCGCCGACAATAAACCCGAGCCGTTCCGCACGCCCCGGATTTTTCCGGTTCGATCGTGAATAGGGATTTAATATGACTCCGATACCTGACATAGTGACAAAACCGGATTCAAATAGTGAAATGATTTTTGAAATACCGTCTCACCGCCGGCTTTTTTCCCCTCTCTTTTTGGAAACAACCGATCTTCCTCAAAAGACTTCCACAATGTCAACTGTTGAAGTTGCTTCAACAGCCTCCATGTCTGATCCAAAATCTGTTGTGCCTCTCTGGCTATCTTGCCATAAATATTCAGGGAAAATTCGTCGGCAAAACTTGTCGTCTCGTCCAGACATTTTTTCGCAAAGGCAATTTCTGTTTCATTGAAGTCACCAAATGCCACAACATCCAGTTCTGCAAACGAGGCAATCCAATATAAAAATGGGTTCATTCCCTCTTTTTGGAACATCCATAGGGGCGATTGAGAAAAGGCCTCCCGCAATGTCTGGACAAAAGCCAATTGTGCAAATAGCCCTTTTGTTTTTTCGAGTTTTTCAACAGAAAAATGAAACATCATTTTTTCAAAAGGGATACCTTCTCTTTTCGCCAACTGTTCATATAAAAGGAGGTTGGCTAAATATTGCGGTGCGGTCATCAGAGCAGTTTCTGAAAAGTTTAAAATAGATGTTTGATGCCGGCTGCACAAAGAGAGGGCAAAGGAATGATCCACCAAAGAGCGCTTCGGATCCATTTCACCGCGCAAAACAGGACTCCATCCATCCACTAAAAAGGCGTTCGACCGGCGCTGAAGCCCCAAAACAATCTGCTCGGGAACGTGAAGGCCTTTGGTTTCCAAAACAACGTGCGCCTCTTTGGGATGTTCAGTCAACGGGGCCACATAAAACGAAATTCCCCGTTTCAGTCCCTCTTCCATTTTGGCAACCATTCTTTTCGGTTTCTCTTCAGGGATGGCAATCGCTATCTGCGTTTGATGGATCGGCTCCTTAAAAAACGGGTTCACCTGTTTCCGATGTTCCTCCATTTTTTTCAAAACCTCTTCCGCTACATGTTGTACTTTCTTTTTTATTTCCTGAGGGGGAACGTCCGGAATTTCATGCCAGCTGATTTTGCCGCGGGCCAACCGTTCGGCCAACTTTTGCGGCTCTTCTTTGAGGCCCAACAGGGCTTTTCCCCACCAATGGGCCGCCCCGAGACGGAGTTGGTCTCTTGTCAATTTTTCAACCATGAGACGCGCCCAAGGCTCTCCGCGATGTTCCCCGTCCACGCCCAAAAGCATCAGCGTGGCCGCCTCCACGGCCGGCGAGGAATGGCGGTCGATAAACTTGGCGGCAAACGCAACAATATGCTGGGAAAGCTCGTAGCAGTGGTCTAATTTGTCACGGTCGAGATTGAGTTGACGGGCCAAAGATTCCCCCTTAATAAAAGCGGGTGTTTGTACCTTATCCCATTCGGCCAAGGCAAGCCTTAATCCTCTCTTTGGCACTCCTCTTTTCACCTCCGGTCTTGGCAAAAAAACAGGCGCAGATTGAAATCCGGGTGGAAGAGCAACCGGAGGCAAAACTGACGACCACCGCGGCGGCGGAAGTGATCCTCCCGAAAAAAATTACCGGATTTGCGCAGACAATCACCGAAGTTTTGGAGCGAGCGGCCGGTATTCATCTCTCTTCTTACGGCGGTCTTGACGATTTTTCGGCGATTTCTATTCGCGGCTCGACCAGCGATCAGGTTTTGATTTATCTTGACGGTGTTTTACTCAATTCGGCGCAGGGACAAACTGTCGATCTCTCATTTATCCCGCTCGATAATGTCGATCGGATTGAAATTTATCGGGGCGGTTCACCCGGAAAAATGGTCGATTCCACACCGGGCGGTGTGATCGCCATTTATACAAAAGGAAAGCCGGAAAAGACCGAAAATCTCCTGCGTAATTCTCTCGGCTCTTATTATACCTATCGCGGCCATCTACAACGGACGGAGGCGTTGAACAATTTTTATTATCTCGGCTCCTTCGATTATTTCCGAAGTCGCGGCAATTTCCCTTACGTAGCCGATCAGGGGACAAGAAACAATACCAGCGATGATCAGACCATCGACCGGGCCAACAACAATTTTGCCGCTTATGATTTTACCGGCATCGCGGGCAATGAAAATAAAACCGATCTGAATTGGAAAATGTTTGAAAACTTTTTCTACAAGGAAGAAGGGGTTGCCGGTTTGGGTTCGCAGATTGTGACCGATACGAGTTTAAAAACGATCAAAAATTTCTTGCATGGAAAATTGGGCGATCCCCATTCCCCTTCTTCTTTTAAATGGGAAGGGGATCTCTTTTTCGATTATCTCAAAAGCCGGTTTCAAGACCCCAAGGGAGAAATAGGGTTGGGGGTTCAAAATAATAATGATACAACAATCCGGCTCGGCCCCGAGTTTCACTGGAATACCCTTTTGGCGCAAAACCAGATTTTGAACGGTTTTCTAGCCTATCGAACCGAAAATTTTTGGCCGACTAATTATGCGGCCAATCCCGCCAGCGGGCCGATGAGCCAAAGGCAGATGGTGGGTGTCGGCCTTGAAGATGAGATCGGATTGTTTGGCGAAAAATTAGCGCTCGATCCTTCTCTTCGATTTCAGACATTTTTTAATTCTTTAAGCGGCAGCGACCCGTCGATCACGCCGGCCGTTCCGAATAACAACTCCATCAATAACGAGCTCTCCGGAAAATTAGGAATCAAATGGAGTCCGCTTTATTTTGTAACGCTCAAAGGAAATGTTTATCGCGGTTTTCGTCAACCGACTTTCGGTGAACTCTTTGGCGATCGCGGAAATATCGTCGGCAATCCCTCATTGGTGCCGGAAAAGGGATTGAATTTTGACCTCGGCGCCGCAACGCGAGGGAGCGATGTTGGCTTCATCAACACGTTTCATCTCGAGGCAACCACTTTTCGTCAAATGACCGATAATTTGATCCAGTTTGTGCAGACTTCACAATTTACGATACGGGCGCAAAACGCGACCAGAGCGCTTATTTGGGGAGTGGAGGTCGCCGCAAGCATGCGCCTTTTTGAACAGTTCAAATGGAGCGGCAATTATGTCTATCAAATCGCCAAAGACGATTCCGACAGATCCCCCACACGCGGCAATTTTTTGCCGGGACGTCCCAAACACCAGATTTATGCCGAAGCCGAATATCAGTACCGTTATTTCACGCCGTTTGTGCAGCTCAATTTTTTAAGCGACAACTTTCTCGACTCCCAAAATTTGCTCAAAGTCAATCACCGAACATTGCTCGCAGCCGGCTTCAAAACAAATCCTTTAAAATGGATGCAATTTCTCTTCACGACGAAAAACTTGCTAAATGAACGGGTTGCCGATATTGCGGGCTTCCCGCTCCCCGGAAGATCGTATTGGGGGGAATTGGAATTAAAGTTATGAAAAAAAAATGTTGTCATTGCGAGCTCCGAAGGGGCGAAGCAATCCCCGTTAAACGCTGGATTGCTTCGTCCTGCTTCGCTGTGCTCGCAGTCCTCGCAATGACAATCGGCTGTGGCAGTGGCGCCGTCATCGAACAGATCAATCCGACACCCTCTCCTGAGGATGGCACCAGTCTCAACTTATCACCGCAAGAGCAAATTTATGTCGCCGCCGCCGGTTCTACCGACACGGTGGGGAGCATTGCAACCGTCGGCATCAATAATCCACGACCGATTCAAAAGAAAAAGGCCGTCACCGATGGGAGCGATGTTGTCTTAAAAAGTTTTGACGGCAAACTCTTTGTCATCAACCGTTATGGAACCGACACGATTCAGGTCATCGACCCGGCGACATTTAAAATTATCGGAAATTATTCGGTAGGGAGTCTCAGCAACCCGCAAGATCTCGTGGTGGCAAACGGCAAAGCCTTTATTACAAGGCTTGATGCCCACCTCGATAAAAAAAATAGCGACGACCTCTTGATTGTGAACCCGCTCACCGGCAGCAAAATTGCGAGCATCGATCTGAAGCCGTACACCACAAATGACGGCTTTCGATTTGCGCGGGCGGTCGGCATGGTTTTGGTCGGCGACGACCTTTATGTGTTGATACAAGATCTCGGCAGCGGGCTTAATACTTTTGAAATTTTTGAAGCAAACACAAACGGGAAAGTGGCTGTCATCGACACAAAAAACAATTCCGTATCCAAAATCATTCCGCTGACCGGACGCAATCCGGCCGGCATTGTTTATAATGATGTATTGAAAAAAATCTTCATAACCGACACCGGTGTTTTTATCTCATCGACCAACAGTGTCGATATCAATACGCCTTATGGCGGCATTGAAGTCATCGACACCGCGACCAACACAAGTCTCGGCATTTTGATCGATGACAAAGATTTTGGAGGCTATCTGGATGTCCCGATCCGGCTGCTCAATGAAAATGTCGGCCTTGTGACTTTGGGCGGAGCGATTGTCGCCTCATTTAATCCGACCACATTGCAAATTCTCAACAAAAATCTCTACACCAGTTCGGGAGGCTATCTCCCCGATCTGACGATTGATAAAAACGGACTTCTCTGGGTACCGGAACGGGATCTCAAGGGCTCCGGCCTGATTCTGATCGATCCTCAAACCGGCGCCAAAATCGGCGGCCCTTACGAAGTCGGCTCCCTTCCGGCCGCGATGACGCTGATTCGTTAGAAGATTGTTGACAAACTCCGTTCATTTTTAAGCATTTTGTCAAAATTGTTTTTCATACAGGACACGGCAGGTTGTTTTTACCGGCTTTACTAAATCACAAGTCAGATTGATAACGATGCTGCTCCCGCTGAAACTGGCCTCGCCGTCGCATCCGATATCGACTTTGGAATCGACGACATCAAAAAAGAGATTGCCGTCTTCATAAGTGGCGGTGATCTGTTTGGTGGCCATCGAATAGCTCATGAAATTCGACAAAATAATCTGATTCGATTTGGAACCGGCCGCAATGCTTTTGACCGCATTGAAGTCGGACTGGCAGGAAGGAATGCTATCCGATGCGGGTGCACTTGGCGCACTCCCCCCGCTGCCTCCACTGACATTGGCAGAGGGAAGCTCTCCATAATTTCCCAAAAGCTGTGCTGTGGAAGGGTTCTCTTCTTTTGAACTGGGCATAGCGCTTTGACTTGTCGGATTGCCCACATCGGTGATTGGATTTTGGCAACCGGTCAGCAAAAAAAGAATTGCCACCAGACAAAATCCCCACTTCTTTTTCATAAAATCACTCCTGTTTTATTGAGACCATACCACAGACTTGACCTCCGTTAAAGAACTATCCAGCTTATGAATGCCGACTCCATCGTTCCGATAAGTCACCAAGGCTTTGGTATCCTCATCGCCGATCAAGATGCTTCTCCGAATCGTGTTATCATAAGAAGAGCGATACCATGGAGAATCCTCTCCCGGATCAAGATTGTTGAGTTTGAAAATCCCGATCGACTCAAATCCTTTTTCATTGGAGATTTTATAGAGATGGATTCCATTATATTGAAAGCGGCCATAATTCCCGCCGCCTTGAGTCTCACTGAAAAAACTGACGGGAATTGCCAACAAACGATGCGAAAGATCAAAAGTAAAGGCATGGTGATCATAGGCCGCCTCGGAACCGGAGCCCCTGCCGCCGATCACAAGAGAGTGGAGCTCTTTCGGCGCATTGGCATTGCTCACATCAAAAAGAGACAATTTGAGTCCCTGAAACCAAGCAAAGGTGCCGCGATCATCGGCATCTTTTCCGAGTCCAATCAGTTGAGATTCCTCCACAGGATGAAGGTATGTGGAAAACCCGGGAACTTTAAGCTCGCCGGCAACTGTCGGATGTTTGGGGTCGGCAAGATCCAATACGAACAACGGATCGATTTTTTTGAAGGTAACAACATAACCTTTGGACCCTATAAATCGGACGGCATAGAGATCTTCATCGAGGCCGATATCTTCTATTTTTCCCAAAATATCGAGAGAGCTTTTTTTGACATCCAGTGTAAAAACCTGACTTTGATGCCAATTCGTTGTCACCACCCGCAAGACATCTTTATATTCTCCCATGGCAAATTGATTTAAGAGACGCCCTTCCAGTTGGTTGCTTCCGGTGTAAACGGGATCTTTGGCTAAATCAAACCGATGGATTTGGGTCCTGTCCCATTCCGAATTGGCGACATACAAGGCGCCGGAAGAGGCATAGATAACGGTCCCGGACCCCAGCAACATGGTTTGGCGCGGTTCAGCCCATTTTTCACCATCCAGAGTCACCACATGGATCATCTCATCGAAGAGGCTGTCGTTATAATAGCATTGGGCTCTTTGGGATCGCAGAAGATCGACATGGGATACGGGCCAGACGGAGGAAAAATCGTATTCTTCAATCGTCTTTTTCTTCTCCGCGCGGATCGCTTCCAATTTCTCTTGATAGGCTGCCACTTTGACAGGGGTATCGGATCCGTCGCATTTTGGGACTAAATTGCTATCGACGTCATACTGAAAAAAACCGCTCTTTATGGGTGCGTTAAAAACAAGATGAATTTTTTTACCGATTCGTCTTTCGCCGATGAGATTTCCCGCATAATAAGATTCGCTGATTTTTTTGGGATGCTTGACATCGCTTACATCCACAACAGTGACTTTTGTCAAACGTGCAACGGTTTCTGAAAGGACCACCACCGCTTTTTCCATTAGAAAAAGAGCTCGGGGGCGGCTTTCTATTGTGAGACTCCCCTTTTCCTCAAATTGATTTAACGGCCAAACTTGGGTGATTTTTAATTGATCGCCATGGAGCGAGTAGGTGTAGCGCCCGTCGGTTTTAATGAGATCGGCTTCATCGACATCGGCCTCCTGGCGGTTGGTATCGGTAAAAAATCCGGCTTCGGTTATAATCGGAGAGGCATCATCGGCTGAAGGGGCAACGCCGGAGGGACTCGCCACGCTGGGCATCGAGACGCCGACATTGTTCAGGGGAGTAACTCTGGAGGGAAGTTGTTTTTGAAAAACATTTTCACAATATTTTTTATTAAAATCGATAACGGCATCTAGCTGAACAAGGTAAGCCTTTTTCAGATGCGTCGTCAGTTCTTCAACGCTTGTTGTCTGTTTTAATATGGCGGAGCGGTTTGTAGGGATGGGCTCCACCAACATGAATTTTTCATTACGAGGTCTCTCGAGTTTTCCCCCCTCCGAACAACCGAACAAGGTAAGTCCCAGCAAAACCGGGACAATATTTTTGATCTGCATACATCATTCCTTTCTTCCCCCCCTTATTCTCCGTTCCCTTTTTTGGTTAATGAAAATAACTGCACATTGAGCTGATAGACTTTTTCCGGCTCCGATTTTTTCCCGTCCTGCATCAGGGCATTCACGATGCTCTTTCTAAAATCGCGGATCATCTCTTTTAGTTTTTGGAATTCTGTTTCGCTGATGGCCATTGTCATGGCGGCAAATTCACGCTCCGCCGCCTTTTGCTTGAGGGATTCTTTGGCCAAATCGATCAGTTGTTCATGATAGGAAAAGGCGGCCAGCGATCTGGCCTCTTCGCCTGTTGTCAACGCTTTGTGGGCCGGCTTTAATTTTCGATTCGAGTCCCGCGCCAAGAGGCCGATACGCAAGAGACAATCGAACGTCGCCACAACCTCTTTAATAGAGACTCTATTTTGCAAACGGTCGACAATCCATTCCGGATTCTCTTTAAAATCGGAAAAGTGGCTCAATTCCAAAATGGCCGGATAATACCAGTGGGAGAGATATTCATACTGCTCTTTTTCTAATTCATGGGCATCGCGATATTCCGAACAATTGAGAATCTCCTGATAATATTGCTGGCGGCGATTGGCATCGGCGGTCTGATTATAATGAACCAGCAATTCAAAAAACCGCCTTTCTTTTCTTCCCAATTTAAAAACTTCCGCAAATTTATGGATGCTTTCTTCGGAAAGATTCCGTTTGCCGTCGATCACCAGCTTCAAAAAATTAGGAGAGGTAAACCCGGCCTTTTTGGCAAAGTAGCGGTAAGAAAAAGAGGGTTGGCTGTTTTTGAGCTCTATGACCATATCTTTTAAAAACTCTCTATAATTAGAATACGCATATATTATCTTCATTCCTAAATTCCCCCTGTTTCTATAGTTATTTTCGTCTTTAATAATCCTAAAGTTGCTTTATTTTTACTATTTTCGTATTCTAATAGAATACACCCAATATGCAATTGCTTTCATAATTTAAGGATGTTAAGGGTCCTTTAAGGAGATTCATATATGAAAAATCTACTGATTCTTTTGGCCGTGCTCGGTCGTTTTCTTCCGCATCCTTCTAATGTCACACCGGTTGGGGCCGTATCCTTGGTGGGAGGGGCCAAACTCGATAAAATCTGGAGATGGGCTGTGCCGTTTATAGCACTTGCCCTAAGCGATTATTTATTGGGAATTTTCAAAGGAGTCACACCGTGGAGTATTGTAACTCCTTTTATATATGGCGCGTTTGCGATCAATATTTTTTTGGGCCGCTTTATTAAAGGAGATCATCGTTATTTGAAATTGGGCGGATTGAGCCTTGTCGCCAGCCTGCAATTTTTTCTCATCAGTAATTTTGGCGTCTGGGCGGAAGGGGTGCTTTATCCTAAAACGGCCGCCGGGATTGTCCAATGTTACACGATGGCTTTACCCTTTTTGACGAATACACTTTTTGGGGATCTGGTTTGGTCTTTGGCTCTCTTCACCATTATTGAAAGGGCTGCCCAATGGGTACAAAAAAGATCCTTGCAAAGCGTCCATTCTTAAAAAAGTCTCTTGTTCTCTCCCTTTTGATTCATATGACTTTGCTGTTTCTCCTTGTCTGGGGATTTTGGGATTTCATAGAGCGCCCGGCCGGTTCCGGAGAAAGTTTTGTGGCGGTGTCGTTGGTTGGTTCAGAGGAATCTGCCATTGCGAGGACGAGCCTGTCGCAGCCGAATCAATCCCTGCTCTTAGATAAAGAAATGGCCGTATCGCCCCAACAACAGGGGCTCCTCGCAATGACAAACCGTGATGGAGGTGAAGGGGGTACCTCCGAAACTTTGCGGCAGATTCGTTCCAAAATTGAGCGCTCCAAATATTATCCGCTTTCGGCAAAACGCCAAAATATTGAAGGGGCCCCGATCGTTGAATTTAAAATCGCCAACAACGGCTCTGTAGAATATGTAAAACTCTCTCAAACTTCCGGCTCCGAGCTTTTGGACAATGCGGCACAAGAGACGGTCAAAAAAGCAGGCCCTTATCCTTTTTATCCCAGCCCGATCTCCTTAAGTCTCAATTATGCCTTGAGCGGAAAACCTTAACCCCCTCTCCCTAACCCTCTTCCTCACGGGGAGAGGGAATTATGCTCTACTTCTTCCCGATTACAAAATCGTTGATCACTTCATCTTCTCCCACCACAAGATGCGTTCCCAAAAGATGGCCCTTTGAGGTCAACGTGGCCTTGTTCACACTAATGGTATCGCCCGAAATATCTCCCAAAACCGTCGATTGAAAAACAAGGATATCTTCTCCACGGATTTTTACATTTCTTCCGAGAACGGCTTCTTCCAGATGGATTTTTCCCTCGACAACGCTTCCGGAACGGATCCGGCTATTGGCAATGCGCAAATCCCCTTTCAAAATCACACCGCTCGCAATGGCGGTATCCCCCCGAATCTCGATTCGCGATTTTTTATGGAGCGTATCGACAATGACACCGGGGGCGATGGCGGCATTTTCCTCCACAAAAATATTAGCCCCGCGAAACAAAACCCCCGGATAATAGAATTCCAGACGGGCTTGCGGAACCCACGAGACCGGAAATTTTGCAAAAGGCCTCAGCGGCGGACGCACCTCTTCCAGATAAGAATCGGGCAACTCTTCTGACGGCATCCCAACTAACGGCTCCAAAGGGGGTAAAACCTTTGGCACAACAACCGCAACGGCTTTGATCATTTCTCCCATAAAATCCTCCTTACCCGCCTTGTTGTAGTGGCGGGCTCTTTTGTCCGCCTAAATTGCAAAGGTCGTGCCAAAAGATTTCGGTAGAATTTTGATCTGATCTTCGATAAGTCATCCGGGCCGACGAAAATCGGACAAGGCTTGCATGAAAAACGTACAATCGATCACAAAGGGTGTAATACCCGCAGCCGGTTTGGGGAAACGGTTTTGGCCGGTCACCAAAATTATTCCCAAAGAACTCCTTCCTATTGTTACAAAACCGTCCATTCATATGGTTTTGGAAGAGGCAAACCATTCCGGTTTAAAGGATATTGTTTTAATCGTGGCCCTGGCGAAAAAATCTTTTTTTGATCATCTTCATGATTTTTTCCCGCAAATGAATTTTCACTTTGTCGAACAAAGAGAGCCGTTCGGTTTGGGACACGCCGTCGGTTTGGCGGAAAAAAAAGTCGAAGAGGAACCGTTTGTCGTATTGCTGCCGGACGTCATCATAGATCATGAAACGACCGTTACCCAACAGTTGATTCAAAATTTCCAAACAATACAAAAATCGGTGTGCGCGGCGGAAAGGGTTCCTAAGGAGAAAGTGCATCTGTACGGCGTCTACGATATCGCCTCTTCGGAGGGAAAGCTGCACAAAGCTAAAGGGGTTATTGAAAAACCGAATGCCGAAAAGGCCCCGTCTGATTTGGGCGTGGCCGGACGCTATCTTTTCACTCCCGATATTTTCCCGCTCCTCACAGATACCAAGCCCGGATACGGCGGTGAAATCCAGCTTGCCGATGCGATGAATATTTTGGCAAAAAGAGAAGCTCTCTATGCCTATGAGTTTGAAGGAAGGCATTTCGACATCGGCCACCCACAGGGTTTTATTCAAGCCATCGATTATTACGGAAAAAAGGAATATGGAAACGGTCTGGATTAAAGATCTCCCACAACACGTCGGCAAAAAAGTGGTGATACGGGGATGGGTTTACAATTTGCGTTCTTCCGGAAAGATCTCTTTCCTGCAAATTCGCGATGGGAGCGGTTTTTGTCAGGCCGTCGTAAGCCAGCCGGTTCCGAAAATCACGCTGGAAACATCGGTGATTTTAACCGGCACCGTTTCAAAGCATCCGAAAAAAGAGGAATATGAGTTGCAGGTTGAAGATTTAAAAATCGTGCAACTCGCCGAAGAGTATCCCATCGGCAAAAAAGAGCATGGCCCCGATTTTTTGCTCGACCAACGTCACTTATGGTTGCGCACCCCAAAACAATGGGCCATCCAAAAAATCCGTAATACCATCTGTTACGCCACTTATGAATGGATGGAGAAAAATAATTTCACACGGATTGACGCCCCCATTTTGACACCGGCCGCCTGCGAAGGAACGACGACCCTTTTTGAAGTCCCTTATTTTGATTTGGGCAAGGCCTTTCTTTCGCAATCGGGCCAACTCTATATTGAAGCGGCCATCTATGCCCATGGCCGCTGCTACGATTTCGGCCCGGTTTTTCGGGCCGAAAAAAGTAAAACGCGCCGCCACCTGACCGAGTTCTGGATGATGGATGCCGAAATGGCCTTTGTGGAGCACGACGAAAATTTGAAAATTCAGGAAGAGCTGATCAGTTTCATCGTCCGGAAAGTCTTGGAGAAAAATCAGATAGAACTCAAAATTTTAGAGAGAGATATGGAGCCGCTCAAAAAAATCACGCCTCCTTTTTATCGTCTGACCCACGCGGAGGTCGTCAAAAAAATTCGTGAAATGGGCGGTGATATGAAAGCAGACGATGATTTGGGGGGAGATGAAGAAACCCTTTTGTCGAAGGCCTTCGACAAACCGATCTTTGTCGAAAAATATCCGGCGGCGGTCAAAGCCTTTTACATGAAGCGCGACCCGCAAAACCCCAATCTTGCTCTGTGCGCTGATCTGATTGCCCCCGAAGGCTTTGGGGAAATTATCGGCGGGAGTCAGCGCGAAGAAAATATCGAAGTATTGTTGGATCGCCTTGCGGAGCACCGTTTGCCGAGGGAATCCTTCGAATGGTATCTTGATTTGAGAAAATACGGGAGCGTCCCCCACTCCGGCTTCGGTTTCGGTCTGGAGAGACTTACCGGCTGGATTTGCAAGCTGGAGCATGTGCGGGAAGCCATCCCTTTCCCAAGAATGATCTATCGTCTCACACCTTAAAAATGCAAAAGCTGGAACACATTTTGGAATGCGCCTCAACAGAACGGACGATTGGCGATAACTATCGCGCAAAAGAAAAACAAAAACTGACTTGGTGCCTGTGGATCACCGGGCTCACCATGCTCTTGGAGCTCTTTGGCGGATTATGGACCCATTCGCTCGCCCTTTTGTCCGATGCCGCCCACATGTTTTCCCATCTCTTTTCTTTGGGGGCGAGCTTCATCGCCATTTGGATTGCAACGCGGGAAGCGGATGAGACAAGGAGCTACGGATTTTATCGGGCCGAAATTTTGGCGGCCCTTTTGAATGGAGTCACGCTATTTGTCATCGTCCTCTGGATTTTTTACGACGCCGTGTTGCGTTTTTTCAATCCCCAACCGATTGCCACCCTTGAGATGCTCACCATTGCGGTCATCGGGTTGGTGGTCAATCTTTTTTCGGCCTATCTTTTGCGCGGGGTGTGTGGAAAAGACCTGAATCTTAAAAGCGCCTTTATGCATATGTTGGCCGACACTCTTTCTTCTGTCGGAATTATTGCCGCCGGCATTTTGATTCATTTCACCGGAAAATTATGGTTAGACCCTTTGGCCAGCATTTTAATCGCGGCGATGATCTTGAGATGGTCTTTACAGCTGACAAAGGATGCCGTGCATATTCTTTTGGAATCGACACCGAAACATCTTAAAAAAGAAGAGGTCATCGAGGCGATTCAGCGGGAGGTTCCGGAAATCCATCACATCCATCATATTCATATGTGGGAGCTCACCTCGCACCTTTGTGCTTTTACCGCCCATGTTGAAATCGATGATATTTCGATCAGTCAATCAGAGACTCTCCGTAAACGGATCAACAACGTCTTGCGCGAGCATTTTCACATCACCCACACCAACTTACAGTTTGAGTGTCAAAAAAACTAGGGGACGTTCCATCGGATTTTTGACGCTTTTTAGCGCCACCGTCAAAATTTTGGTGGAACGTCCCCTAGTTTTTTTGACGCCCTGTCAAATTTCTTGGTGGAACGTCCCCTTCCTTGTACAGATTTCGGACAGTGGTGTATCGATTTCGGCAGGCAAGAGTGCTGCATGCTGATTTAAATGGAACAACCTCTGGCATATTCCTTGCATTTTAACTCAGTATGCCAAGGGGCCCCAGAATTCCGTTGAACCAAGCCGTAGGACACCTGATCTTTAGAGGCAATAACCACCTCCATATCTGCAAAGATGATGAAGATTTTATCGCACTGAAAAATCGGTTGTTGCGATTCCTCCCTTTCTATAAGATCGACGTTTACCACTACGGCTTTATGCACACTCATCTCCACCTCTTGGCCTTCATCCATGATGCCGTTGCGCTGGCCCATTCAGTAAAGGCATGGCAAATCTCCTATTTTCATTATTTTAAGAAGAAATACGGCTATGACGGCCATTTATGGCATGGCCGTTACAGGGGTATTCCGATCCTTGAAGAGGTCCATTTTTTACAATGTGGCAGATATATTGAAATCAATCCTCTGGAGGCAGGATTGGTCAAAGACCCAAAAGATTATCCTTGGACCAGTTACCATTTCTACGCTGAAGGGGCAACCGACCCTCTTGTGACACCTAACCCCCAATATCTGGATTGGGGTTCTAATCCTAAGGAAAGACAAGAAAAATATAGAAAATTCATAATGTTAGATTCAATATTCGATTCCAATCAAAGTAAAAGCGTCAAAAATCCGATGGAACGTCCCCTCGGTTTTTTGACGGTGGTGTAAGAAATTATTGCCAACTAGCAACTTTCGACTCTATCCTGCCGAAAATTATTTTGGAGGAACTTTTTATGGCCGAACCGATTGTAAATCAAACAGCCCCCGCAACACCAAAATGTGTTACACCTGCAGAACAAAACGGCACAAAGCCAAAGGGGACAGAACTTCCCAAAAAAGGCTCTCAAATTTCCTTTACTGTCCCTATTCGTATTGTAGAAGATTATTCACCGGCCAAAATGTTGAGAGTTGCTTTGGAAAGAGGGACATTGGGTGTTGCAGACAAACTAAACAAACTTCCCCATAAAGTGGAATCGACCCTTTGCGGGATTTCCGGAACGGTTATCGATGTCAAACCGATGTCGGGAAATAACACATTTGTCGTCACCATAAAGCCCGACAGTCCCGGTCCTTTTTTCGATTCTTTTCTCGATTCCGGCGTCCAGGTTGAAGGTAAATGGATGACAATTAATTCAAATCCCGCTGAAGGAACTTTAAATGTGGTCGGCACACCGGAAGAGATTGGCACGCTTTTGGAAAGTGCTAATTAATCGCGCGACCGTCCGCCACCCAAAAGGCCGGAGCGTAAAAGAAAATATAAAAGATTGAGCAACGCCGCGGCCGCGGCAGCCACGTAGGTTAACGCGGCGGCATCCAAAACGCCGGCGACTCCTTTGGCATCGTGGGGAGAAATCAAAGAATATTCGGCCAATAATTTTTTGGCCCTGCGGGAAGCATCAAACTCCACCGGCAACGTCACCAATTGAAAAAAGACCGCTATCGCAAAAAGAATAATCCCCACTTTTACCATCGCCATCGCGTGCATAAAAAATCCGATCATTAAAAAGAAATAGGCCATGTTGCTTCCGAAAGCGGCGGCCGGCGCAATCACATTGCGGAGTTTGAATGGGGCGTAGGCCCGTGCATGCTGAATCGCATGGCCCACTTCATGCGCCGCAATTGCAACGGCGGCTTGAGAGGTCCCCTGATAAACTTGCGGGGAGAGTCTCACCGTTTTAATGCGAGGGTCATAATGATCATCCAAAATGCCATCGCCCCCCATCCCTAAAAATTGGTGGGAGCGGGTCGGTTCCACCTTCACATCGACAATCCCTTGCGCCTCCAAAATCTTCGCCGCAATTTGGGCCCCCGTAAAACCGCCATAGGCCGGCAATTTGGAATATTTGGCAAAGGCCCATTTGACTTTGCCGGTAGCCCACAAAGAAAAGGCCAAGCCCACCAGCGTGATCATCATATATAATGGATCAAAATAAAACATGCTGTTATAGATAATCGCCTTGTACTTTATGTCAAGTAAATCTCCATCTATTAAAATAGTTTTCGAAGACGATTTTATCTTGGCCATCGATAAACCGGCAGGGATCCCCTCTTGCATCCTTCGACAGGCTCAGGATGATCGGGAAAGTGTAGAAAAATGGCTTCAAAAAAAATACCCCAATGTAAAATTAGTCCATCGGCTCGATAATGAGACTTCCGGTATTTTGATTGCCGCCAAAACCGACACGGCTTTTGAAACGCTCCGGGCCATTTGGAAAACGCCGCAAGTCACCAAAAAATATACGGCACTTGTTTTGGGAAAAACTTGCGCCTTGGGCAAAATCACCACACCGATTGCACACCATCCGCGAAAAAAAAAGAAGATGATGATGGGGGGTAAAAAAGCGAGACCGACCCACACCGAATTCAAAACGATTAAATATTTCAAAAATTATTCTTTACTCGAAGTCAAAATCACCACGGGCGTGCGTCATCAAATTCGGATCCACTTGGCCTCTATCGGACACCCCCTTGCCGGAGACCAGCTCTATCAAAAGGCCAAAGCGCGGGATCGCGACAGACTTAACCTCAACGGACATTTTTTACATCTCTCCACAATAGAGTTTCCTCATCCTGAAACGGGGGAAATGATTTCTTTGAATTCCCCCCTTCCAAAAGATCTCGAAATCGTATTAGATTCTTTTTTAAAATAAGATTCAAATTATGAAGGCCATTGTTATCACAAAACCGGGTGGGCCAGAGGTTTTGCAACTGCAAGAGGTGGAAGAGCCCAAAACAAAACCGGATGAAATTTTGGTAAAGGTTTATGCCGCTGGTTTGAACCGCGGCGAATTAGCACAACGTCAAGGTCTCTACCCTGCCCCTCCCGGCACCCGAAACGATATCCCCGGCTTGGAATTTAGCGGTATTGTCGAAGCAACCGGTCCCGACACCTCTCTTTATAAAAAGGGGGATCGCGTGATGGGCATTTTACCCGGCTGCGGTTATGCCGAGAAAATTGTTACACCGGAAAAAATGGCGATGCCCATTCCGAAAAATTTCTCTTTTGACGAAGCGGCGGCCATCCCGGAAGTTTTTTTGACCGCCTATGACGCTTTGGAAAATCGTTTACATCTCAAAAAAGGCGAAAAAATTTTGATCCATGCCGTGGGGAGCAGCGTAGGATTGGCGGCCCTACAATTGGCAAAACTTGCAGGGACTTTTGTTTTTGCCACGGGGAGTCGCGAAAAAATCGAAAAGGCCATGAAACGGGGCTGTGATGTCGGCATCGATTATCAATCAAAAGATTTTGCGGCGGCTATTTTAGAAGCAACACAAAATAGAGGCGTTGAAGCTATTCTCGATTTTATCGGCGCTTCTTATTTTGAAAAAAATATTGCGGCTCTTGCCATACAGGGAAGAATGGTACTAGTAGGACTTTTGGGAGGGACAGAAGCCAAGATGGATTTAAGAACCATGATGAACAAACGATTAACCCTTGTCGGTACAGTGCTTCGCAGCCGCTCCATCAAAGAAAAAATTGCCCTGACGCAGGATTTTCAGAAAAAGATTCTCCCCCTTTTTGAAAAAGGGGATATAAAGCCGATTATCGACACGATTTTTAATTTTAAAGAAACAGCAAAAGCCCACGCTTATATGGAATCGAACAAAAACTTTGGAAAAATTATTCTGAGGATTCAATAAAATGCTAAGTCTTATTTTGTCGGCCATTGTTGTTTTGATCTCTTTCGACGGTTTGAAACCGTCCCAAGTCACACCCGAGATAGCGCCTCTTTTTTATGCCCTCAAGCAAAATGGGGTCGACGCGGCCTACATGGAACCTAGCTTTCCCGCTTCCACATTCATTAATCATGCTTCACTGATAACCGGCTGTACGACGGAAGAACACGGGATTGTGAGCAATGCCTTCATCGATTCTAAAGAGGGAGAGTTTCGCATGAGCAATGATGCCAAATGGCAAGAGTGTGAACCGCTCTGGGCCGCAGCCAGCCGGCAAAAAATCAAAAATGCGAGTTACGTCTGGCCGATGACGAGTGGCGACTGGCATGGCATCAAGCCGACTTATGCCGTAGAAACACCGACCGAAAGAAAAAAGGCCGATCGTTTTTTCAGACACTTTGATAACAAAAAAGAATGGGGTCAAATTTTGGATTGGCTGAAACTGCCGGAGGAAAAACGGCCGCAACTCATCCTCGGTTATTTCCCCGATGTCGATGGCGCCGGCCACCGTTTTGGGCCCGAGGCGCCACAAACATTAAACGTCGTCAAAAAATACGACCGCCAATTTGCACAATTTTTAAAAGCGGCGCAAAAATTACCTTATTATAATGAAATAGATTTTGTAATTGTCTCCGACCACGGCATGGCCTTGGGGACGAAACCGGTGGATACCGACATTATTTTTGACCCACTTAAAGTGACAACAACCACCTCTTCGGGAACCTATATTAATTTTTATACTAAAGATGCCCAAGAACTAAATGCCACGAAAAATTTCTTAAAAAAATTCCCTCAATGGCATGTTTATTCTGCCGATGCGTTTCCAAAACATTGGCATTACAACAATCCAAGAAGCGGCAATCTCGTTTTAACGGTCGACCCACCCTATTATCTTGTCTCTCAGAAAAAACTGCCGAAGAAAAAAACATTCGGCTACCACGGTTACGATCCCCAATTTCCGGAAATGAGAGCCTTTTTTGCGGCATGGGGCCCCCATTTTAAAAAAACAAACCTCAAAAATATAAAAAATATCGATGTCGCCCCGACAATCGCCAAAATCCTGAAAATCTCTTTTCAAGACAAACGGAGCGGGAAACCGATTAACTCCATCCTTTCAAATTGATAAAATAGTCAAAAGTTTGACGGTGATTTCGTCAAAAAAATGACGATCCCACCCAAAATAAGATGTTAACTCATTGAAAAATATAGAAAAAACTTTTGGCACTCAACTTGCTTGCCTTGTCCCACAGGAGGCTTTATGAAATGTAAAATAATGTTGAGTCTTTTTGCTCTTCTTTTCTGCTTTACCGGTGAAGAGGCATTTGCCCAGAGAAACGGTTCCTTCAACGCAAACAGAAACGGTCCCCAACGGTTAGCCAACCCGCAAAATATTAGGATTAAAAAACCGATCCTAGCCCCTATTTTTTCGGAACGGTGTAATGAAGAGGGAAAGGTGGAGTGTGACACCGGCAATAAAAGTTTTAGAAAATGTAAAAACGGGTCTTGGGAAAACTGGGTGCGTCTCTCTCCCGAAGAGGCAGAGAATGCTGAAAATTGCTCCCGATATGGCCATGGTGAAGATGGCTGTTGGCCCGGAGCTTGGCTGGGGTGCCTTATCCGCGATGGCTATGCCAATGTTTGTGACAGCGCGGGAACTCCCAACGGCCGAGTCTCTTTTGAATTTAATCATGAACAAGGCCGCTTTGTTTTAACTCCCGAGCAACAACACAACTGCGCCTTGGCCAATCGAGGAGGCTGCTGGCCGGGACAATATCTTTGCAACCTCCGCGACCGTTACTACAACATCTGCGGGGAAGACGGCCAACAGCAAGTCGGAGGGCACCTTTCCGACAACGGGGTTCTGTACCAAACAAGGTGTCTTGATCGGTAGACTTATTGCAAAAGTCCTTCTGATTTCATGGCGGCAATGACGGAGGGACGACGAGAAACACGGTCGCAAAAGGCTTTTAGTTTGGTGTATGGCGCCAAATCAATCTTGAAATGCCCCAACCAATTGAGCACCACAAAAAGATAAACATCCGCGATGGTAAAGTTATTGCCGACACAATAGTCACCGTCTGAAAATCTTTTTTCAGTAACACCCAGATATTTTTCCAGCCTTGTTTTTGCCTTTTGGCGAATAGCCTCCAAATGAGATTCGTCATCAGAAAAAACTTTCGGGTTAAAAAGAGGAATAAAAGACTTGTGCAATTCGGTCCCGACAAAATTGAGCCATTCCAATGCTTTAAATCTTTCTTTTCCCGATGTCGGAAGAAGGGTGTTCGGTTTTTTAGAGACTAAATATTGCAAAATGACCGCTCCTTCTGCCAACGGATAGCCCTCATCAGTAATAATGGTGGGGACTTGCCCCATCGGATTCTGTTTTTTCAATTCATCGCGCATGGCGGCATCTTTCCATCCGAACAGTTTCAGCTCGTAGGGAATTTTTAACTCTTCAAGAACGATATGTGGAGACAACGAGCAAGCCCCAGGAACGGCGTATAGTGTGATCATGGTTTCATATAGATCCCATCATAGACGATTTTGTCAAATGTAATATAATCATGAAATGACATTGCTCACAGTTTTGTTATTGGGAATTATGGCTCAAACCCCTCTCCAAAAAGCGACCTTCGCCGGTGGTTGTTTCTGGTGCCTTGAAGGACCTTTCGAGACGCACGAAGGGGTGGTCGATGTTGCGACCGGTTACACCGGCGGCGCCAAACCGAACCCGGCCTACGAAGAAGTCTCCACCGGAACAACAGGACATTATGAAGCGATTCAAATTACTTATGATCCTTCCAGGGTGACCTATGCCGAATTGCTCGATATTTTCTGGCGTCAGATAGATCCGACCGATGCCGGCGGACAATTTGTCGACAGGGGTTCCCAATATCGAAGCGCCATTTTCTATCACAATGCTGCACAGAAAAAGATGACGGAAGAATCGATCAAAGCATTGGCCCTTTCCGGACGTTATCGCAAACCGATTGTAACGGAACTCCTCCCCGTCCAACAATTTTACACCGCAGAAAATTACCACCAAGATTACTATCAGAAAAATCCGCTTCGCTATAAAATGTACCGCTCCCATTCGGGAAGAGACGACTATCTACAAAAAACTTGGGTTGAAGAAGGGGGACAATGCAAAGCAATATCCAAAGATAATTTGAAACAGTGTCTCTCTCCCCTGCAATATGAAGTAACACAGCAATGCAGCACGGAGCCTCCTTTCAATAATGCCTATTGGAACAACAAACGGGAAGGAATTTATGTCGATCTGGTTTCCGGCGAACCGTTGTTTAGTTCCAAAGATAAATTCGATTCCGGAACCGGATGGCCGAGCTTTACCAAACCGCTCGATCCGAATAATATTATCGAACAAAATGATACCAGCGCGGGAATGAAACGTATCGAAGTTAAAAGCAAAAAGGGACGCTCCCATCTGGGCCATCTCTTTGATGATGGCCCCAAACCAATCGGCCTGCGATATTGCATCAATTCGGCTTCCCTCCGTTTCATTCCGAAAGAAGACCTTGAAAAAGAGGGCTACGGAAAATATAAAAAACTTTTTGAGACCGGACAAAAATCAAAAGGGTTCTGACACTTTCCATTTAAGGCACCAGCGGTTTGCATGAGCCGGGCAAAATACCATCGGGCTCATCGCAAGCGACCTCTTCATCTTCACTCGTGCCTGAGAGATCGGCCTCAAGCCCGACATCGGTCTCCGCTCCTGTTGTTCCCCCTGTACTGTCTATGCCTGCGACCAGCTCGGATGGAGCAGAGACTACCGGTTGCGTAACCGGTTCGGTCGTAACATCGGCCTCTTTGACAATGTCTGATTGGGTTATATCCACGGCACTCCCAACCTCGGTTTCCGCTGAAGCCGTCTCTCCGGCTTTAATGTCGGCATCGAGAATCTGCTTCTCTTCAAGTTGACCGCTCGTGTCTACAGCCACTTCCGTCTCGATTGTTCCCGATTCCAAATCTGTTTTGACATCGGCATCGATGATCGGATCGGGGGGTACCGATTCTTGCGCTATTTCTTTGGGTTCGTCCGGAACCGTTTCATCGGTGGTTCCACTCCCGACGGTTCCGGTGTCTTTAGACTCAGTCGTATCCTGTACGGTATCCACGGGCGTAATCAATATTTCCTCTGCCAACATATCTTCTTTGAAAATCTGCTGATTTTCTTTTTCGCCGACCTTGTCTTGTATCGCATTTGATCGAATATCCGTTTTTTCCGTGGAAGGCCCTTCGGTAGGAATGGAAATATAATGAGGGATTTTTTTTCTTGCCGGCTTTACAGACGGTTTCGGTTTGTTATCGGAAGGGGTTGAAGAAGGGGAAGGGGGTTGTGGGACATCGTTTCTTTCAGGCGTTGGAATGCGGCTTCCTTCTTCCATCCCTCCCACTTCCGTATCGACTTCGGTGTTGCGATTATCTTCCGCAAAAGCAGGAGAATAAAGCCCGAATAAAAGAAAGGCTGTTCCGAAAAAAATTATTTTTTTTATCTGTTTCTGTGCAAACATAGTTTCGCCCAGTTAAAGTGAAAAAATTACCTTCACACCGGTAACCTGCCGGGTACGATTAAAGAAGGCGTTATCATTTTGTGAATCTATAAATCGGTAAAAAAGACGCGTTGCCAAATTCTGCCTCCAGTGATGCGTTATGTCCGTATAAATGTCCCAGCGTCTGTCCTCGCGTACGTTCGTATCCAGTGCAGATAAAGACTGAAAGTCGGGATAGACACCCCAATCCGCTCCGGCCGACAGATCAAAGTCGGTCTTCCGGAGCAGAACAAACGGCGTATGCAATCCAATACGACCCAAGGCGCCTCTTCGGTTAAAATTGTCTCCTTGAGTTTGATTAAAATTCCCCTCGCCCTTTATAAAGAAAAAAGTTTTATAACTTGATGAATAAAAATATTGTGTCATGCCGAACCCACCGCGCACCCCCTGCGGAGAAGAGCGGTTGGGATTGGCCCCTTCTGATCCATAATTTAAAACGCCGAAGCGCCCGTAAAAATGTGTCTGCGTTTTCCGCCAAAAAGAAACGTCTGCACTTGCAAAAAGCCGGTTCACAACGGAAAAAAAACTATTATCAAGAAAGTTTATCCGAAAATCATAGCGGCCTGTCCAAAGAACGGAACGCTTTCCGATAAAGGTGCGCTGTTTGACATCAAAAGCCAACCCTTGAGAAATAAAATCCTCCTGCGTAGCCCCTTTGGTATAAAAATATTCTTCACCCACATAGATGATATCGGTCCGAAAATTCCGTTTTAGCCACAGGGGATAGCCGACATTGAGCTCAATGGGAAAGAGGGCTGCGGCCACTTTATTTTGGGATCTCAAACCCACATTGTTCGGCACAAGCAAAGGGTTGCTGTCATAAGCGGCACCAACGACACCCAAAACGTACACCTTCTTTTTTATTTCGGCTTCTGCATGCATATTCTTGCGCAGGCGGCTCAATTGGGCCTGAGCCCAATGTCGGTATTTTTTGGAAGAGGCATGTTGGGAAACAAGACGAAGCTGCCGGGCCCCTTTTTCATATTCGTTTTGTTTCGCATAAGCCAAACCGAGAAAAAGCCGTGCAGGGATGTCATTGGGATGGGCGGCCAAAATTTCCTGATAAAGCCGAATGGCCTTTCGGGGCGCGTGCAGTTTCTCGAGTGTCAAAGCGCGATAGCGCAGGATCAGGGGATCCCTTGGGTGTTCTTTTAAAAGAAGATCTGATTCTTGAAGCGCCTTTTTGTATTCTTTCTTCCGGAAGGATTTTATAAAATGGCTGGACAAAAACTCTTTTGAACCAATCCCTGCCGCAGAGAGATTGGATACCCAAAAGATGCAAAACAATAAAAAAAGACTTGTCCCCCACCTCTTTCGCAAGAGCTCCCCCTCGCTTTTGCGATGGGGAATACATGCCGATTCAAAGAGATGTCAAGAACTGATATGATTCTTGCCCTATTTTCTTTCCACAAGGGAGTTGCGGGTTTAGCACCTTGTTATTACGGAGAGCACTAAATAGTTTACACGAAGTGAAACTATTTAGTTTGCTCTCCGTTATGCAGAGCGGAGCAATTGTTAACTATTTTTTGCTCCGCGTAGTATCTCCACCCGCTTTCTTTTTCCCCGAAGGCTTCCGGTAATTTTCACCGATGATTTGGGCACAGAAAAATAATGGGCGAGCGCCGCAACAACCGCTTCGTTCGCCTTTCCCTCAACCGGCGGCGCCTTGACCGAAACGCGGTAAGAGCCGTCCGGCATCGGCTCGACTTTTTCCTGCTTCGCATTCGGCTTGACTGTAATCGAGATCTTCATGAAATCAGCGCTTCCTTTTGGGCCCGGCTCCAACCCTTGATCTCCGCCTCTCGTTTCAGGGCGCTTGATTTAGTTTGATATTTTTCTTGATATAAAAGTTTTCCGAACCCGAACCCTCGGATAAATTTGGCTCCCTTACCGGTGCGATGTTGCTTCATTCTCCGATCCAGATCGGTGGTGTAGCCGGTGTAATATTTTCCGTTTTTGGATTGAAGGATATAGACATGGAATGACCTCTTTAGAGCTGCGTTCAGCTCTTGATGCCATCGGACCATTTTTTGAGCCTTGGTGAGAGAGGCATGCGCCGGACTTGTGGAAGGAAGCCTGACCAATCGCAATGGTTTTAAAAGATGCTTGAGCACCAACTTTCTGAAAAGTTCTTCGGCCTTGTGACCGTTAAAAAAGACCGTGTCGATTTGCGGGCATCGGAAAAAAAGCGAAGCAAAATCATTTGGAACAACCGATTGCATGGAGATGTTCGTATCCAGACTCCCCCGGCGCCGGCATTGGAAAACAACGTCCCAAAGGGCTATGCGGTTTTGGCTTAAAATCCGGAGCTTTTTTTTGTAATTCATTTCTCGGCCGACGCCAAAGAGACCCTTCATAATATCCCAAAAAACATTTTGCGGGTGGGCGTAGTATTTTTGTTGCCGTAGCGATCGCTCGCCGGGCATCGAACCCAGAATCAGAATCTTCGCAGCTGAAGAAGCCACACAGGGGAAACTCTGCAACAGGGTAGATCGATTCATTTTTTCTCCGCACCGTGGACGACGTTATAGGTACCGCTACCTGGTAGGAAAAGGTCTTTTTCTACCAGGTAGCAGGTTTTCAGGGCAGACAATTATCGAACTTTTCTGACTAGTCAAGAGGGGCATGAAGTACTGGCGATGGTGGAGCAGCTGATTTTAGGACATCGGCAAAGGCAAAGCCGTCCCGCTCCACTGTTTTGCCCACCTTGACAGGGATTCTTTTTTTGAAAATCGGTCCACCGTAGACAAAGGAGTGAAACTCCCCGTTTTCACCGCAGGGATCGATTCCGGTGGGAAGATCAGTCAGGAAAGTTCGATCAAATTTTCTTCCGGCAAATTTCTTGGGGAGTTTTTTCAGATCAACGCAGGTGAGGATCGCCTCAAACCGATCTTCCATCATCTTCTCGGCCAACTGTTTGGTATTTTTCATCCATAGCGGAAAAATACCGCTCATGCCGATTTCCGCAAGACGCTGCTCGCGGTATTTACGCAGGTCCTCTAAAAAGAGGTCACCGAAGATCACATGTTGGATTCCCTCGGCCTTCTGGAGTTTCAGATATTCCGCCATTTTCGCCTCGTAAATTTCATTGGGGCAGGGGCTAGGGATTTTTATTTTGTGTACCGGCAGACCCAGCGATTCTGCTTGAGCTTCCAGCAGCTCCTCCCGAACTCCATGCATGCTGACCCGTCGAAAACTCTCTGTCACCGTGGTTAGCAATGTCACCACCTCAAACCGGTTTTCGTTTAGGATGGTGAAGAGCGAATAGGCGCTGTCTTTGCCGCTACTCCAGGAAAGGATCGCTTTGATTTTTTCAGGCATGGTTCCTCCATTGGACGCGCCTCGGGTCGGCTTCTCATCCCACTCGAGTGCAGAAACAAAAACGCCCCCAAAAGGTGGCGATTTTTGTTTTGCTCCGCATAGTGGACGAGGTTAGAACCAGAATCCGGGAAGCGCAAGGGCCGATTTTTATCCCTCAACTGTCTGCTTGAGTACCGTGGGTCAAGGCCAATAATAGAGCGCCGCTACCTGGTAGGAAAAGACCTTTTTCTGCCAGGTAGCAGGTTTAAAAAAACGGCTTACATCAGAAGGAAGTATTGAAGGGGGACACAAACGATGTTGTCTTTGTCAAAGTGTGCGAGCTTGCCATCACTAATAACAATTCCGTTTTTGCACTTTATCTTTTCCATTGTACTCTTGACCTGCGTGGTATCTTTTTTTCCTATTCCAATCTCGATGACGATCTCTTTTTGATTGGCAATCTGCAAAACAAAATCGGCACTTCCTTGGGCGGCATCATAAGATAATGTGCCGGTACCGGAGCCGATAAATTCTCGATTGAAATGTAGAGCCGCCGCATCTTCCATTAAACGGCCGACACGGGTATGAAAGGTTGCCTCCTTCCCGACAATCCCCAACAAGGCCATCCGGATTGCAGGAGACATAAAAAGATATTTGGAAGGTTTGTTTAATTTACTCTTTTGCGAACCATACGGCGGCACACGGATGAGCAACTCCGCCTGTTCCAAAACGGAAAGAACGCTCTGGATGGTAATCATGCTGTCGATCCCTACAATGTTGGGTAATTTGGAGACGCTCAAAACATCATTGGCATCCGCCAACAAAAATAGAAGCCGTTTGATAGACTGAATGGTTTGCGAATCAAAAGATTTCAAACTCTCAATATCTTTGAGAATGATTTTATCCAGAAGTCCGTTAATCGACTCATATACCTGATTGACATTGCTGAATTGCAGAGCAAAAGGAAGCGTCCCCGTCATCAGATATTGCTGTATCTCCAGCTTGCCCACACGACTCCAGTATTGACGCACCTCTTTTTCCAGTGATTTAAGATTTTTATAAATTTCTTGCGGGTCTTTTGAAAAATAAATCGCTTGTTTCAATTTGTATTTAAGTCCCTTGATCGGATAAATTCCATGCCGGAGCATTTGGTATTCGGGAAAACTCAACGGGTACAATTTCGTCATCACCACGCGGCGATAAATATCGGGGTTGGTCTGCAACGACACTGCCGACGAACCTGTACAGCAAATAAAAACCTTTTTGCTCCGGTCATAAAGTGATTTTAAGGCCAGACCCCATTTGGGATCATACTGAACTTCATCCACAAAAATGAAGATCGGTTTTTCTAATCTCTCAAAGCTCTGGCCCAGAATGGTTTCATAAGCCTCCAAAACTTCCATGAGGTTGGAATTGAGAAGTCCCGTCACCTCATCCAAAGATACATAGAGAATGCGGAGAACGTCATATTTCGACATCAAATTCAAAAAGAGTTGGGAGAAGACAGTGGTCTTGCCGATGCCCCGCAAGCCCGGAACAACAAGCCACCGTTGCTCCGTCTGACCTGCAATAAAATCCTCCAAATGCTTTTCAAGCTTCCTGTAAATATGCCTTTGCGGATAGGCCTTGCCAGCAGGGTCGGTTACATGCCCCCTAAGTCGTGGCGGGGCCTGCGCAATCTGATTTTGAACGTAATTAAGGATCTGTTCTTTCATATATTCAAATATACTATAACACTGATTTTATAGTATAATCAAATATATAATGATGTGATACCTAAAAGGGGTCATAAAAGGGGTCAAGTATTCACTTTTCACTTTTAAAATTTTCGCGGGAAGGTCAATACCGCTTTATCCCTCAGTTGGCGGCTTAATCGTAAAAAAAAGAAAACTCTATATTGACATACATAGCCGCTAGGCATAGAGTTATATTCGTTATGATTTCAAAAAGTATGCATATCTATTTGAAGACGATTGGCCGGAAAGGTGGAAAAGCGCGTGCTAGAAAATCGAGTTCCGCAGCACTTTCATCGCAAGCCCGAAATGCCGTTATGTCTCGCTGGATGCGTCAACGCTTTGGTGCGGATAACTTTAAAGCGCTGGCGTTGCCAGGTTCAGAAATTGTTGATTCCGGCTTGCGCAATTTCATCCATGGAGATTTTTCGAGTGTACAAGCATTGGCGGTGGCTGAACTTCGTCCGCGACTCCGTTTCTTGGGAGTCCCCGTGCCGGATGTATCCGATCAAATTTCCAATCCTCGCACTCTGCTTTATCAGACGATGGAAGCGGAGCACGGTGATATGGGGTATGCACGTTTTTGCGCTCTGTTGGAACGCTTGGATAGTTTTTGTGATTCCTTAGCCTCGATCATTCCTCCGCCCCGGCATGCGACTCATCGTAATCGTAGGTGGTATACATGACACGGAAAACGATTACTAAAGCGGTCCTTCAATCGTTTATGAAATCTGTCGGGAGAATGATTAAAAAGAACGCCATGTTTTATTTAACAGGCGGAGCTACTGCCATTCTCTACGATTTTCGTGAGGGTACGATTGATATCGATATTGCAGGGGATATGGATGAATTATTTTCGTCCATTCCAAAACTCAAAGAGCGCTTACAGATTAATATTGAGATGGTAAAACCGACCGATTTTATCCCCAGTCTTCCCGGCGAAAAGGATCGCCATATAACGATCGGCACGTTTGGCAAAGCGACGTTCATGCACTTTGATCCTTATGCCCAAGCCTTTTCGAAAATTGTCCGTGGGCACGAAACAGATATTGCTGATGCAAAGGCGCTGGCGACTACCGGACTTGTGGACACAAAAAAACTATGCGAGATGGTAAAAAAACTGCCCGACCCCGATTTTGCAAGGTATCCTCGCCTCCATCGGCCTTCCGTTGAAGCCGCTGTGGAGAGTTTTGGTAAGGCGTTCATGGAGTCATAAAACAAATTTAATGCTCCGCTACTTGGACGAATTTAGAGCTGCATGTGTGGAATTGTCAACGGTGGCTTAGATCTCTTTAAAAGTGAAAAGTAAAGATTTGACCACTTTATAGAAATTTTAAGCAACTTTTTTCTTGTTTTGCCGATAACTAAGAGAGTAAGGAGGTAAATATGGCTTTTCCAATATGTTTATGTAGGGGAGAGCGTGGTCCTCAAGGGCCTCGTGGTCCCCGGGGAGTTTCGGGACCAGCAGGATCACAAGGGTCTCAGGGCGAACAAGGTCCAAGCGGAGCCGACGGTATCTCATGTTTTGGTCAATCCATTCCAGAAGGTGTTTTAATTACCTGCGGCCAAGATACATATACAGTCTATCATGGTGAGCAAGGAATCCAAGGATTGCAAGGACCTCAAGGTTTAATGGGACCAGCGGGATCTCAAGGTCTTCCTGGAGCTGACGGAGATTCATGTACTGTAGAATCAATCGAGCAAGGAGCTTTCATTACTTGCGGCGAAAATAGTTCTTTGGTGAAGCATGGTGAAAGAGGGCTGGAAGGTCCGCAAGGTTTGCAGGGACTCCCCGGACCTCAAGGAGAAATCGGCCCCCAAGGGCCACAGGGTGAAAGAGGGGCTCCAGGACTGATTGCGGGTGGACTGCATTTATTTGATGCAAACGGGCAAAACCTTGGAACTTTAGTTTACACTGATGGAACTGATTACAGGACTTACTTGTCAGCGCTCAATGCAGTCGTAGGATTTAGGTCTTTTTCACTCCGTGTTAATCAAGGGGCACCTCATACAGCGAAAATTATAAGTAGTGGTACGATAAGGGTTTACTTTGACAGCCTCGATTGCAGTGGGCAATTATATTTGGAAGCTGCTGCACTTCTGAGTGAATGGGGATTACAAGAAGTATATCCTATAGGTGCTCTGGGTGGCTATTATCGAATCGTCCCTAGCTCCCAGCTCGTTGATCTTAACTTCTCGTCATTATCGGAACCGATTGATGGCGGTTGCCAACAGACAGGCGTCACTTCATTGGTTGAGCCATTTTATCCACTTGAGGAATTATCTCTTCCCTTTGTTGAACCGTTGGGGTGGCCATTGAGAATAGGTATGGCTCAATAAATTCTCCAAAAATTCAATTTCTAACCGCACTTTTTTACATTTTGTGCGAGACAGAACCTCAGACGGACTGGCAGAACCTCAGACGGACTGGAATTTAGTTGGGGTGGGATTTATTGCGGGACTATTGCCAGATGGATAACGCATTGTGGAACCGCTTTAATGGAGGCAAAGAGGGAACGCTCTGGTATTATCGAACGTTGACGGACACCTTTAAAAATGTCGGGTCTTCCCTATTAGTGGGAGAACTGGATCGTACCGTCAGCGAGCTGGAAAGATTGGCACAAAAATGAAACGTCTAATATCCATAATCGGCACCAAAGGGAAATCGCCGGAGCAAGCGGCGAAGGAAGTGTTCCAAGCACATCAGAAATATCACAAGGTGAAGCAATCCGTCCTGAATCAGCAGATCAACAAACGCCATTCTCTCAAGTTAGTGAAGAAGTAGGTATTGAAAAAGGAGAAGAGGTAATTATGAAACGAATGATAAATGGAATAGTTTTTGCCTTTCTATTGGGCTCAAATTTATATGCTTGGGAGGTGACCTAACCGCACTTTTTTCTATTTTGTGCGCAATATGCCTTCAAAGTTTCTCCAAACAGAGCATAATTATTTGGGTTAATACCTTTGCAAAGATCTGAAAGAATATTTTTTAGCATTTCATCTCCACAAAGGTGTGGGTATTTTAAGCAGAACCATGTGGCAAAAACTAAATAGGTACCGCTACCTGGTAGGGAAAGACCTTTTTCTACCAGGTAGCAGGTTTTCTAGAATTAGGCAACGTTGTTGGAAAGACATCTATTCCGAAGTGATCCAAGTGTGCTAAAATGAAAGATAAAAGGGTCAAGTTGGAGTTCCTCCAATTTAATGGTAACTTAAATTAACGGAAGTGTGTACTTAACGCACAGCCTGCTTAAACTAGGATTTTAACGAAACAATCCATTTTATTTCGACCTTTTTTTCTTCTTTGGGCCAACCACCCTTTGGTTGTTTTTTATCAAGGGATTGCTTAACTGCCTTATCCAACTCTAAACCATTGATTTTTATTAGCTTTTAATTTTTACCATAAAAATGAGTGCCGCTACCTGGTAGGGAAAGACCTTTTTCTACCAGGTAGCGGGTTTATTCAATCTTATCTGACTTTTGTAGATTGTGCTTCATGCAAAGAAGTCGGACGTTTTTTGCTGATAGACTAGTCCCGCCTTGAGAAAATGGAAGATCGTGATCAAAGTGTAGGTTCTTTGTGTCTCCACATATCGTGCATCTTCCAGCATCACGCTTCCACACCTCTCTTTTTACTTCTGACGGAATTAGTCTGGTATGTTCAAGAATCTTGTTGTCGGCTACGTTTTCATTTCTATCAGACAATCTTAAAATAAAACGATACACGCTTCGTTTCCCATCATGAATTTGTTTATAATTAATGAGATCGAAAAATCCTTTTAGTGACCAGACACCGGAAAATATTTTTTCATAAACCTTAATGAGCTCGGGAAGTCTATTGTTTTCCTTACATTCTTTTATCGCGTTGATGAATAGTCCATTCTGGGCAAGTTTTCCTGAGGGCAATGTTTCAGGCTGATCTTCCATTTTTGGGTGATGATTAAACGCTTTTTTAGAAATGTCATGTCCTTCATATTCAATTGTTATTCCATCATCCCAAACTTTATCTCTGTAAGGAGCATTTGACCGTTGAGACATCAAGATTACTGAATATCCAGGATTCATTCTGAAATTCATACCTCGCTGAAGCGTTTGGACATTTTCAGCGTCACACATCTCTCGGTAACTTAAAATGTCGTCAAGAATTTTCATGATTTTTAAAGGAGCAACATAAAGGAATCAAGTTTTGATCTTTTCATTTTTTTAACCAAAAAACCTCGCCAATTTTTTTAAAATCAGCGAGGTTTTGAGTTCGGGTTCACACCCTATTTGCTCCGCGGGCAGGATTCGAACCTGCGACGGGGTGATTAACAGTCACCTGCTCTACCAGGCTGAGCTACCGCGGAAGAATAAACTTCAAACACTGTCTCCCATTCCCAGATTTAAAAAACTTTTCTCTTCGTATTGCCAAATCTTTATCGCTAAATTCCTCATAATATACCAACTCAAAAGGCCTATTTATTTTTGTATATTTATTAGCTCCAAAATTATGCTCTTCTAACCGTTCCTTTGGGGGTTTACTGGTATAGCCAATATATCTCTTCCCATTTCGCAAGCTTTTTAAAACATAAACATAAAACATTTTTATCAACAGTCTGCCCGCCACCACTGCGTGGCGGGTCCGCCATGCTGTAATGGCGGAAGCTACCGCGGAATAAAAACAGTACCCCCTAACATTTTCATTTCAGAGTGTAAAGGATTGGAAACTAACGCAGATAGCCCCACGTATGCAACTGGTCGCTTTCGGTAGCCCACGAAGAGCCGATGTCGGTCCGGTAAAACATGTTGGGAATTAAAATATTTTTGATGCGGCCATAGGCCATTTTTCGGGCACTCTCCACTGTGGTACCGTTGCCGGTCACCACCAACACGACGCCGGAAACCCCCGCAATCCGCCACGTACCCTCATCATTTTTGACATCTTCAATGTGAATCCCATCCAGACCGTTCGGATTTTTGAAAGCAACCGCCACATCTTTATAGATATTGAGAAGCTCTTCGTCGTTGTCGCTGGCAAAATAGGTCGGGATTAAAATCCGGACTCCCAGTTGGAAACCCTTTTTCGTTTTAAGTTCAAATGACTCGCCATGGGCCAAACGATAAAGCCATTCTCCGGCCGGCGTTGTGATCCCTTCCAGTTGAATCTGGATGGTCGGAAACCCAAACCGCGAGGTGAATTCCAAAGGGTAAATGCCGCGCCCGTTCACAATGCAATTGATATCGATGTAGCCGATGTATCCGGATTCTTTCAACGCCGGCAGCATTTTTTTCAACGTCTCATCAAATAAGACATTGGGAGAGCTCCAATAAACAAGGGTTCCCATCTCTCCGCTAAAGGGCCCGATGTTTCCCGGATAAATCCGTTTGTGTTCGAAATTGACGCAGATGGGATAAATAAAATCGCTGCCGTTGAAAAAAGCGCCGACGGCAACCTCCACGCCCGAGATATATTTTTGCAATAAAAAGACCGGCGTCTTTTTGCTCCACGATTTTTTGTTTTGTTCCAACAATCCCAAAAGGTCGCGCCCGTCCTCCTCCTGACCCAAGAAAAGAAGCCCTTTGCCGCCCGATGGGGTGTTTCCAGACGGCTTGAAAACATAGCGCCCCGGATTTTCTTTGATGAAGCGAATCCCTTCCTCATAATTTTCAAATTGCCAGCTGGGAAGAACATTGACATCGTATTTTTTCAGCTCGGCCTGCCCAAACTCCCGGTCGATTTCAAGCCGGTCGGTATAGACTGTGCCGCCGATCACCTTTTTTCCTTCGCGCCGGAGTTTCTCGGCCGCCTCTCCAAACTCGACATCGTCAAAAATAACGACATCGGCCCAAGCCGCGTGCGGTTCCCATGCATCGACCCTGTTTAGAAAGCCGTCATAAACATCGTCATCCGATTTGGCCTGAATATAAACTTTGACTTCGTGCCCCTCTTTGGTGAGATGCCAAGCCAAATCGCCGCTCAAACTTTCGAGAGAGACAAAAAGAAATTTTTTAGGGGAAAAGTGTGGATCGTTTTTATCAAACATGTCGATCCGATATTTATTATTGTTTTTGGGGAGGAGTCAACTCTTTTATCTGAATGTGACATCGGTGATGTTCACCCTCTCCCTAACCCTCCCCCATCCAGGGGGAGGGAACAAGGAAATAACTATATTCTGGTTGAGACACTCTGCGTAGAGCTATCGTAACTCAAGAGCCCCGCAAATTGACACCAGTTGAGCAACGTACCGAATATTTTAGCCGGGTCTTCCTGGGGCAATAGAATGGCCAAGTGTTCCAAAAGGATATCTTTGGGGAGTTTTTTCTCTTCCGAGCGTTCTAAAAGACCCAATACAGAATGGACAACGGAGAGTCCCTTCAATTGTGTTTTGAAAATCTCTTTCTTTCTTTTCCATGTTGCTCGGACAACCTCTTTGCCCAAATCGGTCAGCAAAATCCGGTGATGCGGCGTATCGATCATGTCCAAAATTTCCGCCGCTTTGACTAAAGAGACCACTTTGACAAAAGCTCGGTTCATCTTTTGTGAGAACTGAAAAATGTCGAGACCGCCGCCGCTTTCATCGATTGTTTTCAAAAGGCCGATCACATCGCCTATTTCAACACTGGGCAACGGTTCCATCCGATGGACCCAATAGCTCTCCCGTTCTTTTTCGGAGATGTTCGGAAGCAGTGCATTGGAACAGACCGTATGCAACTGGACCTCCAACGCCTGAAACGGGACCGAATCGGGGTCGCGCGGAAACGGAAGATCGTTGTGGACAATCGTCCGGATGCGGCCCGGATTGATCCCCATCACTAAAATCCGGTTGGCCATAAAAACGGCGTCTTCGATATTGGAGGTGATGAAGATGGAGCTGTCAACCGGCGCCTGTTTGTCGAGTAAAAGTTGCATGATGTCGTGGCGGAGCGACCGGGCGCTTAAGATGTCAAGCTCGGCAAAGGGTTCATCCATGAATAAAATTTCCGGTTTGACGGCCAGCGCCCGCGCGATATTGAGCCGCTGTTGCATGCCGCTCGAAAGCTCTTTGGGGAGTGCATTTTCATAGCCGCTCAATCCCCCTTTTTCGATCGACTCTTTTGCGATCGCCTGTGTCGTTTTTTTGTCGAGCCCCAACGCCTGCAAAACCATTTCGATATTTTGGGAAACGGTAAACCACGGAAGCAGTGAATAATCCTGAAACACGACGCCGATCTGCGGAAGCAATCCGCTAACGGCAACGCCGCGATAGTAAAGTTCGCCGCGGGTCGAAGGGATAAGGCCCATCAAAATGCGCATCAATGTTGTTTTGCCGCAGCCCGAAGGACCCAAGATGGCGAGCGTCTCCCCCAAAGTAAGCGAAAGATCGATTTGCGACAGGATCGGAATCCGGTTTCCGGAGGAGGGGACCACTTCATAATCGATCCCTTTTGCTTCCAATAAAATGAGAGCGTCATTCATATTTGCCAGTTCATGAGAAACGGGTTTCAGCCAGTTCGCTTATTTTTTTCCAAAACAGACGGTTGAAACCGATCACGAATAAAACCATCACAACAAGGGCGGCTGTCAACATAACATAATCTTCATGAGCGGCCGAACGGCTCATGATGGAGCCGAGGCCCATCGTTGTAAAAATTTCACCGCGATAGGGGATATATTCGGCAACAATCGCCGCATTCCAGCCCGCGCCGGCTGCGGTAATCCAACCGGTCACCAAAAACGGGAAGAGGGCGGGAAGAATTATTTTTTTCATCTGCAAACTAAACGGAAGCCGATAGGTTGTCGACAGTTCCTTAAAACCTTGGGGCAAAGAGGCGGCACCCGCAATCGTGTTGAACAAGAGATACCATTGCAACGCCAAAGTCAGCAAAATGATGGAGCCCCACCCCATGCCGACATGCAACGTATGCAAACCGATGAGGACTAAAGGGAAAAGCATCGGCATCGGAAAGGCGGCGGCGATCTGGACTAGCGGCTGGGCCCAACGGGTGATTTTCGGAAAAAATCCGATCAAGATCCCTAAGGGAATCGCCCATAAAGAGGCCAGCGCGAGACTGACAAAAACGCGAAGGCTTGTCAGCCCGGCCCCCCTTAATATTTCCAGCCATTTTGAGAAATCGATAGAAATTAAAAGCGAAATCAAAAGGCCAAAACCCAAGAGACTCAAAATCACAAACGCGGTGAAAAATAAAATAAACATTCCCCTCCCCCCAACCCTCGGAACAGCGGCTCTGCCGCCCCATGTGCCGGAGTCTCCGACTCCGGCCTTCCACAAGGAGAGAGGGAGAGTCTCTCTCTTTCTCCGACTTACATCAATTTTGGTCATCATCCGGTTGATGAAAAAGAAAAAACGTTCCATCAACCGATCCAAGAGGGTCGATTTTTTCAAAACGCGATAGATAAAAACCTCGGGTATTTTATGGGTCTGCACCGTCTCCCATTTGAAGCGAGAGGCCCAAGACATCAGCGGCCGCCACAAAAAAACTTCAAGGAGCAAAATCAGGGCGAGCATCGTGAGACCGCCGGCCGCAATGGCCGCCTTGTCCCCATGGTTGATCGCAACACTCATGTAGGCGCCCAAACCGGGAAGGCGAAAATCCTTTCCCTTTAAAACAAACGATTCGCAAATCATCAGAAAAAACCAGCCGCCGGCGACCGACATCATCGCGTTCCAAACCAACGGGATCATGCCAAAAGGGACCTGCACCCAAAAAAATTTTCTTAAAAATTTCAGGCCGTAGATATTTGAAATATCTTTTAAAGCCTGCGGCGTCTGTTTGGCCGACTGGTAGATGCTAAAGGTCATGTTCCAGACCTGCGAGGTAAAAATCATCAGAATCGCCATGAGTTCAAGCCCGATCCGGCTGTTGGGGAAAAGGGCCATCATCACAATGGCAAGCCCCGGCAAAAATCCCAAAACCGGAACGCTTTGCAGGATATCGAGAATGGGGATCATCCACTTTTCCGCCTTCCGGTTTGTGGCGGCGACGGTTCCGTAGACAAGACTGAAAACAATGGAGAGGATCAACGCCAAAAAGGCGCGGGCCATGGAAAAAGAGGCGTAGAGCGGCAGGGCCGACATCTTCAGATCGATCTGCATGGAAGGGAGCGCCGTTTTTTTCCAAGTCAGACCGACATAAAAAAGGAGATAAACAAAAATGCCTAAAAATCCGAAGGTCAAAACATCGGCTATCGAAAATTTTTTGAGTTGCGGCCAAACGGTTTTGAGATACATGTGCAAACTATTTCTATCACGTTTTAGATTCTACCGCTACGGCTTATCATATTGACTTCTCCGGATTATTGGCTTACGCCCGCTTCATGGCGGTTCTATTGTCCACAGGCCTTGCACCTCTTTTCTCCTTTCAGGCATCTCTTCAATCAGCCGGGTTTGGTGCAGAGGCAAGCACTTTGCAGGCATTGTCTTTTGCCACAGCATTGGGGAATGGACAGGGGAGTAAGGCATTACAAGAGGTGGTCGATACTTTCGCGAACGATCCGAAAATACAACTGAGATTGGGAAAAATAGATGGGTTGGGGCCTTGCCGTTTAAAACCCATCTCCCCACTCGATTTTGTCCTTGCCTTGGATGCCCGTAGGGGAACGTCCCCCTCTCATGCCCACGATGCTCTTCTTTTTCCTAGGGCACCAAGCTCCCCCGAAAAAAATGAAAAACCAAAACCGGAATTTCTCTGTGGTGTTGAGGCTATTACCACATCCCGTTTTACGCGGGGAATTTGGCATGCCTCTTCTCAAGCCGAGGAGTCGTTGAAGAGCGCAAGGAAAGAGATTCAATTTGAGGCACTCCTCTTTTTTGCCATTGGAAAAACCAGATCGTATGAGCCCGGAGAGGTGGGAAAAGCCCTATTGGCCAAGGTTGCCGACACCGGTGTCGACCCGGAAAGAAGGATGGCCGCTCTCGAGTGTCTTGTTGAGATACTCTCTGACGCAAAAAACGGGTTCTATCTGGTGAGAGTTGCCCTTCCCCTTTCCCAGACTTTGAAAAAACTTTTTCTGGACCCCAAAGAAGATGAGGTCATCCAAAAAATGGCCTTTGTTGTCTATCAAAAACTTTGGTTGAACGGAGGTCCGTTTTATCTGGGAACCGATGAATGCCGGTTAGAATTGGCTTTTTTAAAAGATTTTTTCCTCTCTGAAAAACACCCACCGGAAATCCGGATCAATCTGATGAACTTGTATTGGGAACTTCTTTATCTGCATGACAAAATCCGGAATAAACAGTTTTCTTCCAAAACGGCTTTGGCCCTCTTTTTCTTAAGCATTTTTGAAGATCAGAAGCGCCATCCCCATGTCCGTCTGAAAGCCCTTTCTCTGGCTACTGTCCTGCGACACGTAGAAGCTTTTGGTTCCATCCTCCAATCGCTGAAAAGAATTCTCAAATCGGAGGAGAGGTTTGGAAACGATTTTCAGACATATCTTTATGAAACAGTACATGATGGAACCGGAAGGGAAATATTTTACAGTAAGAAATTGGCACCCCGATTGATCTCTTTATTTGAATTATTTGCAAAAAGAGATGGGACGCCCCCCTCCCTCCAAGCCCAGTTGCGAAATTCCATACGCTACCTCAAAGGAGATTCCGGGCCACCCCCCGAAGAAGGAGAAAAAGTCTAGTTGGAGCATATGTTAACAGGTAACATATGCACGAAATGTCTAGAACCTATCTCATAAATCTGACGAAAGCGAAATTTTGATTTTTCGAGAGAGACGAGGAGGATGAGCAAAAAGCCCGCAGGCGTAGCCGTAGCTACGTTGAGGACTTTTTGCGAAATCCGACGAAGTCACAGCCGAAAAGGCAAAATTGCAGCCGGAATGATTTATGAGATAGATTCTAGTTGCGGCTTCCTTTTTTTGCGATAAACAGGGTCTCCCATGCAAAAAAATAAGAGTGAAGTCCTTCTTTTGACGGTACGCGGAAGAGATCTCCCCGGCATCACCTCGCGGCTCACCTTAATTATTGCCAAAGACCGGAAGGCAAAAATCCTGGATGTGGAACAGACGGTCGTTCATAAAAAACTGATTTTGTCGATTTTGCTCGCCTTCCCCGGAAAAAATTCCGACAAATCTCCGCTGTTGAAAGAGTTGCTGTTTGCCGCCAATGATTTGGGGGTGGAGCTCTCCTTTGAAGTCTTTGATGCCCAATTGCTCGGCGAAGAGAGGAGTCATCATCAATATGTGATCACCTGCCTTGGAGAAGAAGTAGGGGCCTACCCTTTAAGCCAGATTGCACTGGCGCTGGCCAAGCGAGGAGTCAATATCGACAAAATTTCGAAACTGGCTTTGAAAAATATCAGCGCGGTGGAACTCATTGCGCATGCCAAAAAACCTCTCGAACCGAAGCTGCTCACGCGCGAATTGCTGGGTCTCAGTCATAAAATCGGCGTCGATATCGCTATTCAAAAACATGATCTTTTACGGAGGGCCAAACGGCTGGTGCTGATGGATATGGACTCGACGCTGATCCAATCGGAGGTGATCGACGCGCTGGCCAAAAAAGCGGGGGTTTTGAAAAAAGTCGCGGCGATTACGGCAAAGGCGATGAATGGGGGGCTCCCCTTTTCACAAAGCCTCAAAAAAAGAGTGGCTCTCTTGAAGGGCTTGAGTCTCAAAGATTTGGAGGCGACCTACAAGGAGTTGAAACTGACGCAGGGGGCGGCCAAACTGCTCAAGGTTTTGAAGCAACTGGGATACAAAACGGCGCTGGTCAGCGGCGGGTTTACCTATTTTACCGAGCGGCTTAAAAAAGATTTGGGGTTTGATTACGCCTTTGCAAATCAGCTTGAGGTGCGCGGCGGACGGCTGACCGGAAAGGTGTTGGCGCCGATTATCGATGCGAAACGAAAGGCGCTGATTTTGGAGACGATTGCGCAGGGGGAAAAAATCGCGCTCGATCAGACGATTGCGATTGGGGACGGCGCCAACGATTTGATGATGCTGACCAAAGCGGGTTTAGGGATTGCCTTTCAGGCCAAACCGTACGTGAGAGAGCGGGCGCATTATTCGATTTCAAAACACACAACGCTCGATTCCATTTTATATCTTTTGGGCATTTCAGAGAGGGAGATAGAAAGCCTGTCGCGGTGAGGTCATTCCGGCGAAACTTGTCCCGTACTGCGATACGGGAGCCGGAATCCAGAAGTGTTTGAAATTATGGATCCCGACTTTCGTCGGGATGACAAATTTATTTACTTCTTATCTTTCTCGTCTTTATCCTCATCCGTTAAATCGTGCGTCCCTTTTTTGAATTCCTTGATGCTTTTTCCCAAGGAACGGGCCAGCTCCGGCAATCTTTTGGCACCAAACAGGAGAAGAACGATCCCCAAAATGACCAACACTTCTGTCCAACCGATACGCATAAAAACTCCTTCTTTTTAGGGGTTTATAGTCTTTAAACGGCAGGGTGTCAACTTTTTCACAAGGTATCCCCTCCATACAACCGGCGGGCAGGCAGCTTCTCGTGAGGGGGATAAAGTGTCACCTGGTGCCTGGCACTATATGCTATTTGTAACGGAAGGGTCTTAGGATGGGGATATCGATGGCCAAGATTTTTTGAGTGACCGAATCGTCCGGAACCTCATTTTTAATCTGCTCGGCCCATTCAAAGCAGGCCAAAATCTCCTGAAGACAATATTGCCGATGTTCCCTGTCTTCGGAATCTCTTCCCGCATAAACCTGATTGATACCGCCGATCAGTTGGTCAGAAAGGGCGCCCCGAAAACGCCGCTCCTCATCGAGGGGGAGATGGAGGTAATAGTCGATAAGAACCCGCTGTAAAACAATTCTGAGATCGTGAATCACCAGACTCAGTGATGCAATCGATTCGTGGGTCAGCCTGTCTTGAAAATAACGCCTCACCAGACCGACGATCTGGGCGATATCTTGTTGAATGGGATACTTTTGTTTCATTCGTTGTTAAGTGACACTAGAAATTCTACCAAAAGAAAAGAAAATCCCAAAACAAAAAATGGTGTCATTTTACTGACACTTAGCCGATACCAAAAAAAGTATTAAAATGCAGATAGATAAGAGAAGGGTTAAAAATGACTCGTTCTTGAAAAAAAGGGGGCCCTTTTGGGGCCCCCGTTTCTCGATAGGCAGGCATTATTGGAGAACGGCTTGGGATGGAGATTGGGCGGGCTTTGGAGCGGTACTCTGGGAGACGGCTCCCTTTTCCAACCTTGCGCTGGTGGGACCCGAGACGGTGACAAAGGGTTTCAGTTTGGCAAACCCTTTTTCGCCGATCCCCTTGATCGCCTTCAGCTCCTCAACCCCTTTGAAGGGATGGGCTTGGGCATATTCCCGAACCGCCTCGGCCCTTTTTTGTCCGATGCCGGGGAGCATCATCAACTGCGCAACGCCGGCTTCGTTAATGTTAACTACGCCGGTCAATTCTCCTTTGGCTTTCCCTTTCGCATGGGCTTCCAAACCCATGGCAGAAAGGATGACGGCCAGAGCCAAAACGGCCATTTTTCTTGATCTCATGAGAGACCTCCTTTTGTCAGCACTAAAAGCAAATGGTGTGCCAGCCGATGGAGGCATTAAAAGGTAGATGGGGAAAAAGGGGTGACGAAAAATGTACACGGGGTGGCCGATTTACGTCGGGGCTTGTTGCAGAAAGTAGCGGCTACATTCTGTAAGGTTGCGCCCCCCCTCACCCTCGTGCTATCCTTTTTGCGAACAAGGAGGCTTCCATGAAATTGAAAAAGTTGTTTTTGATTTCGTTGTTTTTGTTACCCACTGCGGTAACTAATGCAAACCAACCAAGTCAGCCAAGCCACATGCGCAGACTTCAACCCCCGACTCCATTCTTCTTTCACGTTCCACCGAGACCTGCAAACTATTGGGAGGGAGCATGGTGCTATGACAGTGGTTATAGAGGTTCGCACACCGTGGCCGCATTTAAATTAGATGGTGACAGAGATGCTCTTGCTTCCGATGCCTATCACCCCGGTAATTCTGTTTTCCTTTTTGTGAAGAGCGCTAATGGTTCACTTACAGCTTCCGAAGAAGAAAATGTCGTGCAAGTTGTTTGGGATGAAGGCGGTTCTGGCACATTTAGAATGCGGTTTTATCAACCTGAAATAGCAGTTGGAAGACCAGACCTTGTTTATGTTGATTTGCTCTCTTCCATTGACGGCGCCTACGGAGCAACTCAGGCCAAACGTGTTCATTACGTCAAAACCAGAAATATCGACACATGTTTAGCTTCTCTGAATGATCTGCAACCCTGCGAATGCTCGGTTAAATAATGGGAGCGTTGAAAAATGTCATTCCTGCGAAAGCAGGAATCCAGAAGTTATTGAAATTACTGGATCCCCGCTTTCGCGGGGATGACAAAGCGGTGCGTTTTTCAACACTCCCTTTCTGCAACCGTTATTCGTCCCGTTCGATGACATAATCGGCCAAGGCGATCAGCGATTCCTTCTCTAGGGAAGGTTTGAAAATGTCGAGATGCGTTTTTGCCCGCTCCACATAATGTTTGGCAAGACGGCGGGTCTCTTTGATCCCGTCGTATTTATGGATGATCTCCAAAACCATTTTTAGATCGGACGATTCGATCCGGCCGGTCAAGAGCGAATTTTTGATGATGTGGCTCTCTTTTGTGTCGGCGCTCCGGAGGGCCACAATCAACGGCAAGGTCAGTTTTCCCTCCCGCAAATCGCTGCCGCGATGCTTCCCGAATTTTTCCTCTTCCGATTCGTAATCCAAGACATCATCGGAGAGCTGAAAGGCAATCCCCAAATCGTAGCCGTAGCGCTTGAGGGCCTCCTCGAAGACTTCGGAGACCCCGCCCAAAATGGCGCCGATCCGGCAACAAGCCGAGAGCAAAATGGCGGTCTTGCCGCCGATAACCTTCAGATAAATTTCTTCATCGACCGAAAAATCGCTGTGCTTAGTGATCTCCAAAATTTCGGCCTCGGTCGTGCGGGTGATGGTGTCGGTCACAACTTTAAGCGTTTTGAGACAGCCGTGCTCGACAATGATCTGACTCATTTTGCACCAGAAAAAATCGCCGACCAAAACACTGATCGAATTGCCCCATTTGGATTTGGTGGAGGGCTTGCCGCGGCGGAGGCCGGCATCATCGACGACATCGTCGTGCAAGAGACTTGCGGTGTGGATGAGTTCCATCGCGGCCGCCAGTTTGATGGCCGCTTCCCCCTGATAACCGGCGAGCTTGGCCGAAAGGAGTGTCAAAAGAGGACGCAGCCGTTTGCCGCCGTTTTGGATGATGTATTGAACCACTTCGTTAATTAAAAAAACTTCCGAGTTGAGTTGGGTCGCAAGGCGTTCCTCTACGGCCTTGAGCTCTTGGGCAACCGGAATGGAAAAGCGGTTGAGGGACATTTCGGTTCCTAAATCATTAGTGTGAAATCTTGTCAAAAGAGAACTCGCATGTTAGCAAGTGTCACCTGGTGCCTGGCACCATGTGCTAGTCATGATGCAAAAAATTTCAAAAGGGTGCTTGGTGGTTCATGGGCTGACCGGTTCTCCGGCCAACCTGATGCCGGTAACCGAGGCGCTCCAAAAAGCGGGGTATCTCGTGAGCGCTCCCCTCTTGGCGGGGCATGACGGCGTTCTCAAAACACTCTCCGCTACAACGTGGCGCGATTGGTACGCCGGCATCGTAAGAGCGCACGACGCCCTCTCTCATCAAGTTGAAAAAGTTTTTTACGCGGGACTTTCGATGGGCTCCCTTCTCGGATTAAAACTGGCCGAAGAGATGGAAAATCGCCTCGACGGCTTGGCCCTTTTGGGGGCGCCGTGGAAACTTCGCCCCATTTTTAAATATTGTGTGATCCCGGGAATCCGCTACACCCCGCTCCGCTGGATCATCCGCTCGACCGCAAAAAATTTTGAGGCGAGCGTGCTCTCTCCGTCCGGGCGAGAGTTTTACCGCGAACACAGCTTGCAAAGAATGCCCGGCCCCGCTGTGTTTCAAATGATGGACCTGTTGGCCGCGGTCAAAAAAAATCTGGCCAAGGTAGAGCAACCGTTGCTGATGATTCACGGTGTGAAGGATCATCTGGCCGATCCGAAGGGGATGCTCGAAATCAGACGAAGCGTTTCTTCAAAAGAGGTCGAAATGTTAGTCCTCGAAAATTCGGCGCACGTTTTGACACTCGATTACGACAAAGAAATAGTAGCTAAGCGGGTTGTCGATTTTTTTGATCGGCTGCTCTCTGATCGGCTTCTCTCCGCCAGCGCTGCACAAACAGGGTAGGACGCCACGGGGCGCTCAAAAAAATCGAGCCGAACGCAATCGCCTTGGCCCCAAAACCGAAAAGGTCGGTGAGGTCGTTGTAATTCCAAACACTGGCGCCAATGACCGGAATTTTGGTGTTTTGCGCCAGCTCCGCCGCCATCTTCCAATTTTGTGGTTGCGCCATTTTTCCCGAAACGCCGCCGCCGCCAAAGCGGGCCAGCGGTGATTTTTTGTCGGGGAAGATTTGGGCCCACGGAACCGAATTGATGCTGATCGCCTCGACCGTTCCTTCAAGGGCCTTTGCAATTTTGAGGTATTCGTGGGTGCAGGAGAGTTTCAAAATCAACGGGAAGGGGGAGATGTACTTCAACGCCTGTGCGGTGTCGATCACGGCTTGCGTGTTTTGCTGCAGCTCGCCCGGGGAGTTGGGACAGGAGGCATTGATTTCAATTGCTTTGATCACACTGTCACAGCCGGTGGTGTCACGGCCGGTGGTGCCACTGCCGGCGCGCAAATTTTTCAAACGGATCGTCATCTCCATGTAGTCTTGCAGACTCTCACCGGCAATGGAGACGACAAAATTCCAGCCCGATTTTTCGACCGCCGGGTAGACCTTTTTGATCCACCAGTCGATTCCGGGGTTGGTCAGGCCGACGGCATTAACTGCGCCGCCGCGCAGTTGGCGCACACAGCGGAAAGGGGCAAACCAACGCAAATTACCGCGGCGTGGCTCCAGCGTCAGCGACTTGGTGACAATCGTAAAAAGCCCCGGTTTCAGGAGCCCCACCCAGCGCAAAGGCCACTCCCACGGCCAACCTCTTCCGTCAAAAGCCAGCGCCCCCGAGGCCGCCACAAATTCGAAAGAATGTCCGTTGGATAAGGTGATCATGTTACGAACGTCACCCCGGCGAAAGCCGGGGTCCATTTAATTTAATATCTGGATTCCGGCTGGAGCCTGCCCCGTACTCCGATCCGGGGCCGGAATGACAGACACGGTTCCAAAATGACGTCTTACAAAGATTTTAAATAGCTTTCCACAAACCGGCTGATCGACTCTCTCGCCTGCGAGGCACAAAATTGTAGCTGCGGCAACTTCATCGCATCGGCCGGTTTTTTTGCAAAATGTTCCATCAGCATCATCGGCCGCGCATGCCCCTCCGAATCGACACATTTTTGCAAATCGGGGAGCTCCATCTCGACCGGATCCAAAATCGCCTTCGCCACCAAAAAGGGGATCAAACGTTGGCAAGCCACCCGCGCAACCGCAGCCCCTTCCATGTCCAAGGCCACACACCCGTGCACCGCGCCGAGATCGGCCTTTGCGTGCGCGCCGGAAATTACGCGGTTCACCGTCACCAAATTCCCGACACGATGTTCCACCCCACCCTTCTTGCAAGCCTCACGGGCGGTTTTCAAAAGTTCCGGATCGGCCAAAAAGGTTTCTCCGCTTTCCGCATCCAAAATTTTTTCGCCCAAAATAAGAGAGCCGACAGGGGCAAGCGGCGAACACCCTCCCGCGTAGCCCAAAAACAAAAGGGCTTCCGGTTTGCAATCGTTCAAAACCTGATGCAGACTTTTTTGGCTCTTCTCCGCGCCGACTCCGGTAGTGAGCAACCCCACCTCTTTTCCAAAAAGGAGCCCTCGCCGAAAAACGGCCGGTTTGAAATGGATGGTGCAATCGACCGCCAGTTTTTCTTTCAACTCGCGGACCTCATCTTGCAGAGCAGCAACGATTAATAATTGTGAACTCATAAAAATTTTGCTATTAGTATCCGCCATGCAATGGATTGTCATCTGTTTTTTCGTCTTATTGGCTGGGTGTGGTGGTGGAGGGGGTGGCTCAAACCCTGCTGTTGTAACGGCCAGCATAACTTATCCCAGCATCTCCGGCTCTTCTGCCAGTGTCTCGGTTGCCACTTCCAAAGCGTCAGTATCAACATCATCAACAGTTTCAGCCGCCACCAATGTCGCCACGGCCACCATTAATTCCTGCTCTTTAAGCGCCGCCGGCCTTGGTGGCACAACAACAGAGTCATTCACATTTAATTCCAGCGGCAATACGGTAAAAATAAATGCCCTCGCCGGCTTCGACAAAACTTTTTCTGCCACTTGTAGTGACACCTCTGAAACAACAAGAGGGATCGATGTCGGTTATTTCGCCACTAAGACAATCGATTTTTTTAGGGACACGACGACTTCAATAACAGGCCAATATTTAAACCTCGCCTCTGACGCCAGCGACACCCTCTCATTTGCCAGAATCAATCAGGAAAACGGAACGCAAACCAAAATTACTTTGGGCTTTGGCTCCACACTCACCGCGGCTCAAAAAAATGCCCTCAGATGTATTTGGGAGTGGGATAATTCTGCAAACCGAACCAGTTTGGGAGTGATTGATGTGGCTAATAGCAATGGTCTGACAACCGGAACAAAAAGCGGCCCTTATATTTTAATCACCGGCGGGACCGACAGACCCGATGCCTTCTTCTACAATTCCAGCGGGACTCAAACCATGAGGATGAATCCTTCTTGGAGCACCCACAGCGGTGGAACCACAGCCGTTATGACATTTGGCATCACGCAGATGAAAAATATTATCGACAGCAATGAGGCGGGGCAATTTGCAGTCGCTTGCTCTCTCACAGGAACCACCCCTTACGATTTGGCCCCTGATTCCGGTTATGCCCAGTTCAATTTGAGCGGCAACACCAACACCAGCGATGTGGCCAGCCTCATCTCCAACGGTGCCTCCTGCAGCACCGCCAGAAACGGGGAAACATGCACCAGCGGATTTTGTGTCGGTAGCGGCATCTGTACCGCATTGACAGCGCAAAACATCAACAGCTCTAACGCCGTCGTCACCAATCTGGCCGGCCCTGCTGCCGGAACCACTACAGCGGGAAGCTCCAACGGCACAGGGAGTGCTGCCAGTTTTGATACACCGCTCGATAACTGTCTTACACCCGACGGAACCAAATTGTTTGTCATGGATAGAGCCAACAATGCCGTGCGACAAATCGTCGTCGCCACCACTGTTGTGACGACCCTTGCCTCCGGAGGGACAATCACCGCGCCACAAGGCTGCGCCGTCGATCCTGCCGGCACCCTTGTTTACATAACCAACGGAGATAATCGCATCCTCACCATTACTATTTCGGGTGGTACCGTCGCCGTCTTTGCGGGACAGCAAGACCCCGGCAGCACCAATGGAACCGGGACGAGTGCCAGCTTCAACGGCCCTTTCGGCCTCACTTTCAATGCATCGGGTGATACTCTCTACATTGCAGATCGGGATAATGCCATTATCCGAAAAAGCACGGTCCCGGGTGCTGTGGTGACAACACTGGCCGGCACGGCGGGGAGCACGGGTACCACCGACGGGACAGGGAGCAGTGCCCGATTCAATACTCCCAATTTTATTGCCATCGACTCCACCGGAACCAATTTGTATCTCACTGATGATGGCAACAACAGGATACGAAAAATCGTGGCCGCCAGCGGTGTCGTAACCACCCTTGCCGGCACCGGCACGGCCGGTTCTGCTGATAATGTCGTGGGGACTTCAGCCACATTTAGCGAACCTGCGGGAATCAAGATCGATCCGACCGATTCCCTTCTCTATGTCAACAATATGGCAGGCCATACGATCCGCAAAATTGAACTCTCCGGAACCAACACGGTGACCACCATTGCGGGAGCCGCCGGATCTGCATCCGATACGAACGGAACCGGAACGGCTGCCCGTTTCAGTAGTCCCACAGGTTTGGCCATCAGCCCTACCGGGGCCACCCTTTACATCGCAGAACAGACAAACAACAAAATCCGCCAAATCAATCTTCCGTA
>JAHFSU010000058.1 GCA_023265595.1 Deltaproteobacteria bacterium
CAGAATCGATTGGCTGATAGAAAAACTCAAAAGCCTTGATGCCGATGATAAAGAGGATATAAAAAAAGCAGAGGAAATATTGGGAGAGCTCCAAAAATTTGGGGCAAGGGCAGAGGGCGCCAAAGAGACAGTCAAAAAAATTGCCGATAACGAAGATGTGAAAATAGACATACGCAGAGAGGCAATCCGCACGGCCCTTGCAATAGACTCTGAAACCGACATTACCCAATGGGGTCCCATTATTTTTTCAATGATCTCCGTTGTTAGGGATGATTCCTCTCTTAAAGACCGACTCTTAGCGGCTTTTTTACAAAAGCCGGATACCACGGTGACCCAACTCGAAAAAGCGCTCCCGACAATGGATATATATGAAATCGATAGCATAGGACCGTTACTGAAAGCCTTGGGAGAAAAAGCGGCGCCATTCGTCCCCGTTTTGACCCAACAACTGGAAAATAGAGATGCAAGCGTTGCCCGATTGGCCGCCTTCATTTTGGGAAACATGCCCAAAGTGGCGGTCATCAGTTTTCCGGCACTCTTTAAGGCCCTCTCCGATCCGGATGATTCAATAGTTGTATCGGTGATTGGGGCACTGGCCAAATTGGGCACCGAGGCGCAAACGGCCATCCCCAAATTAATGGAGATGGAAAAAAACCATCCGTCATCTGAGGTGCGCCAAACAGCCGAAGAGGCTTTAACTCAGCTTCGCGAGGAGGTTAAATAAATGGAACCCCTTTTTCTTCAAAACCCGGCACTCATCGCCAATGCTCAAATCGGGTTTGGCTCAACGGGAAATACTATTTTACAAACCCCAAGCGGTCTTTACGATTTTTTAAGAGATCGGGAGTTGAGCCTCAGAAACATCGGGCCACAAGACCTCTACGACACCCATCATGCCCTGCAAGTTTTGCAAACGGGGGCCAATGAAACGAAACTTCCGATGAGTGAAGGGCTCCGCACCAGCATGACCCTTCTTTTTAAAGATTATTACGATGGTTACGGGTTTGATTACCGTGCAAAAAGAACGGGATGTCGGCACAGACACTTCGAAAGAAATACTGAAATTGCTTTTGGCCGTCTGATGGATATCGCAAGGGCGTTGGTGATGGAATTTAACGGTGACGAAAAGTTAGAGGCCTTCAATCAGGCGGTGGCTTCCGGAATGATGGTGCATCAGGTCTTTAACGAATTGCCCCCCATACCTCCCGAACCGGAACCGGGGGCAGAACCAGAACCGGCAGCACCGCTCAAAGCTGATGAACCGCCATCTCTATCACTCTATAAAAGCTTGCGTGCAAAACATTGGATGGTGCGTCATCCGATAGTCACTTCATTTTTGGGCGCTGTCATCTACCTTGTGGGGCACAGCGTATATATAAACACAGAATGGCTGAGAATGAGCCCCGTCGAAAAAACACTGGCCCTTTATTCCGACGCAGTGGAGATCAAAGATGATCAAGGCTATCCATTTACCTATTCAAAAATAGAAGGGTTCACCGGCCGGCAGGCCCGCATTTTGGAAACTGTTTTGGGCAAATTGAAAGGACCCCTTTCTGACGAAGATATTTCAGCCCTTCAAGAGGCTGAGTTTTCAAAAGATTTTATCGAGGAGCTGGCAGGGCCCGATCGTCTAAATCCCACAAGGGCTATGACAGCCGAACTGATCAAAAAGCTGGAAGGGGCCAAGCCGAATAAAAATAAATTTGATGATAATGAAGAAGAGAAAAGCCGCAGAACACTTCGCACACTAGCTCGTTTTGGCCCTCAGGCAAAAGGGGGAACGGTAGCAATAGAAAATATCCTGAAGAATTCCAAGTTTGCTTTTGAAACAAGAAATGCGGCATTCCGTGCCCTTTTGACCATTGCCCCCGACACCCCTCCATCACCGGAATGGGGCCTAGCCATCCTCACAATTTTATATAAGAGCCAAGACGAAGATACAACTAAAACCGCACAAAAAGTTTTGGAACAATTGGGAGAGTCGACGGTTGAAGAGCTCAAAAAAAGAATCCCCAAAATGCATCTTGACGAACTTACTGCAATCCAACCGATCTTGACCAACTTGGGAGAAAAGGCAGAGCCGTTGGCAGAAGTGCTTGGAAAAAGGTTGGAAGATACTGATATTAACGTTGCCATATCGACGGCACAAACCTTGGGCAAAATGCCCAAGGTGGCTGTCTCCAGCATTCCTTATTTAATCAAGGCCCTATCCGATCCTAATTATGAAGTGGTCTCTGCCGCCATCGATGCCCTTGTTGAACTGGGTGAGGAGTCGGCACAAATTGCCCTCCCCTATCTGGAAAAAATGGCAGAAGAAAATTCGGGCACCGATACACCGCTTAGCAAAGCCTCCAGAGAGGCGATCGAAAAACTGAAAGAAAAGGTGAAATAATTTATGAATCTGCTTTTGGGTCTCAATCCTGCCAACATTGCAACAACCCAGATTTTTTTGGGTGTAACAGGCCATTCTATTTTGCAAAAACCCGACAACCTCTACAGTTTTTTAAGGGGTTATGACCTTGACGATTTAGATAGCCCATCGAACGATCTCTACGACATCCATCACGCCCTTCAGGTTTTGAAAACGGGTGCCGAAAAAACAACACTGCCGATGACAAGAGGGCTCCGCACCAGCATGACCCTTCTCTTTGAAGATTATTATGCCGGATACGGATTTGATGACCGATCAAAAAAAGGAAGAATTGGACAAAACCGAAACATCGCCTTTGGCCGACTTATGGCAATTGCGACGGAGTTGCTTGCCTATCGTGATCAGAATAAATTGGAGGTCTACGCAGAGGCGGTGAAGGTGGGGATGGCCGCTCATCAGGTGAGCGGCGAAATTTTCGCGGAGCTTGCGGGTAAAGCAGAAAAACCGAAAGCCGCTGTGGCAGAACGAAAAGAACCTTCTCAATTTGGGTGGGCCATGAAGCATATAGGTCGGTCATTGTTCATTGGTGCCGCGGCTGCTACTGGCATATTATTTTTAGGGTACAATCGCGACAACATCCATTGGGCCATGATGAATCCGCCGGAGCAGGTTTTGAATCTTTATCTCCATGACTGGGAGAAAAATTTTGGAGAGAGTGAAAAAGAGATTGAGGAAATAACCGGAAGGCAAAAACGTGTTTTAGAGAATGTCTTAAATAAAAACCTCCATGGCCCCCTCACCAATCAAAATATTGCAGACCTTCAAGAGGCGGGGCTTTCAAAAGAATTTATCGAGGATCTGGCAGGGCCCGATCGCCTCCGCCCGGCGAATGCTAAAGTAGATCAATTAATGGATGCAATAGGAGAAGAAAAATACGGAATCGATGTTGATTTTGAGCAACTGCAAGAATTGGGCCCTCATGCGGTAAAGGCAAAACCGACCCTGCAAAAAATATTGGTCGACAAAAAGCGCCCTCTTTTAACTCGAGGCATGGCTCTGGGTACACTTTTAGTTATCGATCCAACGATCACCCCATCCCCGGAATGGGGCCCTTTACTGATTACCATCTTAACAGACCCAGATCATTATCAGTTTGAAAAACATCATTTGGTGGACGAAGCAGAAAGATTGCTTGCAACAATGGGAAACAGCGTCATTGACGAATTAAAAAAGGAATTGGCGAGAATGAATTTTAGGGAAATAAAGGGGGCTCAAAATTTTTTGACCAACTTGGGAGAAAAAGCGGCGCCGCTGGTGGAGGTGCTTGGAAAACGTCTGGAGGATAAAGACTCGAGCGTTTGCAAAAATGTCGCAGAAACTCTGGGGCAAATGCCCAAAGTGGCCGTTTTAAGCATCCCTTTTCTGATGCAAGCTTTGACCGATCCCAATGATGACATTGTTATCTTCGCTATAAGTGCCCTTGGCAATTTGGGCCCGGAGGCGGCATCAATCGCCCTTCTTAAATTAGAGGCGATAGAAAAAACCCATGAAAATGAAAATGTCCGCCAAGCCGCCGCAAAAGCGATCGAACAACTCAAAGAGACTACGAGGTAGTCAAGACTATTAACTGATCCTTCCACAATTTATCCAGAAAAGTTTCCCAATGCAGAAGATGGAGATTTTCCTTTTTCGATTCAATACGGTCGTGACTGACAAGATAAAAATTTTTAAAAATACCCTCCTCCTGCAATGCCAAAAGTCCTTTTAAATCTCTGCCGGTCACTTTTTTCGTCGCCTTGACTTCAATGGCTACACGATCCCCCACAAGATAATCGACTTCAAAATCATGTGTGGTTCTCCAAAAAGAGAGGGGCTCTTTGATCCGTCGATAATCGAGATAGGCCCTCAATTCCATTCCGATAAACTGTTCAAAGCTATTGCCATAAATATTGGAGTTGCGATCGATCGTTTTTGTTCCGGCAATCGTATGGGTAACTCCCGTATCAAAAAAATAGAACTTGGCCGTTTGTATTGCTTTTCGTTTTTTCGAGGCCGTCCACGGCTCCAGCAAAAAACCGATCAGAGTATCTTCAAGAATGGCGTAGTATTCCCTCACCGTTGAGGGGGAAACACCGCAATCATTCCCGATCTGTGTAAAATTGAGTTGTGTCCCGTTGGAGAGAGCGGCCGTTTTCAAAAAACGGGAAAAAGGGGGTATTTTGCGAATCAAACCTTCCGCCAAAATTTCTTCTTTCAAATAAACCTGAACATAAGCATCTAATTCTTCCTCAGGATTGGAGCTTGTGACAACGTGGGGAAGCCCCCCATAACGAAGATATCGATCGAGATTAAATTGAGGCATCTCCGCCCAACAGAGTGGATACAAATGGGCCGTCCATGCCCTCCCCCCAAGAAGATTGGCTCTCCCTTTTTTAAGTTTGCGTGCGCTGCTTCCGGTGAGCAAAAACTGGAGATGCTTCTCTTCGATAAGACGCTGAACCTCATCCAACAATTCGGGAATTTTTTGGATTTCATCAAGGACAACAATCCGGGTATCTCTCGGCTGAGAAAAAATAATTCCCTCCAATTCAGATGGACTTTCGTTGAGGCGCAAAAATAATTCTGTTCTCAATAAATCCAGAATGAGAGCTTTTTCCCTCAATTGCTGGCGGATGAGATAGGTTTTGCCTGTTGAACGTGGCCCCAGCAAAAAGAAGGACTTTTTCTCCAATAATTCGGCGAGATTTAAGAGGCGCTTCAATTCCATCCCACAATACTAATGCTGATAATCCGGATAATCAACAATAGAATTGTTGGGCCAAATCTGGACCAAACTGGGCCAAACTCCAAGCAACTTTTGGGTCCTTTCTGCCGATAACTATAGTGAGAGGCCCGTAAACCTTAAACATCGGGCCCGGGAGGAAAAAATGGCAAGAAGGATTTGCCTGATTTTACTGATGTTTTTGGCGTTATCGGCAGTCATCCACCCAAAAGCAGCCCTTGCTTCGCAAGATGCGGGCAGCTACGACACCGACGACACCGATTTTTGCTAGTCCACACCGGTGGACGAGCACTACCTTTTGGCACAAAAATAAGATACAAATCGTTTTGTCTTGAAAAATACCAAACTCTTTATATGGGAGGGGGGTGTGGGAGGAGCCGTTGTCGGTCTGGTCGATCTCTACGCCACCGCTTATATCCTCCTTTTAGGGGCCCATTCGTTTCAAATCGCCTTGTTGGTATCTCTCCCTCTTTTTTTGGCCTCTCTGATCCAGCTTAAAGCGCCCTACCTCATGGAAAAAATCGGAAGCCGAAAAAGGATGGTGCAATCGAGCATTGGCATCATTGCGCTAACCTCTTTTCTCATGGGCTTTGCCTTCCTTTTGGGGAATGCCGGGGTCAATGCCATTATCATCGGTTTTTGCATTTATCAAATAGCGCAACAATTGGTCGTTCCTGCACGGAGCAGTTGGGTAGGCGATGTGGTCGATGAAAACAAACGGGGAGAGTTTTTCGGCCACCGGACAAAACTGCATCACATTGCGATCTTTGTCGCTTCGCTTATCGCCGGCTTTTTTTTAAAATGGATGACGAATAGATGGCACATGGCCGCTATCGGGTTCTGCATCGTCTATTGCGCCGGGGCCTTGGTTCAGATTTTGTCTCTTCCCCTCCTGAAAAAAATTGATGATCCCCCTTTTGTACCGCACCCCAAAGAAAACAGGCCCTCTTTTTCAAATTTTTTGAAAAATATTTTTCAAAATAATTATGGGCGATTTGTGGTTTATGCCTGCCTCGTCAATTTTGCTATTTTTATATCCCATACCTTTGTCTCCCCCTATTTGCTCGAAGATTTGAAAATCAATTATTTTATCTTCAGTGTTTTGTTTGCGACTCTCGTCGTCGCCAAATTTGCTTTCTATCCGATTTGGGGAAATCTGGCCGACAAATTGGGAAATAAAAATGTTCTGATTTTTACCGGACTCTTTTTTGGATTGAGCCATCTTCTCTGGCTCTTCTCCCATCATCTTTTCTATCTTTTTTGCGTACAGGCCTTTCGCGGCATCGTTTGGAGCGGCTTTGATATTGTACTTCTCAAATTTTTGCTCGATGCCACCACCGCCAAAAACCGTCCCGCTTACATTTCCTATTATGGAGCGCTCAACGGAATGGCGGCCCTTTGCGGCGGGATGGCGGGAGGATTGCTCGTCCATAATCATCTCTTTTTTTCTTCTTATTATTTGGCGTTTATTACGGCTTCCGTGGTGCAGGTTGTTGCATGGTTGATTCTCATTCCCAAAATTACGGAGCCCAAACGTCACAAGCCGCTCGAAACAATTCTGGAAACCTCTTTGCCAATGGCTGGCGAAGCGGTGAGTCCCGGCGAATCGGTACCCAAGGCGTGAATCTGGTTTTTTTCGACCGCGATCAAAAAATCGCCGTAGGGTTGGCCATCGATGTAGAGTTTGGGGCGGTTTCCCGCATAGGCCGGCTGTAAATCTTCCTCTCGAACCCCTTGAATATATTGATTCGCCTCCTTGGCAAAAATTTCGGGCGGGGTCACAATGGTGTAGTCATTTTTCTGATCCCAATCGAGTTCGACTTGCGTCGGGCCCACATACAGATCGCCGCCGACGCCGCGATGGAGATGAATCCCCATGCTAGAAACCAACCGTTTGTCTTTATCGCCGCCCGGCAAAAAGCGGCGCGGCACAGGATAGATCACCTCGTTGATTTTTCCTTTGCGCCAAATCATATATTCCCCTTTGAACGGCTTGATCCGAAAATCTTTTTGACCGCAAGCCATTTTATAGACGGCATCGGCCCAAAGTCCGCCGCAGTTGACGAGGAGAGAATATTCCATCGGCCCGCGATTGGTTTCGATAATATTTTTTTGCGCATCGATGCCGTTCACCCCGCACGGATAAATAATGTGGCAATTTTCCTGCGCCGCGAAATAGCGCTCGAGCGCGCGGATGTAGGAGGCAACATCCATCATGCCGGAGGTTTTGGCAAAAATAACGCCGGCGAAATCGTTGATCTCCGGCTCTTTTGTTTTCAGTTCCGCCGTCGTAGCCGGGCGCATGTCGGGAACACCGCAGACTGCACCATTTTTAAGCGTCCCTTCCAACGCCGGCACTTCTGCTTCGTTAAAAGCCACAAGCCATTTTCCACATTTTTTATGGGGAACCTTTAGGAGATCACACCATTCGTAGGTCAAGGCATTTCCTTCCACGCACCATTTTGCTTTGTTGGAGCCGACCGGATAGGCAAAACCGGCATGAATTACCTCGGAATTGCGTCCGCTCGTGTGGTCTCCCAAAAATTTTTCTTTTTCGAGAACAAAGATTTCGGGATGGCCCGGTTTGGCTGCCAACGCAATCGCCACATGCAATCCCACCACCCCCCCGCCGATTATGATGTACATGGAGGGGGAGTTGTTCAAATTTTATGGAGTCTGTAAAGGACTTCTTCGGAATGATCGTTTATGTTTTCTCGGAAAAAAGAAACCGACATAAAAACATGGCCGACGCCGCACCGGCGAGCTGTGCTAGGATAAAACCTGGAATGTCCACGGGCCTTATGCCTGAAAATGTGTTTGTCAAACCACGGGCCAATGTGACCGCCGGATTTGCAAAGGATGTGGAGGAGGTAAACCAAAAAGCGGCAAGGATATAGAGGCCAACGGCTGCGGCAACGGCACTCGGCCGATGTTTTATGCAAGCCAGTATTGTCAAAAGAAGTCCGAAGGTGGCGATAAATTCTCCCAATAACTGGGAATATCCCTCCCGCGGATGGACGGAAACCATCAAGATCGGTTCACCAAACATGGCATGGGCCAACCCTACGCCGGCAATAGCGCCAAAAAACTGCGAGAGGATGTAGAAAAAAATCTGGGCCCGCGGCATTCTGTTTTGCAAGCC
>JAHFSU010000028.1 GCA_023265595.1 Deltaproteobacteria bacterium
GACTCCGATAATACTCTTTGACCTTTGTGATCCACCAATTGTTGTCTGAATCAAAATCTGTGGATAACCCGACACCGGCGCCGAACAAGACACCAACCACCCCCGCCTGAATAAACTCGTCGGCATGGGACTGAATCGTAATCGTATTGCCTGTTTTGGTTGTCTTGGGATCGGAAACGTTTCCGAAATAACTGAGTCTTTGCGAGGTGCTCGGCTGAAATGTATCTCCCAAAATAAAATCGGGGGCGCTATCTTCATGGCTGCGGGCGACATCCAGAAGAGGGGGAAAAGTCTGTCCCGTCGTCGGATTGAGAAATTTGGAATTATTCAGATGCCCAATCGGTATTTGCCACAGCACAACCGGTATTTGCAGTCCTTTATAAAGCTCGTCTATAAAATGAAGATAATTATTCCAGTGGTCGGAATTCCAAAACCAGATACAGGCCGACGGATTGGTATTCGGATTGGAACAGTAATTGCCGGTTCCATCGAGGCCATATTTGTCGATAAAGACCCATTTCGCATCGTTTGTCAAAATACCGGCATTTTTGTAAAACTGGGCCACCTCGGCCGCCTCGGCCCTGACAATACTCTCCGCCGCCGCCACGCCGACCGTATCGCTGACACGGCACAATCCATTGACGGGAATACCGTGATGGATTCCGGGTGAAGCCCAGATATTGACCATCCATCCAAACCGAGCATTCGGGGCATATTTTCGGATGATATAATTAATCACCTCGATCAACCCTTTAAGTGTATCGGGAAATTGGGTATCGCTATTCGTCAAAACGCCGCTCGCATAAGCCGCCACCACTGCGGCGCGGAGTGTGGAGGGGTCTCGAGTATAGTTTTGCATCATGTAACCCAAAAAATCGGGCTCTAAAACGACGCCGACCTCTCTTCCATTCCCCTCCCGTTTAACGATATCGAGAAAAAATTTGAGATCGAGAAAATAATCGCGCATGTAAGTGGAACTTTGCATATTGGAGAGGTCACCAGATGGACTCTCACCCCCGCCACCCGGAATTTGATAATAAACAAAAAATGGAATCATCCCGAAAGAAATGCTGTTGCGAATATAGTTGATGGCGCGGTCTCCATCTTGGGCGCCCCACGTTCGCCAACCGCCGCTAAAGCCTCCGTTGATGTAGATATAGCGGGCACGAACCGTCCCATTTGTCCGCCAAAAATTCAGATCGCCGGAGCTATCTTCGCTGACGGAACCGATAAAGAAATGATCGTCTAAAGAACTGGAAAGGGCCACGGAAGGAGGAGGTGGTGGTGGTGGATTTTTTGAGGCACCATCGTCAAGCGAAGTATCAGGGTTTGGCGAATTATCGGAATCGGGAATAGAAGAGGAACCGGCATGACAGCCGATAAAAAAGACGAGCAACAATAGAGAGAGAGATTTTCTCATTGCACCCTATTCATCGACTAGCCGCCAAAAAAGTTGCTCAGAAAATGAAATTTTTTCATTTTCTGAGCAATCCTGAGCCCCGAAGGGGCGAAGGATCTCTCGTCTAAAAATATTCTAATTTTACGGTCAATAACTTTTCCATTTTTGGAATGGCCTCTTTTGCGGTAAAAAGCAGAACCTTATCATGGGGATAGATCACCGTCTCGCCGGTGGGAATGATCACCTCTTCTCCCCTCTCTAACGCCAAAGCCAGCGATTGCTCCGGCCAATCGATATCCTTAATCTTTTTTTCCACCAGTTCGGAACTCTCCAACGCCTCCACCTCAATCAGTTCAATTTCATCTCTGAGACTGGCCACCGACAAAACTTTGCCACGGCGGACATATTGCAAAATGGCGCCGGCCGCCAAAAGGCGCGGGTTAATCACCACATCGACACCGATCGTTGTGACCAATGGGACATAAGCGGTTTGATTGGCCAACGTAATGACCCACGGGGCCCCCAAACGCTTGGCCAAAAGACTCGAAAGGATGTTATTTTCATCGTCCGAAGTCACTGCCACAAAGGCATCCATGTTTTTGATATTTTCCTGATTGAGCAGGTCTTGATCGGTGGCGAGGCCGTTTAAAACAACCGCTTTGTCAAGATTGCGAATCAAAACGGAGCAACGCTGTGAATCGTTCTCCACAATTTTGACGGAGACCCCTTCTTTTTCCAAACTTTTGGCCAGATCGAGACCGATTTTTCCGCCCCCGTCGATCATCACCCGTTTGATCGGCTCGGAACTGTGTCCCAGATATTGCATGATCTTCGGAATTTTTTCGGCGACGGAGACATAATAGATCAAATCCCCCTCTTTCATCACATCCGACCCTTTCGGGATAATGAATTGGTGGCTTCGAAAAATGGCGGCGACCAAAATATTGAGTTCTTGTCTCAAACTGTTGAGCTCTTCGAACGGGATTCCCAAAAGTTGGCAAGTCGGCATCACTTTGGCGCCGATCAGACGGACACGATCGTCCAGAAATTTGAGAATTTCGACCGCACCCGGGACAGTCAAAATATTCAAAATTTCCTCGGCCGCCTGTTTTTCAGGGTTGATGATCAGATCGATCCCCAATTTTTCGATGTTGAATTCGGCCTGAGCCTCGGGATCGGAAAAACTCTCCTGACGAACACGGGCAATTTTGATTGGGACATGGGATTGGAGACTCGCCAACGTGCAAGCCGTAATGTTGACCTCGTCCGAATCGGTGACCGCGATGAGCATTTCGGCTTTTTCCACACCGGCCTCTTTTAAAACAGCCGGATTGGAACCAGAACCGGTGATGGCTTTACAGTTAATCTCATCAGTCAACCGACGGATTTTCTTTTCCTCTTTTTCAATAACGAGAACATCCTTTTTTTCCGCCACCAACCGTTTAGCCAAATGGAGACCGACATCCCCCGCTCCGATAATGACAACACTCATGATCTACTCCCCAGTTTTTTTAACTTCCTTGGCTATCTTATCTAAAACGCCATTGATGAAAGAACCCGACTCTTCACTTCCGAATTTTTTGGCGATCTCGATCGCTTCGTTCAACGTTACCTTGAGTGGAATATCTTGGCAATTCCTCAATTCAAAAACAGCCAGCCGCAAAATATTTTTATCGACCGCCGCCATCCGTGACAGTTTCCAATGAGCTGAATATTTTACGATAAAGGCATCGATCTCACTTTTTTGCCCTTCAACCCCCTTCACCAAAAAATTGGCGAATTCTTTTGTTTCTTCATCTTCTTCGGTTTGTCTCTCCCAATAATGCTGCAACACATGATCCAGATTATCCTGAGATATCTCCAGTTGATAAAGCATCTGCAAAGCATATTCGCGTGATTGTCGTCTGCTTCCCATATTTTTAAAAACCGAGTTGTGTCATTTCGATGGCCGCGCGGGCCGCCTCGTCACCGCGGTTTCCTAAAGAACCACCGGCCCGCTCCAACGCCTGCTCGGCCGTGTTGGCCATGATGATTCCGAAGGTAACCGGCACACCGGTTTCCAAGGCTACCTGCTGAATACCCGATGCGGCTTGCTGACAAATCTGTTCAAAATGAATGGTCCCGCCGCGAATCACACAACCCAACGCGATGATCGCATCGTATTTTTTGGTTGCCGCCAGTTTTTTTGCGGCCAGCGGAATTTCAAAGGCACCCGGGACATAAATAATATCGATATTTTTTTCAGAAATTTCGGCGCGGAGGAGCGTTGCCTTGGCCCCCTCCAATAATTTGGAGCCGATATGTTCGTTAAAGCGGCTTAAAATGATGGCAAATCGACACATCAAATTTTACTCAGGATATGGCCCAGTTTGTCTCTTTTGGTTTGCAAATAACGCCGGTTGTGCTGTTTCGGTTCTGTTTCGATCGGGACCCGTTCGACAATTTCCAATCCATAAGCGGTCAGTCCCACAATTTTTTTCGGATTGTTGGTCAGGAGCCGCATCTTTTTAACACCGAGACTTGATAAAATCTGCGCCCCGATCCCGTATTCACGCAAATCGGCCTTAAAACCGAGCCGATGGTTTGCCTCGACTGTATCCAGTCCCTCATCCTGCAAGGCATAAGCCTTTACTTTGTTATGCAAGCCGATGCCACGTCCTTCTTGGCGTATATAAAGGAGGACGCCGCTTCCGGTTTCGCTAATCATTTTTAAAGAGGCGCGAAGTTGTTCGCCGCAATCGCAACGCTCCGAACCGAAGACATCGCCGGTCAGACATTCCGAATGGACCCGAACCAAAACCGGTTTTTCAGGCTGAATAATCCCCTTCACAATGGCCACATGAAATTTACCATCAACGAGACTTTTGAAAGAGACGAGTTTAAAATCGCCGCCGTATTCGGAAGGGAGTTTGGCCTCGGAATCTTTGATGATGAGCGACTCATTTTTGAGTCGATAACGAACGATATCCGCAATCGAGACAATATGAAGATGATGTTCTTTTGCAAATTTTTCGAGATCGGGAAGACGGGACATGCTCCCATCGTCGTTCATAATTTCGCAAATGACGGCCGCCTCTTTAAAACCGGCCATCTTTGCCAAATCGACAGAACCTTCCGTCTGGCCGGTCCTCACCAAGACCCCGCCTTTTTTGGCACGGAGCGGAAAAATATGACCGGGCCGGACAAAATCGTGCGGCCGGGTAGCGTCATCCACCGCTTTGCGAATGGTCAATGCACGATCGGCCGCCGAAATGCCGGTGGTCGTCCCCTCTTTGGCATCGATAGAAACGGTGAAACCGGTTTCAAAACGAGAGGTATTTTCAAAAACCATGGGGGGGAGTTCCAGTTTATCGGCCAATTCCGGAGCCAGAGAAAGACAGACGAGACCACGGGCATACTTGACCATGAAATTGACCATTTCAGGGGTTATAGCCTCGGCCGCAATAGCCAAATCGCCTTCATTTTCGCGATCGGCATCGTCGACCAAAATCACCATTTTGCCCTCTTTATAATCCTGAACGGCCTGTTTAACCGAGGCGATACTCGATTCCCGTTCACCTTGTAAATTGAGAATGGTCATTTCAAAACCCGTGTTTCTTTAAAAATTCTTCAGTTATTTTGGTCCCTTTTTGATACTCCTCGCTGTCCAAGTGGGTCAGTTTCTCTACATATTTGCCGATAATGTCAACCTCCAAATTGACCGGTGTCCCCTTTTGAAGGCCCTGAAAGGTCGTTTTAGCCTGTGTATGCGGGATGATCATGACGGAAAAGTGTTTCCCCTCTGCTTTATTCACGGTAAGGCTCACCCCATCGATAGCGATAGAGCCTTTTTCGACAATATAACGGATCAAATTTTCCGGGGCACAAATCTCTAATCTTTTACTCTCTCCCAAATCGATAATTGCTTCCACCACCCCAACACCGTCAACATGGCCTTGAACAAGATGCCCGCCAATCCGCTCTCCCATTTTCAGCGGACGTTCCAGATTGACGGCCGAGCCCTCTTTTAAATCGGCCAACGTGGTTTTGGCCACGGTTTCGAGACTGACATCGGCCCAAAAGGTATCGCCGAGACGGGAGGTAATGGTGAGGCAACAGCCGTTTACCGAAATCGATTCGCCGACATTCGTTTGTTCCAGATTAAAATCGACGGCGATTTCCAGTTGAAGACCCTCTTCCTTCTGATGGATCGTCTTGACTCTGCCCGTTCCTTCAATAATGCCGGTGAACATAATTATTTCTTCAACTCCCCTTCAAATAAAATGTCGTCCCCCAATGTTTTGACCGAGAGGGTTTCGAGCTCAAAGGCCTCTTCCATGGAGCGGATGTTGAGTTCGGGGAGCCAGTCGAGGGCTTGGCCTCCTAAAAGTTTCGGGGCCACAAAACAGACTACGCGGTCGACCAACTTTTGAGAAATGAAAGAAGAAAAAAGTCCTCCCCCCCCCTCCACCAAAAGATGGACGATCTGTTTTTCGGCTAATAGTCTCAGTAATGATTTCAAATCGACACGGCCGGCTAAATCGGCATCGAGAGGCCAAACTTCAGCCCCCATATTAATCAACGCACGGCGATTTTCCTCGGGCGACATCCACGTCGTTGCAAAAACAACGCGCCTTCCCTTCACTGAAAAAAGCCGTCGGCTCAGCGGCACATCGAGCTTTTGATCGACCACCACCACCATCGGCTGACGGCCATTATTGGGAGAGACCAGACGAATGTTGAGCAACGGATCATCCGTTTTGAGTGTATTGGCCCCAATGACAATGGCATCCACTTCATCGCGCATTTGATGAACATATTTTCGGCTCAACGTGTTACTAATCCAGCGCGACTCTCCTGCCGCCGTCGCAATTTTTCCATCGAGTGTCATGGCCACTTTGAGTGTGACATAGGGTGTTTTTGTGACGATATATTTTTCGAAGGGACGATTGAGTTCTTCGCAGCGCTCTTGTAAAACGCCTTCAATCACTTCGAGACCGGCCTCTTTCAACCAGCGGACCCCCTTTCCATTCACTTGCGGATTCGGATCGCGCGAACCGATAACAACTCTTTTAATTCCCGATTCGATTACTTTTGGGGCACAGGGCGGCGTTTTGCCATAATGGCAGCACGGTTCCATCGTGACATAAAGTGTGGCCCCCTTCACTTCTCCTTTTTTGAGTTTCTTGAGCGCCGCTACTTCAGCATGATCCTGGCCGGCCTGTTTGTGATAACTTTCGGAAATAATGTGCCCCTGACGGGCGATGACCGCGCCGACCATCGGGTTAGGCGAGGTATGCCCCTTAGCTTTTGCCGCCAATTCCACGGCCCGCGCCATAAATTGTGCATGGGAACGTCTTGCCATAAACTATTTTTGTCTCCCGAGCAAATCTTTCAGCTCTTTCATAAATTCGTTGATGTCTTTGAATGACCGATAAACAGAGGCAAAGCGGACATAGGCAATTTCATCGAGCAGATGCAATTCTTCCATCACCTTTTCGCCGATTTTGGCGCTTTCCATCTCTTCAACACCCAGTTCCTGTACCGACCGGACAACACGATCGACCAACGCCTCCATGGTAGCCATGCTGATCGGCCTTTTTTCCGACGCTTTGCGAACACCGGCCAAAATTTTTGCACGGTCAAACACCTCGCGACGACCGTCTTTTTTAATCACGGCCGGCAAAATTTCTTCGATCCGTTCATACGTGGTGAAACGCTCGCCGCATTTTTCACATTCGCGCCGGCGTCGGATCATTTCCCCCTCCTGCAACTCTCGGGAGTCGATCACTTTGCTGTCAGGATTTTTGCAAAAGGGGCAATTCATAAAAGGGAAATAATTTGCATAGTTTTTTGACTTCTTCACGAATGGCCGCTTGGCGCTTTGTGTTGTTGATCTCTGTGAGCACCTCGGCAATCCAACCGCCGATCTGGATCATCTCTTTTTCTTTCATCCCCCGTGTCGTCACACACGGCGTTCCCATCCGGATGCCGCTCGTGATAAACGGCGAGCGGGTTTCGCGCGGGATTGTATTTTTGTTGACGGTGATGCCGGCACAACCCAAAGCCTCTTCGGCCTCTTTGCCGGTGATATTTTTTTCCGTCAAGTCGACCAAAAAGAGATGGGTGTCGGTGCCGCCGGTGACAATCCGGAAGCCGCCGTCTTGCAATGTCTTTGCGAGGGTTTTGCAATTCGCAATAATTTGGGCCGCATATTTTTTAAATTCCGGTTGGAGCGCCTCTTTGAACGCAACCGCTTTTGCCGCAATCACATGCATGAGCGGCCCACCTTGGATACCCGGAAAAATGGTTTTGTCGAGGGCTTTCGCAAATTCGGCCGTGCACATGGCAAGTCCTCCGCGCGGACCCCTTAAAGTTTTATGGGTGGTGGAGGTGACGAAATGACAATGGGGAACCGGATCGGAATGGAGGCCGGCTGCCACCAAACCGGCGGGATGGGCAATATCGGCCATCAGCAAAGCCTTCACCTCGTCGGCAATTTCACGAAATTTTTTAAAATCGATATCGCGAGAATATGCGGAGGCACCCGTAACGATCAATTTTGGTTTGTGCAAATGGGCCAATTTGCGAACGACATCATCATCAATCCTCTCCGTTTCGGGATCAACACCATAAAAAAAGACATTATATAATTGGCCCGTAAAATTGACCGGCGAGCCGTGGGTCAAATGGCCGCCGTGTTTCAAATCCATTCCCAAAATGGTATCGCCCGGTTTCAAAACGGAAAAATAGACCCCCATGTTAGCCTGTGAGCCGGAGTGGGGTTGGACATTGACATGTTCGGCTTTGAAAATCTGTTTGAGACGCTCCCTTGCCAAATCTTCGGCCTGATCGACATATTCGCAACCGCCATAATAGCGCTTGCCCGGATACCCTTCGGCATATTTGATCGTCATCACAGAACCCAAGGCCTCCAGCACATTACGGCTGACCAGATTCTCTGAAGGAATCAATTCAAGAGTCTCTTCTAACCTATTGATTTCATTATGAATTGATTGTGAAATTTCGGGGTCAAATTGTGCCAAATGGGACATACATTCTCCTAAGGGGACGTTCCATCAAAATTTTGACGCTTTTTGACACCACCGTCAAAATTTTGGTGGAACGTCCCCTACTGTTACGGTGCCTAACATAGAGCTATTTTGTTGTCGATTCGATCTTTTTGACACGCGCGGTATGGCGGCCGGCTTCGAAATGGGTATTCAAAAAGGTTTCGAGGAGAGATTCAGCCTGATGGACAGCGCTAATGCGACCCCCCAAACAGGCAACATTGGCATCATTATGTTCGCGGCTCAAACGGGCATCGTCAAAACTCCGAAGAACCGCCGCGCGAATGCCCGGAATTTTATTGGCGACCATGCACATGCCGATTCCAGAGCCACAAATCAACACACCCCGATCGGCCTTCCCATCCGCAACCGCCTTAGCCGCCTTGGAGCCATAATCGGGATAATCACATCTCTCTTTGGAAGGACAGCCGACATCGATCACTTCATGGCCTTTTGATTGGAGATACGATTTGACATGCTCTTTTAACTCAAAACCGGCATGGTCAGCGCCAATGGCAATTTTGAAGGACATAGCCTCTCCTTAAAAAAACTTTTCAAAATTGTCTATCCAATATTTTGTCTCGCCTTTCAACTCTCCACCCACCGCGACAAAGGAAATCCCTGCCTCCTTTGCCGAACGGCAATCTTCTTTAGAATCGCCAATAAAAACATCCTCTTTCTCAAATTCTTTTAACCAATCCGTTTTATTGACAGGGGCCCCCTGTACTCTTTTAAAATATTTTCGCAAACCTCGCCCCTCCAAAATGATCTCCAAAAACGGATGCGGGGTGCTGGAGAGAAGATGAATGTCCTTCTTCAAAAAAACGTTTTGCAAGAATCGTGTTGCCCCCGGAATTTCTGCGGCTGCCATCACCGGCTCCGTTGTTTCTGAGGCATAACGATCCAACATCTCTTTTTCGATTTCCGGCGTGTAGGGCTGTTGCAAAATATTTTCAAAAACATGGCGAAACTTGATTTGGCGCGGGGTGTGATTATTCCCCCGGCAATATTCGATGATGGCACCAAAATATTTGGGATAATCGGCAAAGCATTGCTCAAAGGCTTTTCGCTTGATTTCATTGGAATCGACCAGTGTCCCGTCAAAATCAAAAACCAAAACTTTGGCCTTTTCCAACAAATTTAAAACTTCATTTGCAGAGCGGTTATCGCCTGTTGCAGACATTCTTCAGGACTCCTTTCGCCATCAATCACAAAATGAGGAAGCGGATTTTTTCGACCCAATTGCATCCGTTTTGCAAAAGCCTCCCACCCTTCTTTGGAAAATTTTTCCGAATCCCTTTTCAAGCCACGTTTCATCAAGCGCTGACGCAGCGTTTCCTCAGAAACGTTGACATCCAAAACCATCAATTTTGCACCGGCCTTTTTGGCCACTTCCAAAACCCGCGGCGCCAATTCTTCCTGCCGAAACATCTGGTGGGTCCACGGGGCATCCAAAAGAACCGTTTGCCCCAATTCCAAATTGATGGCCGCCAAATTTAACAAGGCATGATACGCCTTGGGCTCAATATTTTCCTGATAAAAGGGACCACGGTCGTCCGGCGAAAAAGGTTCATCGATGCAATCTTTGTCGATCAAAACAGTTCGCAATTCTTTGGCAATATTTTTGGCCAAAGTACTCTTCCCGCTCCCCGGCCGTCCGCAAACCAATATGAGATATCGATTAATCATGTTGCCTATTTTCCGTTGGCAGGCCTAATTCTTTTTGGCCTTTTTATCAAGACTAATAGCGAGAGGAAATCGGGGGGTTATTTCTGATTAAAGTGTTAAAATAATTCTTCAAAAATAAAAAAATTAAGCGGAAAGTGTTTGAAATCAAACATTAATTTGCTCTTTCCAGAATTTACATGTTCCCACTCAAGCAACTTATGGGCTGAGCCCTGCCGATAATGATAATAGGAGAAATGAATTATGAGCCATCAACTCAAACCGATTGTTTTCGCCATGGATGATTCTGCTTCGACTGCAGATCGTCGTTTGGTTTTGGCAGATATTGTCGAACAAGCGGTTCATGATGGAGCCAAGGCCATCGTATTGGACATCTATTTTAAATCTGAAACCCCAAGTGATGCTCGATTGAGGCAGACACTATTGGCAGCCAAAAATGCCGGCATTTCTGTTTTTGCCGTTGCCCCCTTTGATAATTTGGACAGTTATAATATCTTCAATAATTGCGGGTCTACACCCTTCGAAGAGACAGTAATCATGGGCCATAATCTGGCAAGAACAAACGACGAACCGGGTGAGATTCCAAATCCGACTCGGATGAATAATTATGAAGAGTCACATTGTGGGAGGGGATATTATTCAGTGCCATTATTGGTAGCCGGAAAATTGCGTGGCTGGCCGACGCAACTGGGAATGGAACAAGGCAAACCCAGTGATCTTGAACTGGGACTAATGGACAACCATTATCGCGACTTGACCGGAGCAGATAAGCCTCCCCTGCATTCTTATAAGGATCACACCAACATAGATCTCAAAGGGGCGGTCGTTTTCATCGGGGGAACCGTAGCGTCCATTTCTGGTGCACCCGTAGACGTGGTCATGGATGATACTGGAAAACAATCTTACGGAGTTTACGATGTCGTCTCTGCAACCATGGCTTACTACTCAAGAATAGCCGATCCGACAGAATTTGTTATTTCCCCTGCAAAAAAATAAAAATTCTGGATGTTTAAAGAATCTGACGAATCCGTTTTACCGATTTTGCAGAGCCCGTCTCTTCATCCAGATCAATTAAGAGCCCTTCGAGGCGGATATCCTCTTCGGCCACTTTGAATTTCTTAAACCGGCCGTCACTCAAAAAACGATTCACCGCAGTTCCCACATCCAGCCCAATGACCGAATGATGCGGGCCAGTCATCCCCAAATCGGTAATGGTGGCAGTTCCCTTCGGCAAAATTTCTTCATCGGCGGTTTGCACATGGGTGTGGGTCCCCACAACCGCCGAAACGCGGCCGTCGAGATACCAAGCCAACACCCTTTTTTCAGCCGTCGCCTCGGCATGGATATCGACCAAAATAATTTTGGGTTTGGATTTGAGTCCCGCCAAAAAATCGTCCATCGCACGCAAGGGAGAGCGCATCTGCGGCCCTTTTCCTTCCATAAAAACACGCCCCTGAAGATGGACCACACAGACTTCAAAACCCTTTTTTGAAGGAAGAATGCAAAAACCGTGGCCGGGCCCTTTTTCCACCAAATTCAGAGGGCGCAAAATCGAGTTTTTTTCTAAATGTGGGAAAATGGAGGGCTGTTCCCAAACATGATTTCCCGTGGTGATGCAGTCGATGGGGAGTTTCAAAATTTCTTCGGCAATTTTATCGGTGATCCCCTTGCCGCCGGCCGCATTGTCGACATTGACCATCACAAAATCGATGGTGTGTTGTTCAATCAACCGCGGCAAAAAGTGGTACAATGCCTTTCGCCCGGGATCGCCATAAACATCGCCGACACATAGAATCTTCATTGTTGTTCACGATCTACAATTCACGATCCACGCCCTATTTAGCATACTCCGTTGCCCGTGTTTCACGAATTACCGTTATCTTAATTTGGCCCGGATAGGTCATCTCTTGTTCAATTTTTTTCGCAATGTCTTTTGAGATGACAAAGGCCTGAGCATCAGTCACCTCTTGAAAATTGACCATTACGCGAATTTCGCGGCCCGCCTGCACGGCATAGGCCTTTTCAACACCTTTGAAAGACAACGAAATGCGCTCCAAATCTTCCAGGCGTTTGATGTAGCTCTCCAAAACTTCGCGGCGAGCCCCGGGCCTTGCGCCGGAGAGCGCATCGGCCGCATCGACAAGGCAATCGAGCGGATAAATTTGCGGGATATCTTCATGATGTGCGCCGACCGCATGGCAGACATCTTCCGCCTCTTTGTATTTTTTGCAAAAATCCATGCCGATCAAGGCATGGGCCCCTTCCACCTCATGAGAAACCGCCTTGCCGATATCGTGCAGCAAACCGCCGCGGCGCGCCTTCATTTCATCAATCCCCAATTCGGCCGCCATCATCCCGCAGACAAACCCGCATTCGATCGAGTGCCGCAACACATTTTGTGCATAGCTAAAACGATATTTCAAAGCCCCCAACAATTTTACAATTTCGGGATGGGCCTTCGGCAGTTTCAATTCGAGAAAGGCCTGTTCGCCGGCCTCGATGATCGTTTGGCCCACTTCGTCGGTCACTTTGACCACCATCTCTTCGATACGGGAGGGGTGAATCCGCCCGTCTTGCAAGAGGCGCTCCATCGTGATCCGCGCAATTTCGCGGCGCACCGGATTAAAACCGGAGAGGATCACCGCCTCGGGCGTTTCATCAATCACCACATCAATGCCTGTGGCCGCTTCAAACGCCCGGATGTTTCTCCCCTCGCGGCCGATGATGCGCCCCTTCATCTCTTCATTCGGAAGCGGCACCACACTCAGCGAACGTTCGGAGACATAATCGGAAGAGAGCCGCTCAATCGTGGAGGCAATAATATATTTTGCTTTTTTCTCGGCCTCGGCCTTGGCCTCCTCTTCTATTTTCATCATCGATGTCGAGGCTTCTCTTTTGGCATCTTCGACCAACGATTCTTTGAGCTGCTTTTTGGCATCTTCGGTGGTGATGCCAGCCGCCCTCTCCAAGGCACGCCGCGTTTCTAAAATAAGGTCTTGATACTGCCTTTCAAAAACGGAGAGCTGCCCTTTTTTATCTTGAAGGGATTTTTCCTGTTTCAATAATTCCTCTTCTTTTGTCTCTAAAAGGTTGAATTTCTTTTCGAGGTTGTCTTCTTTGGATTGCAGGCGCTTTTCGAGATTGTGAATCTCTTTCTGCTTTTCGGAAAATTCCTTTTCAAATTCGGCTTTGGATTTTAGCTGCAAATCTTTCGCCTCTAACTCGGCCTCTTTGCGAATGCTTTTTGCCTTGCTTTCCGACTCTTCCAAAATAGTTTTGGCGCGCGCTTCAGACTCTTCCAGTTTTTTCTTGCCGACAATTTTGCGCGCATAAAGACCGCCTCCCAAACCGACCCCAACACCCAAAACAGCTATTATAATCATCCATTCCATAGTAAAACCTCCTTGAGACCGCCACATAGTCGTGGCGGGTTAAACAATCCGCAACACCCGCTCCTCCGTCACAATGATATCCATCCGCTGATCTCTTGTTTGTGCAGGGAGGGAATCGCAAATTTGAAATTCATAAGCCAACGCCACACGCTTTCCACGAAATGGGGCCAAAAGTTTATCGTAAAACCCATGACCAAATCCGATCCGATTTCCCATTTTGTCGAAAGCAATGCCGGGGATGACAATCAAATTCAAAAAATTGACATTTTTCAGGGGATGCGTTTTTTTCTTCGGTTCCAAAATGCCGCCGAAGCCCGCCTCCAAATCTTTGGGGCTTTTGACACGATAAAAACAGATCTCTTGGGTATTTTTATCAACCGCGGGATAATAAACCTCTTTTCGAAAGGCATGAGCCTTTGCAAAAATGCCGACCGTTTCGACCTCATTGCAAAAGGCGGAATAGAGCCCAACCCGTTCGGCAAGATTAAATTCTTCCAAAGATAAAAAAGCGCTCTCGATTTTTTCGGAGGCTTCCCGTACAAAACGGGGGTCTAATTGTTGGCGTTTTTCTAAGATTGTCTGGCGCCACTGTTTCTTGGAGTCCATAATTGCCTCAAGAACGAGCGCTCATTTCCAAACGGACAAGAAAAATCAGTCTCGATCCATTCCCTCAAGACTTACCCATCTCTTCCAATGCTGTCGTGTCGAAAAAACTCTCAAAATCATTTTTCTTGATCTCTTCAATTTATTGTTTGGAAGCAAGCACCCAAAAAATCGACGGGGCCCGCTTTTGCCGTGTGACGTTTATCTTAATTGAACCCCAACTTAATAAAGGTGGGATCCATTTTACTGTTTTAGGCTTCCCGCAAACCATTGGTTGCAGGCATGCACACCACAGTAAGGGACACATCCCTAATGCTTTAAGTATCGGTTCTAAGATAATTACGTTCAAGCACGCGCACCGCAGGTTGTCCCGTCAAAAATTTCATTTTTTAACAAACTCCTTTCAATGTTTATTACGCTTGTAAATCAATTAATTCAATAACATCCCGAATCTTTTTTTCGACTTGCGAATGTTGCTTCTCGCGGTTCATTCTGTATTTCAGATATTCATCCGCAATATTCATCGCTGCCAAGATGGCAACGTTTAATGAGGCCACCGCTTTTGAATTTTTGACGACCTCATTGATTTTCTGATCCACAAAATCGGCAACCTGATTAATGTACTCCTCCGTTGAATCGCTTCGGACCATAAATTTTTGGCCCATCACTTTGATTTCTATCTGTTTTTTCATCAATGAACTCTCTGAATTCTTCAAGTAATACTATAAGTAATATTCGCCCAAGCCGTCAAGTTAAATTCCTATTAAATGGTTGTTGAAAAATGCCCATCTGCTTCGTTGTCCTCCTCGACACTTCTTGCGACCTACGTTTAAGTAGGTCTCAGTCGGCCTCGTCGGACTGCCTCGCATCTGGGCATTTTTGAACAACCCTTGTTGACTCTCTTATAAAGTCGTGTTAGCCGAGACCCTTCGCTAGGGGTGCCCTGTCGAAAATGGGGCTGAGATGAAACCCTTGAACCTGATCCGGATTATACCGGCGGAGGGAAGCGTGAAAGAAAAAATCGAAATTTTTTTAAATGGCCAAAAGTACCCCCTTTCCTCTTCGGGCTCTTTGGCCTGTCTGATTGAATCATTAAAAATAAATCCGAAACAGATTGCGGTGGCGCTCAACGAAGAAGTCGTTTTGCGCTCTACCTTGGAGACTACTTTTCTTAAAAATGGTGACCGAATCGATATCCTCCGTGCCGTCGCCGGCGGGTGATATTTTAAAAATTGGAAATCAGACCTTCCACTCCCGCCTTTTGATGGGAACGGGAAAGTTTGCCTCTTTTTCTATCATGAAAAGGGCTCTGGAGGCCTCTCATGCGGAAATGGTCACGGTGGCTCTGCGCCGCGTCGATATCAGTCGGCATGAAAAAGATATCCTGCAATTTATCGATCCCAAAAAGTATTGGCTTTTGCCCAACACCTCCGGCGCCAAAAATGCGACGGAGGCACTCCGCATTGCAAGGCTGGCAAAAGAGGCGGGGATTGGAAATTGGGTAAAACTGGAAGTCATCCCCGACCCCCGTTATCTTTTGCCCGACGGAGCGGAAACGTTAAAAGCCGCCGAAGTTTTGGTAAAAGAGGGTTTTACCGTTTTGCCCTACATTCAGGCCGATCCGATTTTGGCCAAACAACTTGAAGAAGTCGGATGCGCCACGGTGATGCCGCTCGGCTCATGGATCGGTTCCGCGCGCGGTCTTAAAACAAAGGATGCCCTCGAAATCATCATCGAACAGGCGCAAGTTCCGGTTGTGGTCGATGCCGGACTGGGCGTCCCCTCACATGCCGCGGCCGCCATGGAGATAGGGGCCGATGCGGTTTTGGTGAACACCGCCATTGCCACCGCCGAAGATCCGGTGAAAATGGCCGAGGCCTTCAAGCTAGGCGTTGAAGCGGGAAGAACGGCCTTTCTCGCCGGAAGGGTGGAAGAAAAAATGTGGGGAGAAGCCTCGAGCCCATTGAAAGGAATTCTCTGATGGAGCCATCACTTTTTGACAAGGCTCATCATGCAACCATCCAACGCTTCGGTCGCACGATACAAATGTATGCCCCACTCTATCTTTCAAACGAATGTATCGATACGTGCCGTTATTGCGGTTTTTCGAGGCCCAATAAAATTTTGCGACAGACGTTAACGATCGACGCAGTCCTCAATGAGGCCCAATTTCTGATCAACCAAGGTTTCCGACATCTCCTTTTGGTTTCGGGCGAGCATCCTAAAAAAGTTTCTCTCGATTATTTAACGGAAATTACCAAAATTTTAAGACCCAAACTCGCCCTTCTTTCCATTGAAGTGGCCCCATTTGAAGAGGATGCCTATCGAAAGTTGACCGAATGCGGCGTTGACGGCGTTGTCTTGTATCAAGAAACTTACAATCGGGAAATTTATAAAAAGGTTCACCTTGGCGGCCCCAAAAAAGATTACGACAAACGCCTCGAATTTGTGGAGGCCGCTTGTCGCGCCAAAATGCGCTTTGTGGGACTTGGCATTCTTTTGGGTTTGGCCCCGTGGCGCGAAGAAATGCCGGAATTGATCGCCCATGCAAAAAGGTTGATGAAAAAATATTGGCAGACCCAATTTACCATCAGCCTTCCCCGGCTCAAACCTTGCGCCTCGGATTTTGCGGTCCCCCATCCTGTCACCGATGAAGCGTTTGCAGAAATCATCGCTCAATTAAGATTGGCGCTCCCCGAAGTGGGGATTATTTTATCGACCCGCGAAAAGCCGGCGCTCCGTGACCGACTCTTGAAAATCGGCGTCACACAGATGAGCGCCGGCTCCAAAACAGAACCGGGTGGCTATCTCCATCCGGAAGAGGCCGGAAAACAATTTGAACTATCAGATCATCGGACCCCCGCCGAAGTGGCGGCGGCCATAACAAAAGCCGGATACGAACCGGTATGGAAGGATTGGATATGAACAACACGCAAATGCATCACGCCCGTCAGGGAAAGATCACCAAAGAGATGGAAGCGGTGGCACAAGTGGAGAATCTTTCAAAAGAGTTGATTCGGGATGAAGTTGCCCGCGGGAGAATGATTATTCCGGCAAACGTAAACCACACGAGCCTAAAGCCGATGGCAATCGGGATTGCCTCCAAATGCAAAATAAATGCGAATATCGGCAACTCAGCAGTCACCTCCAATGTAGAGGAAGAGTTGGACAAGCTCCATATGGCAATCCACTACGGCGCCGATACGGTCATGGATTTGTCGACGGGGGGAAACATCGACAAAATTCGCGAAGCCATCATCGCCATCTCTCCTGTTCCGATCGGGACCGTCCCCATTTATCAAGCGATCCAGAAAGTAAAAAAAGTGGACGATTTAACCGAAGATGACTTGATCGACATTGTGGAACATCAGGCCAAACAGGGGGTCGATTACATGACGATCCACGCCGGCGTCTTGCGCGATTTTATCCCGCTAACGCGGAACCGGATCACCGGCATCGTCAGCCGCGGCGGCGCTTTGATTGCCCAGTGGATGATCGCCAACAACAAGGAAAATCCGTGGTACACCCACTTTGAAAAACTTTGCGAAATTTTCAAAAAATACGATGTCTCTTTTTCTTTGGGCGATGGGCTTCGTCCCGGCTGTCTGGCCGACGCCTCGGACAAGGCGCAATTTGCCGAACTCAAAATTTTGGGAGAGCTGACAAAAAAGGCATGGGCGCACGATGTACAGGTGATGATTGAAGGTCCGGGTCATGTGCCGATGGATCAAATCGATATGAATGTGAAAAAAGAGATGGAATATTGTTTCGAGGCCCCGTTTTATGTTTTGGGGCCGCTCGTCACCGATATCGCGCCCGGCTACGATCACATCACTTCGGCCATCGGCGCCGCATTGGCCGGATGGTCAGGAGCGGCGATGCTTTGCTATGTGACTCCCAAGGAACATTTGGGGCTGCCGAACAAAAATGATGTTCGCGAAGGGGTGATCGCCTACAAAATCGCGGCCCATGCGGCCGATATCGCGAGACAACGGAAGGGGGCCAGAGATCGGGATGATGCCCTCTCGCGGGCCCGTTTTAACTTCAACTGGAAAGAGCAATTTCGTCTCTCGCTCGATCCGGAGCGGGCCAAGGGTTACCACGATGAAACGCTCCCCGCTGAAGGGTTTAAAGATGCCCACTTTTGTTCGATGTGTGGACCGAAATTTTGTTCGATGGAGGTAACGCAGAAAATAAGAGAGATGCCATGGCCACCCTCACCCTCCGCCACACTACCGACGGACAGACAATCCTCTCCCATCAAGGGAGAGGGGGTTTTATGAGAGATGCCCACTTCACAAGACAAGAGCGCGATGTCATCTTATGGATGCGTTTTTTGACCGTCGCTTTTTTTGCCGTTGGGGTTACCTTTGCTTTTCATCCCAATTATTTTTTGCACTATCTCGACAGTTTCGGCGCCGTCTTTTTCAACTTTACAAGCGTACCGCTCACACCGCCTCAATTTGAAATCTGGTGGGTTTTGTCTCTGGCCTTGATGGGGACCCTTTCCTATCTCGCCTTCATGGCCCAGCACGATTGGGTGCGATACCATCATTTGGCCATCGGCATCCTCATCGCCAAAGCCATTTCGGCAATCGGTTTTGCGGCGCTGGCCCTTTTTCATCCGGCACACTTTTTTTATATTGTCGCGGCCATCGTGGATGGCATATTATGTTCCGTTACTTGGGTTGCTTATGCACAAGCCATCAAAAGCCGCGCATACTAAAAATATCGTCATCACCGGAGCAACCGGATTTTTGGGGTCGACCCTTTTAAAAAGTCTGGAAAACGATCGCCGATTTCGCAACATCATTGCCATCGACAAAAAACCGCCCCCCTTTAAGTTAAAAAAAGCCAAATGGCTTCCCTTTGATTTGACTCAAGCCGATGTCGATCAAAAACTGGCCTCGTTTTTTGAAAAACAGAAAACAAAAATAATCGTCCATACCGCGCTTCTTACTCAGCCGATCCGCAATTTAGAAGAATCGCACGAGGTGCAATCGGTGGGGACGATGCATCTGCTAAACGCGGCCGCCGCCAGCAAGGCACACAAGCTCATTTTGGCCTCCACGACCGATGTCTACGGCGCCTTCCCCGAAAATCCGAATTTTCTGACGGAAGAACACCCTGCAAAAGGAGGGGGTTTAAGCCCGTTTCTAAAAGACAAGGTTGAGGTGGAAGAACAATTTTTGCGCTTTCAAAAAAAACATCCCAAAAAAATCGTCACCATTTTAAGACCGGCAACCATTTTGGGACCGACCGTTAATAATTTCAAAACCCATTTTTTCCAAAATCCGTGCATCCCGATCGTAATGGGCTTTGATCCGTTGGTACAATTTGTTCAGGAAAGGGATGTGATTCGGGCCTTTATAAAGGCGATTGAAGAGGATCATCCCGGCATTTTCAACATTGTGGCCGAAGGCGTTTTGCCCTTAACTCGCGTCATTCACATTTTGGGGAGGGTCCCCATCCCCGTCCCGACATTTTTGCTCTACCCGGCCGCGGATATTTTGTGGTACGCCAATATCGGTGCGATACCGGCGAGTCATATCCATTTTCTGAAATATCTCTGCATCGCTGATGGGACAAAAGCATGGCACAAATTGAAATTCAGGCCGGTTTATAATTCCCTTGAAGCCCTCCACAGCTTCATCGGAAAAGACTTAAAACAAAACCAAATTACACAACGATTGGAAGAGATTGAAGATGCCAAAGCGTAAACGAGACATCGCAAACCGTTTTCAGGAATTGGCCATCCACCTTGAAAAAGCGCTTGGTTTGGGCGGCACCAAAACCAGCCGCTTTATTGAGGGACTCTCCAAAAATTTGGGGCCGATGCTGGAAAGACTGGAGGCCGCTGCCGTTTTGTCAAAAAGTATCCCGATGGATGTTGTCCAATCTATTTTTCAGGCCTATTTGAAACAGGTGGCCAAAGATGCCGGCATTTCATGGAAAGATTTGCAAAAAACAATGGAGGATTTTTTGGCCCTCCTCAAAGAAGGATTCAAACCCGAAGAAATTTTAGGCACCCTCTCTAAACTCGTTTCTCTCTATGTTTTACGAGGCCAGCAAGAGCTAGAAAGAGAGGTGGACGAATTTGGAATGGACCCGGCATGGGTCGATGCCGTGCGTCCCCTTTTCGAATTTCTCTTTCGCGATTATTGGCGTGTCACGGTGAAAGGAATTGAAAATATTCCGGCGAATGGGCGATGCCTCTTGGTGGCGAATCATTCCGGCGTTCTTCCTTTTGACGGCGCTATGATCACCGTGGCCTGTCTGAAGGAACATCGTGCACACCGGCATGTACGATTTTTGATTGAAGATTTCGTCTATCACTTTCCTTTTTTAGGAACGTTCATGCACCGAATCGGCGCCGTACGGGCCTGTCCGGAAAATGCCACGTGGTTATTGAAAAAAAACCAGCTCGTCCTTGTTTTTCCGGAGGGGGTCAAAGGATTGGGAAAGCTTTATTCAGAACGTTACCAGCTTAAAAGATTTGGGCGCGGCGGTTTCGTCAAACTGGCCATCAAAACAAAAACGCCGATTATTCCTGTTTCTGTGGTCGGTGCCGAAGAGATTTATCCGGTGATCTGGAAATCGAATATTTTGGCGAAGGCGTTTGGCGTCCCCTATCTTCCGGTAACGCCGACTTTCCCGTGGCTGGGCCCCATTGGCATGATTCCCCTCCCCACCAAATGGAGGATTGAAATCGGCAAGCCGATCTCTTTTGACAAAATCAAACCGAAACAGATCGATGATGAAATCTTGATCAACAAACTCTCCGAAAAAGTCCGCGACGAAATCCAGACTCTGGTTGACAAAAACCTCAAAAAACGCAAGTCGGTTTGGTTGGGTTGATTGGATTAGCTAAAAAGCCTTAAAAATCTGCGTTTTGGGGCTGGAAAGGCTTCCGGCATGACCCTTTTCATTTCGTTTACAAATTGGGTCAAGGCCAAAGATTCTTTGGCCTCTGTCTGAAGAATAAAAATATTGGGGATTAAAATGGCCCGATTTCCACTGTGCAAAATGCTTAAGAGAACTTCAGTATTTCCTTTCTCCACTGCAAACCCGATGAGGATGGGCAGATATTCCTCCAAAATAATATCGGGATTTCGAACACCCAGTTGATGTGCGACCCATGCCAATACGGAATCCACCAGTCCCTTTTCCAGCAGGCGTCCGAAATGGGAAATCTCGAAATGATCCGAATTACGATGTGCTCTTAAAATTAACTCATGCGAAGCCGTATTATAACCGGATGCCTCTTCAATCAAAACGGCTATCTGTGCCGACCGGATTGCTTTCAAAGATTTAAGATCACCCGTCAATAACTCTTGAAGTCCTCCCCCATCGACAGATCCAAAAAAAGTGTTGATGGTATTTGCTGCCGCCGCTATGGGGTGAAAAACGGTTCTCAGCGACCGACTTGCAAAA
>JAHFSU010000059.1 GCA_023265595.1 Deltaproteobacteria bacterium
AAAATGCCTCCTATGGATTCCGGCTTTCGCCGGAATGACGGAAGGGACATTGTACCTTATTCTTTATCTTCCATCAAATAATACAAGGGGGGTCAAATCAGAGGAAATTTAAGATCGCCCGAAAAAATTTTTCAACCGGGTCCACAAAGAAGGCCCCCGCGGTTTCGAAGTAACAACGGTCATTCTTCTGGAGTCCTCCAGCATACGTCTCAAGTCTTCTACTTGATGGGGAAAACCGCCCAAACGAATGGCCTGTCTATCCACAAAGGTAATCGTTTCGTCCTCCCACTGTCTGGAGGCTTCCCTTTCCAGAGAGCCTTCATTGGCGATGTTTGCATTGAAGTAGTTTACAAAAACATCCATGAGCAGATTCAAAGCGACCTTTCTCAACGCAACCGGTTCTGCACTGTTTTCAACGATTTTTTCTAAACTAAGGCGAACGGCCGTTGCCTCTTCTGTGCTCAAAAGAAGCCGACTGGAATAATGTGTGAGAAAGGAGTAATAAACCATTGCCAGACCGCGGCGCAACCAGAGCTCTTGCTCGTTTGAAAAAACGTCTCTTGTTTTTTGAAGTAAAAGCGAACCATCCGTTATGGGAGAAACGCCAATTATCTCCCTCAAGGCAGAAAACCAGCGGGGAAAATCAGAATCCCATTCGATATATGCCGGAGAAAGGGGCCCTGTAAGGTTCACCTTGAAAAAAGAGGGATCGGGGGCTGGTGTATACCGCAAGGAAAAAAGGCGGGAGGCGATCACATTGATCCTTTCTCTGTGTCTCACCAAATCTTCATAGGTAACCTTTATAATCCCCGCCGCCCAATGGGGTCCTCCCAACACAAAAGTTCTATTGGAGAGGACGGCTCTTGCTAATTCCTCGTGCGTAAAATTCAAAAAGGAACCGGCGGAGGAATAACCCTCAACATCGGCGTTGAAAATAGCCAAACCGATCTCCCGAATTCTGGGGTCTCCTTGTTCACGAGAAAAAATCTCAGAGAGCCCACTTAAACTATTCAGATATTCCTCAAAACTGGTTGGCCTGCGCAGACTCTCTGCCAAGGCCCGCAACGCTAAAATCTTTTGAGCAGGAGTCGCAGAACTAGACTTATCCAAAATCAGCAATGCTTGAGCTGCTTGAGCCGCTCGAGTCGATTGAGTCGCACGAGTCTCTCCAGCTCCAGAGACAATGCGCAAATACTCCGACAAAACGGGCCACCACTTGCCATCGACGATTTCTGCTTCTGCATCGGGACGCATCACCATCCCATAAGAAATGGTCGTTAAAGCTTCGGCCGGAGAGAGTTCTAATGTCTGACCGAGCGGTGCTGTTTTAGGATTGGAATCGGAAGCGGTTACTCCAGCAACGCCGGCAAAACTAAACGGTGATGGAATATTGGAAGGCCGATGCGGCCTTGAGGATAAAGTGGCTGCGGCCAAGGCAAGCATCTCTCCATTTCTTCTGAAAAGGGAAAGGGCCGACCAACTTCCGGGGATGGCGGCCAATGCTATCTGAGGACTAGTCGGACTCTCTCTCAATGCGGCGTCGACAAGTGCTTGTGAAGTGAGATCATCTGCAGAAAAAAACGCCGGCCCACGAAGGAAAGAGGCGGAGATTGTCTGAGCCGTTAAAAGATCATAACCCATTTTACCTCCCATCCCCCTTTAATTGCTTTATGAATCGACATGGCGTGTCTATCAAAATAACCCTCAAAGTCAACAAAAATGGGCATTTCCCACTAGACATCCAAAATCACCTGTACTTCGTAACGGTCTTCTTTTTTTTCGATTTTCATTTCGTGGAAGGTGACCGCCTTGATTTGTGTTTTGAGCGGCTGTTTTTCGGAATCCCAAGCGATGCCGTGGATGGTCGCCTTGAAATCTTTCATCTGACATTGCAACACACTGAACCCGAGCCCCAGCAAACCATCGGTTTTAAAATGATACAAAACCTCGGAGAGCCATTTAACAAGGAGTTTCTCAAGGGAGTCAGCTTTGAGATTGACAAAAACAGTCTGCGTGGAAACCCCATCATCTATTTGCACCATACAATCAGTCAGTGCCCGCGCGGCGTTGGAAAACAATTCTTCAAGCGTAGAACCCCACGTTTTAAATCCGATGTCGGCCGTGTGTGCGATCGGTTGGTAAAACACCATTTAAATCCACTCGTAGTGCATGAGATCGCCGGATTCGAAGAAATAACCGATTTCAAAGCGGGCGGTATCGGCGGCGTCACTCCCGTGGGCGGCGTTACGCTCAATGTTGGTTCCAAAATCTTGGCGAATGGTTCCCTCCACGGCCTTTTCCGGATCGGTTGCCCCCATCAGATCGCGCCACCGTTTGACCGCATTTTCCGATTCGAGGCACATCACCACGGAAGGCCCGCTCGACATGAACTTCACGAGACTTGCGAAAAACGGTTTTCCCTGATGAACGGCATAAAACCCCTCCGCCTTTTTGGGGGTCAGTTGCAACATTTTCATCCCGACAATTTTCATACCACCCTCTTCAATCCGTTTGCATATTTCTCCGACAATTCCTTTTTCGAGCGCATCGGGTTTGATGATCGCCAATGTTTTTTCGAGTGCCATATTATTATTCTCCTTTGCCCGCCTCTATTGTGGCGGAATCGTCTTCCTCTTTTTCAGCAAGACGGGCCACAGAAGTCACCCGCTCACCCTCTTCCACATTAATCAATCGGACACCTTGTGTGGCTCTTCCTTGAATGGAAATCCCGGAGGCCTTTGTCCGGATAATTTTGCCCTTGTCGGTAACGAGCATAATGTCTTCCCCTTCCACCACCTGCATCACACCGACTACTGGACCATTTTTTTCAGTGATTTTGCAAGTAAAAATTCCGGTGCCGCCGCGCGATTGAACGCGATATTCTTTTACCTCGGTCCGCTTTCCATATCCCTTTTCAGTCACCGTGAGAAGGGCAACGTGATCGCCGCTCAAAACTTCCATGCTCACGACTTCGTCGCCCTTCCCCAAATAAACCCCCCGCACACCGCCGGCCTGCCGTCCCATCCCTCTGACATCTTCTTCCGGAAAGCGGATCGCCTTTCCCTGTTTTGTCGAAAGGACAATTTCCTGTTTACTGTTTGTCAACTTGGCCCCTACCACTTCATCGCCCGCATCCAAACCGATGGCGATGATTCCCGAAGCGCGCGGGTTGCTGAAAGCGGTCAGCTCTGTCTTTTTGATGGTCCCATTTTTTGTCACCAGAACCACATAATTCCCCTCCACAAATTCTTTCACCACCATCACCGCGGCCAGTTTTTCGTCCGAGGCCATCATCACTAAATTGTTGATGGCCTTGCCTTTGGTGGCACGACCGGCTTGCGGAATTTCGTGGACTTTAAGCCAATAGACTTTTCCCTTGGACGAAAAAACCAAAACATAGCTTTTTGTGGAGGCAATAAAAAAATCTTCGACAAAATCTTCCTCGCGCGTGGTCATGCCGGTTTTGCCGCGACCACCACGGCGTTGCGCCCGATAAAGGCTCACCGGATTGCGCTTGATGTAACCGCCATGCGAAATGGTGACGACCATCTCTTCTTCCTGAATCAAATCATCTTCTTTGATTTCGGTGGCGGCCCCCTGAATTTCGGTGCGGCGCGCGTCGCCAAATTTTTCTTTTATCGCTTTCAACTCATCGGTAATAATTTTCAAAATTCTTCGCTCATCGGCCAAAATGGCTTTAAGCTCTTTGATCATTTTTTGAAGTTCTACAAATTCTTCCAAAATTTTGGTTTGCTCTAAACCGGTCAAACGTTGCAGGCGCATATCCAAAATGGCTTGGGCTTGAATGTCAGAGAGTTTGTATTTGAGGCGCAACGCCTCTTTGGCGGCTTGCGGCTCTTTCGATTTTTTGATGAGGGCAATGATTTCATCGATATGTTCGAGCGCAATTTTCAGCCCCTCCAAAATATGGGCCCTCTCTTCGGCCTTGCGCAGATCATAAGCAGTGCGGCGGCTAACCACCTCTTTGCGGTGCTCCACAAAAAACTGGAGCATCTCTTTCAAGTTCACCACTTTGGGCTGCTGATTGATGATGGCGAGCATGATGATGCCGAACGATTCTTCCATCGGCGTATGCTTGTAGAGCTGGTTCAAAACAATGCCGGCCACCACGCCCCTTTTTAGTTCCACCACAACGCGCATCCCATCCCGATCCGATTCGTCACGAATATCGGAAATCCCTTCCAGTTTATCTTCATTCACCAACTCGGCAATCCTTTCAATGAGGCGGGCCTTATTCACCTGATACGGAATTTCGGTGACGACAATGGCTTCGCGGTCTCCCTTGGCAATCGGTTCGATCATCGCTTTGGCCCGCATGATCAACTTGCCTCGACCGGTGTTGTAGGCATTTTTGATCCCCTCACGGCCGCAAAGCGTCGCCCCGGTTGGAAAATCGGGACCCGGAATATGTTTCATCAATTCCGGCACCGTCATCTTTGGATTTTCAACAAGGGCCACAAGACCGTTGATCAATTCTTTTAAATTATGAGGCGGAATTTTGGTTGCCATGCCCACAGCAATGCCATCAGAGCCGTTGAGCAAAAGATTGGGAATTTTGGAGGGTAAAACGACCGGTTCTACCGTAGAGCCGTCAAAATTGGGGACAAAATCGACCGTATCTTTGTCAATTTCTTCCAACGTCTCTTCCGCAATTTTGGTAAGCCGCGCTTCGGTATAACGGTAGGCTGCTGCCGAGTCGCCGTCTATGGAGTTGTGGACAAAAACACCGGCGGCCAGCGCAAAATTATGAGTTTCATTGACGGTAAGATCATAAACATCGGCATTTCCAGAGGGCTCCACCGATGCAACTTTATGATTTAGAATTCCGTGATGAACTTCGTGCTCAATATTGTAGCTGTCTGCAAGGCGATGAGCAAAAATCCATTTGTTATCGGAAGGATTATGGATCTCTTCATAGCCTTTTAAATCTTTGTCCTCTCCCCCATAAAGTCGGCTATACAAAGGCATGAGTGAGTCACCTACTTTTAAATTTTGAGCCTCGCAATAGGTGCCATCGCGAAGCATAAAGCGATGATCGGGTGTACAAGTAATCTGTTCACCATGGTCAAGGGTAACGCGTACAATAGGGGTATTCTTTTTGGTAAGGCGCGGGGCTCGAATAGGGGCCATTTTAACAGCCCCATTTTTGGCAATACTGTAAGTGAAATGAGTCTTCCCCTCTTTATAATCCTCAACTAATTCCACAAATGTTTTACTCGTTCCATTCGCAAGACGAACCTTTGTATCCCCTGTAAAACAACCAAAATTCCCTTGCCCGTCGATGAGGGGGTAGCGCATGTTCCAGTCTTGGGCCATCCGGACCAACGTGTCGTAAACCGCGGCATCGCCATGGGGATGGTATTTCTTTAACACTTCGCCGACGACACCGGCGCATTTGGAATAGCGTTTGTTGGAAAGGAGCCCTTCGCGGAACATGGCGTAAAGAATGCGTCGGTGGGCCGGCTTCAGACCGTCACGAATGTCGGGAAGGGCGCGACCGATGATGACACTCATCGCATAGCTCAAATAAGAGCCCTTCATTTCTTCTTCGATATTGACCGAAATCAGCTCTGCAGACTTAACCATGGGGGCGCATTATGCAAATGACGTGCCACAATGTCAACTTCGATCTCATCTTTTTAACCTACGCAGTTGCCGTTCGGATCGCCATTTTTTTCACGTCTTTCTTGAGTTTATGGTTGACGCTTCTTGAAACACTGAGATAGATTAAATTTGCGATCATGTCGGCAAATGAAAGCGGCTCCTGACTCCGGTACAAGAGAGGCTTTCCAAACGCTGATAAATCTGCATCGCAAGAGGGGGGTGAATACAATGACAAAGGCAGAATTAGTTTCTTACATTGCCAAGGACTGCAAATGTTCCAAGGCGTTGGCGGAAAAAGTTCTCAATGCCACGACACACAATGTCGCAAAGTGTCTTCGCAGAAATGACAAGATTACTTTGACCGGCTTTGGTACTTTTTATGCAGCCAAAAGAAAGGGCCGCATCGGCCGCAACCCACAGACGGGCGCGCAAATCAACATTAAGCCGCGTCGCGTTCCCCGTTTCAAAGCGGGAAAACAGCTCAAAGACTGGGTTGTATAAGGGAGTAAAAGTTTGTTGTATAGAAAAAGCCTTTTGAGAATTTATAAAAACTCAAAAGGCTTTTTTGTTTTTAGAACTTTTTTAAGGGGCCAGAATAGTTTTCATCCATCCCTTTGAGGTCTTTCTATAATGTTCCCGCAAATTAAGACGGGCTTGACTGTGGTGCAAAAATTCAATCATTTCGGGTTCGATCACAAAACCGACATAATATTTGGAAAGAGGGATTTTCCTTTTGCCGCGCCATTGGACTGCCAATGCTGACAGCCGGCGCAACAGATATTCGTAGGAGGGAATGGGGCTCGATTGCGGAATTCCAAGACTGTACAAAAGTTGGGCCTCTCTGGGTCTTTTTTTCCATAATTTTTTTACGACCGAGTTGGACATCGGCGCCACTTTGCCGCCGAGGCGAATCTGCATTTTCATTTTGGGCCAGTTGACACAGGCCTCAACATATTTGCTCTGTCTCATTTGGCCGGTTTTGGGGCCCAAAGATTGTGTCACAAAACCGACCCCCTTTTTGTCGACCGTCTTGATCAACACCGTCCGCACGTGCGGTCTCTTTTTCCGGTCAGCCGTGGCAAAATAAAGATATTCGGCGTTCGGTTCTTTTTTGCGAAGCGCCTCTTTCCAATAAAGGTTAAATTGTTTTAATGGAGAATATTTTTTTTGCATTCGCTGTGGTTACCTCAGCTACCCGCTCTTTGGGAAGCTGTTTTATATCAGCAATTTTTTCCCCTACTATCGCCACAAAAGCCGGTTCGTTTCTTTTTCCGCGATGAGGAACCGGCGCCAAAAAAGGGGCGTCGGTTTCAATCAACATCATTTCAAGCGGCATTTGCTCTACCACCTCCACCAAACTCTGCGCCTTTTTGAAAGTGATAATGCCGGAGATGGAGATGTAAAAACCGAGATCAGCCACCTCTTTTGCTTCGGCAACCGTCCCGCCAAAACAGTGAAAGACGCCGCTTTGAGAAAAAGGTGAAAATTCCTTCACAATGTTTACCGTATCGCTCCACGCCTCACGGCTGTGGATCGAAACAGGCAGTCCCAATTCTTTGGCCAAGGCTAATTGTTCCCGAAACCGCTTTTGCTGCAGATCGCGAGGGCTATGGTCATAATGATAATCGAGACCGATTTCGCCGATCGCCACCACTTTTTTGTGCGCCGCCCACTCTTTCAATTTTTTCAGATATTGGCCCTCTTCGTCCACTTTCGAGGCATCGTGGGGATGAATGCCCACGGTGGCAAAGGCATCCCGATTTTTTTGCGCCACTTCAATGGCAAAGGCATTTTTTTCGAGACCGTCCCCAGCGCCGATCACAACAAAACCCGCAACGCCCGCCTCACGAGCCCTAGCAAAAACAGCATCGCGGTCGGCATCATATTCCGCACCGGCCAAATGACAGTGCGTATCAATCCACATGGCGTTCTTTCTCGAAGGCATCGAGCATTTTTTGGAAGGCGTCGGCAAAAATCTCTTCTTTTCGGTTTTTGGCAAAACCGAGCGCTTTATTCATAAAGCGAAAACAGGCGTCTTCTCCCCAGTCTTTTTTGAGCAACATTTCAACGAGCGTAAAATCGATATTTTTCGCCGTGACAAAACCCTCAAAATCATTTCCCCACGATTTTTCCAGCATGGCGATTGCTTTTTTTTGCTCGGCCTTCATGCCATGGGCCAATCCCATGGTGATGTAGGCCTGATGCGCAAAAACAGGATTTCCCGGCAAAAGTTGCAATACTTTTTTTGCTTTTTTAATCGCCGAATCGTATTCGGCAAATTGTTCGATCAAAAGTCTTGCCGAAATAATTTTTAGCGCCGGATCGTTCGGCAACAATTTTTCGGCCCGCGAATAATGGCGCCATGCGGCTTTAAAATCACCTTTAACCTTGTACAAAACCCCCAACACCGAATGGTAGAGGGCATCGGCCGCAGAATCCTGAGTTTTGGACATCATCCCCAGAAGAAATTTTTCGGCATCATCAAACTGTTTTTGTTTGATCAACTCGAAGGCCCTATGACAGACATCGCTCAGATTGACAGCGGTATCGGGTTTTAGGTTGGGGTCAATCATTTTTGTTTCAAAATATCCAACATCTCTT
>JAHFSU010000008.1 GCA_023265595.1 Deltaproteobacteria bacterium
GCCATCGCCTTAGCCAAAGAACCGGTGCCGGCCGAGTTTGCAGACCAAGCCGATTTAGAAACGCTTCGCACCACCGACCCCGTTGCCTATGCGGAGAGAATTGATTTTGAAACAGAGATCCTAAAGATCAGAAATAGAATCAAACGTGTGAGATTTTTAACCCACTCTGATCTCGATGGCCGCCTTGAGAAGGTCGAGGAATGTCTTAGGCTAGCGGAAAGAGTCAAAGGGGCCGATATGGAGCAGGCACAATCATTTGCCAAAAAAGCAAAAGTAGAAGTTGCCGCGGCCATGACAGAATTAATAAAAAAAGCCGAAGAGATTTTAAGAGAGGGCATGATTCTTGATGAGTCTTAAAGAAATAAAATATGGCGATCATTTGGTGATTCCGATCACCGACGGGCGGCTGTCGGAAGCACTCGTCTCTTTGGACAGCAATCTGGATGACCGTGTCACGCTGGAGGATTTTTCTACTTACGAAGACCCGGCAAAAACAATGCGGGAAATGATTGCCCGAAATATGGAAATAGCCGGCCTCTTTTTGTACCCCAATCAGGCCAAGGGTTTGGAGAAATTTTTTGCGACGTACGAAAAGGTCCGTTCCTTTGAGGAATGGTACGATAGGGGTTTTTTGGGGCATTTTCCCCATTTCAATCCTCTCACTGGGAAGCTGGAATTTGATCGTGACCGTTGGGATAAATGGGTGAAGCCCTATTTTTCTGAAGGAGAGGTCTTTTCTCCAAAAAACCTGACCCAAATTATCTATGATATTTCGGAAACGGTTCTTTTGCTCTCCGGTGCCCCTGTTCAAACCCTTTCCGAAGATTGGCCTGAAGAATCTGTTTTTAGAGATTCATTTGCAAGTTGGATTTACAACGCTTGCGCCTTTCCGAAAGATTTTCGGGAACCGTTTTCACAATTTTTGGATGAATATCAGGAGAGTCTCGCCGTCATGGTTGCAAGCTATTCTGGTTTGAAATGTGTTGGTGAAGGCTGCCCCCTGTTTGGGTTTGGCTCCGAGGTCTCTTTGCGGGGGATCAAGTATTTGAGCAATTTTAAAGCCGCCTCCAATAACAGTTTGATTAAAAGGAGTGATTTCAAACTCGGAGTCTCCTGTTTTACAGGGGATACTTATGTGAGAAAACCGGATGGCAATGTGATTCCGCTTAGAGATTTAGAAGCACTTCATCATTCTATTCTTTCTTACGAGGAATGTGACGACGGCGTTCGATATCAGCCGCCTCAAAAAATAATGCGCCATGAAAAAATCAAAACGATGTTGATCAAACTGGCACTCAAGGGGGAAAATGGTGAGGTACTTATTTTGAAAGTAACTCCCAATCATCCGCTGTTGGTCGAAAGAGGTTTGGGAAAACAGTGGGTCAAAGCGGGCGATCTGCAAGATGGCGACCGGCTGGCAACTCTTTCTGCTAAAGATAAATTTGTCGTCGATTTGTCCAAAACGGTGTGGGAGGAAGGAATCTACGATCTTTATAACATCTCTTTTTCAACACCTGACGGTAATTTGAGCCCGACCTTTGGCGTTTCCCCAGACGGGAAGCACTGGTTCTTCGCTCATAATCTGAAAGTGCTGTGAGGAAATTAAAATTGCTCTTTTCATTGTGTCTCAAAAGATATACCAAAAAGCTATGAGGAGAAGGACATTTTTGATGATCGTCGCTGTCACTGTCGGGGGTTTTTTTTCTTTCCAGCAATCTTTGTTGGCGCAACAGTTGGATGTGACTCCCAAAAATGTCCTTACCGAAGAAGACAAAGAATTTTTATTTCAGTACAAACCGCCAAAAAATGGAAACTTAAAAATCCCCGACAAATTATCTCTGATGCAACTGGATGATTCGGGCAAGACCCTCTACCGATGGGAGATGGCCGATAACGGCATGTATGGAGATAAGGCGGCGGGCGATGGCATTTATGAAAGAACCGTTGCGTTGAAAGAGAGAAAACCGGGGAAACTTTATTTTGCGGTTGATAGGAACCCTAAACAAATTATCTCCATTTCTGTAGAACCCCGCCCAACCTTTATCCAACTGGTATGCAAGGCCTTTGCAAAATTTCGCGGAAAGTGAGCAACTTTTTTGGCAACCGACCGATAGTAACAACATGGGTTTTGTTTTAACATCTGTTATTGCTTTGGCACCCCAACTGGGTGCGCCGATCGGTGTTGAAGCCACCGAAGGAGCCCTTACTGCTTCGCCGACCCTTCGCGCTTATCTCGACGGCATGAATATCGACTATCACGATCTTTATGTAACAGGGCCGACCGTTGCAAGGGCCAGTCTTTTGTCCCTCGGCAATACCGGATTTTTGGGGGGCATCCCCATTCAAAAAATGCCCCGAAGAAAATCTCCCAAATATCTTCGGGAAGTGACCGATTTAGACACTCTTAGATCGATGTTCGAAAAATATGCATCGGCCGGCAAGGTGTTCGAAGTACTCGCCATTATCGATCAGATAGGCCGTGTTGGCGGTTTCAGGGGGGCGGCCTTCTTGAAGAACATTGCAGACCATTATTTGGAACGGTTCACACTGAGAAAAAGTCTTGCCGGATCGCATTTTGGGGCGGCTTATGCCATGTCACAAATCGGCTTGCACGCTTTGGAACATCTGACAAAAACAAAATCCCCTTTTGCTTTGGAAATGGCCCGCGAATTTTTAACCGGCAAAAAAGGGGTGGTTGCCTTCTCCTATCCCAATTTCAGAAATGAGGCAATTCTTCTGGAGCCGACGCATTCTGTTGTCGTTCGGGAAATTCTCAAGGTGTTGCAGAGGGGAGAGTTTGGGCTGAATGGGGCCATGCTCTTGAAGGACTTGTTGATCCGAATGGATTACGTATTAAAGACCGAAGTGATACAAGAAGGGTGTTTTAGAGAAGATGGGACTTTGATGCTAGACCCATTTCAAATTGGTGTCGATGTGACGGTCGCTGTTTTTGAAACCGTTGTACAATACAAAGAAGGCGGACTTTTTTTGAGATTGTTGGAAAAAAATCCGACAAATGTGTCGATCGCTTTTTCCCGTCAAGGGGTCGAACTTTTAGAATTTGTTCCGGATGAAGAGGGGGATCCTCTCGATCTGGTTCGTGATGGGGTGAAGCGCGATCCAAAAACATTTGCCCACTATTTGAATTGCATAAAAAAATATAATCGGTCTCCCCTAAGAGGGGCAGTTTTAGAGGGGCTTAAAAAAGCCCTTGAAGGGCCCAATTATCTGGGGGCCGCTTCTGCCTTGGTGGAGATTAGCGGCGACGATGCGGCGCGCGTTTTGATTTATGGGTACCGATTATTTGTGAGCATTGCGATCAAACAATTACAAATGGTGGAGGCGCTCAGTAGGATGAAAAACGATGTTGCCGCTCAATTTTTTGAGGAAGAAACGGAGAGAACCTCCCGTCTATTTTTCCGTCGCAGAAAAAGACTTAGAAATTTGGCAGAGGAGACGAGGACGAGGAGGAGAAACGGATAGCTTGCACAGCAAGAGCATATGGTAGCAGCTACCATATGCTCTTTGTTGGGGCGACAGGGGTCGAACCTGCGACATCCGCAGTGTAAATGCGGCGCTCTACCACTGAGCTACGCCCCAAATCTTGATTTGACTTCCCATATTTCAACCTTTAAATCAACCGGACAATGACTGATTTTACTTGGATAAAAGGTCTTATTTTAGGTTTGGTGCAAGGGTTTACCGAATTTTTTCCGATATCGAGTGCGGCCCATTTGGTCATGGCCGAAACCTATTTAGGCATTAAAGATTCGGCCAAAACATTGGCGGCCTTTGATGTGGCGTTGCATCTGGGAACGCTCGTGGCGGCGATTCTTTTTTTTAAAAAAGATCTCGAATGTCTCATCGGAGTTTGGTTTCCAAAATGGCGCCAAAAGCTGGAGGCCCCGGACAGTTTTTTTAGCACCGTTGCTCCGATGGTCCATCCGGGAAACGCCAAAAAATTGGGCCCGCTCATTATAGGTGCGGTTTTACCGGCCGCACTGATTTCCGCCAAATTCGGCCAATTTTTCACCGATCTCTTTTCCGATACGATTGTGGCCGCCGTTTTGCTCCTCATCACCGGTTTTGTGATCCATACCACGCGCTGGATTCAAAGCGACGGTATCGGCATCGACCGGATCGGTTTCAAACAGGCATTGCTGGTGGGGCTTGTCCAGATTTTTTCTGTTCTCCCCGGTCTTTCCCGCTCCGGCATCACCCTTTCAGCCGGACTTTTTTTGAAATTCAAAACAGAACTTGCGTTTCGATTCTCTTTTCTGATGATGATTCCACTTACGGCCATCGGCATTCTTTTGGGGATTCCCGATCTGCTGCATCTGCCGCAGCAAGCCGTGATCGCCGCTATTTTTGGGTGTATCGTGGCCGGTGTCACCGGCTATTTTTGCATCCCGATTTTGTTGGGTCTCATGCGTCGCAAAAAATTCTTCATTTTTGCTTATTACTGCTGGGCGGTCGGCGTGCTTGTCTTGCTCAAAGAGATGTTTTTTTGATGGTTCGACAGGCTCACCATGAGCGGTCATTACAAAAGCTCATCATGAGCGGTCATTACAAAAGCTCACCATGAGCGGTCATTACAAAGGCTCACCATGAGCGGTCATTACAAAGGCTCACCATGACCGGTCATCCTGAGCCTGTCGAAGGATCCTTGTAATATTTTTTACCCTTCAATTTGTCGGGAAGATGTTGTTGATCTTTGGCTTGGTTTACGTCGGTGTGGGCGTAGCGATATCCCTTTCCGTAATCCAATTCTTTCATCAATTTTGTCGGGGCGTTTCTCAAGTGAAGCGGGACCGGAAGAATCCCAAACTCTTCGACATCGGCTTTCGCCGTTTTATAAGCCACGTAGCTGGCATTCGATTTTGGCGCTTTGGCTAAATAAGTCGCCGCTTGCGCGAGAGGAATCCATCCCTCTGCCTGCCCCACAATTTCATACGCCTGAAACGCCGCCACGGCGACACGTAACGCTTCGGGGTCGGCGTTGCCGACATCTTCGCTCGCAAAAATCACCATCCGCCGCGCAATGAAGCGGGGGTCCTCGCCGGCCTCATACATTCGTGCCAAATAATAGACCGCCGCATCGGCGTCGGAGCCGCGCATGCTTTTGATGAATGCCGAGATAATATTGTAATGTTCTTCACCCTTTTTGTCGTACAAAAGACTTTTCCGTTGCACCGCCTCTTCAATGTCCGAAATTTGTAACAGGGGACGTTCCACCCGTTTGGGGAACGTCCCCTTCAAAGTGCCTGCAATTTCAAGGGTGTTTAAGACACGTCTTGCATCGCCATCGGCCGTTTGGACGGCAAACGCCAATGCTTCGTCCGAAATTTCACAGCCCAACTCGCTCAACCCCCGCTTTGCAATCTGCTTTAGTTCCTCCTCATTCAATGCGTTCAAAACATAAACCTTGCATCGGGAAAGAAGGGGGCCGATCACTTCAAAAGAGGGATTTTCGGTTGTGGCGCCGATGAGCGTGATCGTCCCATCTTCAACATAAGGGAGCAGCGCATCCTGCTGGGCCTTGTTCCACCGATGGATTTCGTCGATGAATAAAATGTGATGGTTTTGAAAAAGATCCCCCTTTTCCTTTTCAATCGCCGCCACGATATTGCGCAAATCCTGAATGCCGGCCAAAACGGCGGAAAGGGGATGAAACTTTGCTTTTGTCTTTCCGGCAATGATACGTGCAAGTGTTGTTTTTCCGGAGCCCGGAGGCCCCCAAAAGATAAGGGATGGGAGCTTGTCTTGTTCCAAGAGTTTTGTTAAAGGTTTCGCCGGTCCCATAAGGTGGGCCTGTCCCACCAACTCATCGGGGTTTTTGGGGCGCAACCTTTCTGCCAATGGGATCATGAATCTATGAGTAACGGCTCCTTGTTGGTCATGCAACCTTAATATATATGTTGGGTGATTTTACATTTACTTTCCCTATTTTATTCAGTGCGGGTCGGGTGATTGACGCCTTTGGCGGCAATGCCATGGCCTCTCATCCCCAAGCCTTTTCCACACTTCAATTTTTGGAAACAGGTGTAAACACCTTCGATCCCGCTTGGTCTGATTTGCCGCATATGCTTGCCGCTTATTCGCAAGCCATCGCTCTGCAAAATCAAGAGGCGATTAAAGAATTGGGTAATGCGATTCATCTAAACCTTCGGGATCAGCACAACCGCTTTACAGCCCTTTTAGCGCAGATGAAAGCGCCATTCCTCTTTCCAAAGCATTTTGCAAGCTCCGTTGTCGCTGAAGGGGACTGTGAAGACTATGCGGAGGGACTCGACGATACAGTTTTTGATATTTTTCAAGAATTGACGCCCCATTTGTATCTGAAGGTGGTCGATTTTGAAGAGCTCGACATAAAAGAACAGGTGAGGGTTTGGACTCGTCTGCACCGTTTTACCTCCGATCCCGCTTTATTGCTTTTAGAGGCCAATGCTTATCGCAAAGATGACAGTCCCCAATATGCTGCACTGGCAACCGATATGGGTTTTGTCGATCCGACTGTCGATAAGGTAGAAAAGGGGCACTACGTTGCTATTTGGCATGATGAGAAAGCCTCCACGGTTTTCACCCACGGTCTTGTTGTCGACCGGAATGAAGCGTGGCTGAAGCTCTTGGGTGGGGCAAGGGTTCGAATCGACAACATTCGTCGGATCGACATCATCGGTTTGCACCAAGAGACATTATTAAAAAGAGGGGAAAAGGAGCTTTATCGGAGTCGTCTCATGCGGGTTTGGATGCATGGGGCTTGGCATGTGGTTAGAGTGGAAAAATTGTATGCCGGTAACGGCGATTTTTTTCAGGTCAGAACGAGGGATGGAGAAATTTGGTCCTATCTCAGAGATATGGAGAGTCCTAATCTTGATTTTCGCAATCCTTTGCGAACAAAACCAAAAGCCCATCCTCTCATCGGTTATCCCCATATCGATTATGAAAAAATAATTATTTTTGATGGAAAAGATGGGCGCCCGGAAATGGGAATGATTCAAAAAATAGATTTGAAAGAGCGAAAATATCAGGTTGAAACACCCGGTTGGATTTATACGCTCGCATTTAACCATCCGGTGGCAGTGCCGAGACGCTCTCCCTCTTTTGACCACCACCGTGTTGTGATTAGGGACAGCTCCGGTGATCCGGCTGTTTACGAACTGTTGGCCTGTGATCTGAAACGAGGAGTGGCGCTTGGTCGCATGGTCAGCAGCAATGTAAAGGGTACCCTTCCCATTTTTCTCTATTTTGACTTGAACAAAAGTGGGGAGGCTTTTGAACTTTATGGCACCGGTAAAAAAGAGAGAAGGCGTTTTTCGAAATTTTTTCATGCCGTTTGGAGAATGGCTATGACGGCAACTTTTCGCTGGCAGGGTAATGTGATGGAGGGGACGATTGTTAATCTCGAAACGCTTCCAGTTTTTGTTCAAATTTGGGATCGAGAGAAAAACCTTCGATATAATATTCCGCCTCAAGATATCGTCGCCTTCTGCGTTGACAACCAATAAAATTTGTTATTCGCCCAATGTTATTCGCCCAAGCAACTTATTTTGAGACCTGCCGATAACCACCACATGACATTCTTTTCTCCACAATCGTTGGTCGGATTTGTAGTCCAGCCAGCTCTGTTCGAGGCCGAGGCCCCTTCTTTGCCTCCGACCACCGTTGTTGAAGAGGCTTTTTTGGCTGACACTCAGGAGAGGCTGGAAATCGAGTGGGCAGAAGCGGGACCTGTCCGATTATTGGCCGCTGTCACCAAAACCGGAATCCCCCGAGCAGAATTGTCATCCATTTTTAAATATCTTGCCGCTTCTCGATCCCGTGCCCCCAAAATTTATGATCGTATCGTTGGTCAGGCTGGAAGAAGAATTTTAGGGGGCGGCTTTTTGACTTTTCAGTCAAGGCTTCTCCCTCAAAATCATGACGATGCCGATTTGACTCCGCTGGAAGTGAAAGCATTGCAAGCCTTGGCAAGAATTGAAGAAGCCTCCATCGATTTGTGCCAAACACCGCGAATACCGTCTGAACATTTTTTTGGCGAAGGTTTAAGCGAGAGTGATATTGCTGATGCCCAACACCAAAGAGCAATAAAAGCATCTTATTATCTGGCCTTTGCAGGTGTTAGGGCATCGGACCCAGATTCAAAAAAAACAAAATCCCCAGTAGAAATGAGCTGTGAAATCGCAAGAGGCCTTGTGCAAAAATACATAGAAGATTTGGGAATCCCCATTACTGTTTCTGCCTTCCTTATTCAGCGACTCAGTGCCGGCGAACTGGAAAGAGGAGGAGGGATCGGTGGAGTTTACGATGCTTTTACGCGCGTCGGTGCCATTCAGGAGACTCCTTCTGATGAAGAGAGACTTTTATATGCCGTGCATGAATTTATGCATGCCATAAAACCGGCTATTCATCACGTAGAGCGTTGGGGATTTTCTTCAGATGAAGAATTCAACATTGCCCAATTGCGACACGGGCTAACTATTTTTGAAAGCGGATTTAGAGGTGCCAAGGGATTTGGAGAATGGCTGGATGAGGCCATGGCAGAGCTGGCCACCATCCGCGCCCTGCAACTTTCCGGCAAAATGCCAGATCCTCTTCAATGGGATATGAACGATCAATACCATGTCGCTGTTTTTGTGATGCAAGAAATAATTAAAAAAGTTGCCGAACAGAGAGGCCAATCTTATCCGGAAATAGAGAAGGAATTGTTGAGGGCCTCTTTTAACGGTGATCCCGATTTTTATCAAATGTTGCTATCGGTCTTGGGAAAAAAACGATTCGCCCATCTTTTTACCAGAACACTAAAAGACGATGAAAGGCTGGTGGTCCATGTCGGGCGCCTTGTTAAAGATCCCCATTTGGTGGTTGCGAAAGATATTTTAGGGGAACCGGTTGCACCGGAACCGACTGGAACTCTACTTGCTTTCAAACTGAGAACTTCATGAAGAACTATACGATATGTCACTTTTAAGCTTTGCAACATTTGGTATTTCGGGTAGTTCTTCGAAGCACATTATGAAGATTGAAAGTTTTGGCGTCACCGATGTCGGCTGCAAGCGGGAGAAAAACGAGGATTCGTTTTTGGTGAACGATGAGCTTCAGTTGTATGTCGTCGCGGATGGAATGGGGGGGCATGTCGGCGGCGAATGTGCGAGCCGACTTGCGGTTAAGACGGTCGAAGAGGTTATCGAAAAACTGAACGCCGATCCCGATGCAACCCTTCAAGAGGGTTACGACATCAAGCCGGGCGATTATAAGGGCTGGCTTAATTATGCCTTTTCGATGGCCAGCAGCCGGATTTTTGATAAGGCCGCTGAAGACAATACCTTGCATGGCATGGGGACAACCACCGTCGCCCTGTTTTTCAGAAACAATCGTATTTTTGTCGCCAATGTCGGCGATTCGCGCGCCTACCGAATTCGCACAAACAAAATCGAACAGCTAACCACCGATCATTCGTTAGTAGCCGAACAGATTCGGGCCGGTATCCTCAAACCGAAAGAGGCCAAAGAACACCGTTTCAAAAATATCATCACCCGTTCGGTCGGTTTTCAGGAGGGGGTGGAGGTGGATATCGAAGCGAGAGGTATTAAAGGGAATGACGTTTATCTTTTATGCAGTGACGGTCTCTATAATTTGGTCTCGAATGAAGAGATGCTCGATCTGGTTAAAAATAATTCTTTGAAGGATTCTTGCAAACATCTGATCGATATCGCCAATGCGAGAGGGGGCGATGACAATATCAGCGTTATTTTGGTCCGAGTCGATTCGCTCGATGACAATTTGGAAGAAGACGAAGAATCGACGATGCAGGCGTAAGGGTTGACGCATTGCATGGGGTGTGCTAGGAACTCGAGACTTTATGAAAATTGCTGAAAGTTACAGCCTGATACTGATTCCTAAAGACCGGGCAAAGGTGCGCCGTTGGGTCATCTCCCGTCAACGCGTTTTGGGCATTTTTGGCCTTGTGGGTGCGGCTGTTTTGTTCACCATTTCCGTCAGTTTAGGACTGGTCCATTATCGTCAGGAATATCTTGCCACGGAAGATTTGCGCAACCGGGGCCGTCAATATGAAAAAGAGCGGGTTCGCGTTCTGGCCCGTTTGAGCGACCTCGAAGATATCGTCACACAAAATTCGACACTTGCCTCCAAACTCGAAAATATTGTCGGCATCAACACATCGCCGGGGATTCAAGTGGGGGTGGGCGGCATGGATCACAATCGCGAAGCCTCTCTGAAGATGGCCTCCGTCGATCCGGCCACCTTGCAAAACAAAGCCGATATTTTTGATGAGACATCCCTCAAGGCTTTTAATCTGAAAGCGATCGATTTATCCGAAGAGGCCAAATCGGTCGGTGAGCGTTTGAAAGAAGTTTACAAATTCAATCCCGATACCGCCTATTTTTGGAGCGCCATTCCGACCATTGTACCGCTACGCGGCGGATGGGTCACATCCGATTTCGGCTGGCGCCGGTCGCCGATTTCAGGAGGACGCCAATTGCATGAGGGGGTCGATATCGCCTCTCCGTATGGAGCGCCCGTTATGGCTGCCGGCGACGGCATCGTTACTTTTGCCGGCCGTCATGGTGGTTTGGGAAACAAAGTTATTGTCGATCACGGCTACGGTTTGATTACGGTTTATGGTCATAACTCCCAGATTTTGGTCAAAGAGGGAGAGCATATCAAACGGGGGATGATGATCGCCCGTGTCGGTTCCACCGGCCGCTCTACCGGGCCGCATCTTCATTATGAAGTTTTGGTCAACGGAGTCCCCGTCGATCCGCTTCATTATATTCTCGAACAGCTCTAAAATTTTTACGATTCGTTTCAAATCAGCATTTTATATTTTGTCATTGCGAGCGAAAGCGAAGCAATCTAAATGATAGTCCATGCTTGGATTTTTGCTCAAAAAAATCATCGGGACCAAAAACGATCGGGAGATTAAAAAGCTTCTTCCGCTGGTGGCTCAAATTAATGCGTTAGAGCCAAAGTTTCAGCCTCTATCCAACGATCAGTTAAAAGCACAAACGGGAGAATTTAAACAACGCATTGCCAATGGGGCCCTTCTCGACTCCCTTCTGCCCGAAGCCTTTGCCACGGTTCGAGAAGCGGCCAAAAGAACTTTGGGCCAACGTCATTACGATGTCCAACTGATCGGCGGCATCGTTTTACACTCCGGCAAAATTTCGGAGATGAAGACCGGTGAGGGAAAAACGCTCGTCGCCACACTCTCCGTTTATCTGAATTCGCTCGAGGGAAAAGGGGTGCATGTGGTCACCGTGAATGATTACTTAGCCCGCCGTGATGCCGAATGGATGGGGCAAATCTACAAATTTTTGGGGCTTTCGGTCGGTGTCATCGTTCACGGCTTGACCGATACCGAGCGCCAATGGGCCTATCGCGCCGATGTGACCTACGGCACCAACAACGAATTCGGTTTCGATTATCTTCGCGACAACATGAAATACGATTTGGCCGATTATGTTCAGCGTCCGTTACACTATGCCATCGTCGATGAAGTCGACTCTATTTTGATTGATGAAGCGAGAACGCCGCTCATTATTTCCGGTCCGGCCGAAGAATCGACTGATCTTTATTATCGCATCGATCAAGTGATTCCTTATTTAAATAAAGAGGCCCACTATACAATCGATGAAAAAGCGCGCAGTGTGATGCTGACAGAGGCCGGTGTCGCCGAAGTGGAAAAACGCCTTCATGTGCAAAATTTGTACGAGCCGCAAAATATCACCTTATTGCATCATGTGAATCAAGGTTTGCGGGCCCACACGTTATATAAAAATGATGTCGATTATGTGGTAAAAGAAGGAAAGGTACTTATCGTTGATGAATTCACCGGTCGTTTGATGCCCGGCCGCAGATGGAGCGACGGCTTGCATCAGGCGGTGGAGGCCAAAGAGAAAGTCCAAATTGAAAATGAAAATCAGACCTTGGCCACGGTCACGTTCCAGAATTATTTTCGGATGTATTCCAAACTGGCCGGCATGACCGGCACGGCCGAAACCGAGGCGCCGGAATTCGCCAAAATTTATAATCTCGATGTGATGATGATTCCGACACACCGCCCGATGGTTCGACAAGACAATTCCGACATCGTTTACAAAACCGAGACCGAAAAATTTCGGGCCGTCGTCAAAGAGATTGAAGAGTGTCATACCAAACACCAACCGGTTTTGGTCGGGACGATCTCGATTGAAAAATCGGAAGCGATTGCGGAAATGCTCAAACGCCGCGGCATCAAACATCATGTCTTGAATGCCAAACAGCATGAGAAGGAGGCGGAGATTGTGGCGCAGGCCGGCCGCAAAGGGGCGGTCACGATCTCCACCAACATGGCCGGCCGCGGAACCGACATCATGCTCGGCGGCAATCCGGAATTCATGGCCCGCGCACAGGTGGGGCGGGAGGCGCCGGAGGAAGATTTTAAAAAATCTTTGGATGTGTTTAAGTCACAGTGCGACGCCGAGAAAAAAGAGGTGACGGCGGCGGGGGGGTTGCATATTTTGGGAACCGAGCGCCATGAGAGCCGCCGCATCGACAATCAGCTCCGCGGGCGTTCGGGCCGTCAGGGGGATCCGGGCAGTTCCCGTTTTTATCTCTCGCTACAGGATGATCTTTTAAGAATTTTCGGCGGTGAGCGGATCGGTAAAATCATGGACCGGTTTGGGCTGGAGGAAGACGAACCGATCGAACACCCGTGGCTGTCGCGCGCGATCGAAAATGCGCAGAAAAAAGTCGAGGCCCATAATTTTTCAATCCGTAAAAATCTTTTGGAATATGACGATGTAATGAACCAACAACGGCATACCGTTTATGGCCGCCGCCGCGAAATTTTGGGGGCTGAGGATTCAAAAGAATTTACTTTGGACATGATCGATGAAAAAGTAACGGCGATCGTCGATACAACTATTCCGGCCAAAGCCTCACCGGAAGATAGGGATGTCAAAGAGTTTGAAGAAAAAGTTCGGGAGGTTTTCGATTTTGAATTCAAGCTTCATACGTTGCACAAAAATGACTGGAACCCTGAGGCGATCGGCAAAAAATTCTACGAAAAAGCGGTGCAGGTTTACGATGCCAAAAATGAGGAATATGGCCGCGAGATTTTTGCGCGCATTGAAAAATTTCTTCTTTTGTCGACCATCGACACCTTGTGGAAAGATCATCTCTTGCAGATGGATCATCTGCGCGAGGGGATTGGGTTGAGAGGCTATGGACAAAAAAATCCGCTGTTAGAATATAAGCGCGAAGGCTACGGCCTTTTCAGAATAATGATGGAAGAGTTTACAACCGATGTGTTGCAAAAACTTTATCGGGTGCGCATTCAAGAGGAACGAAGGCAAGAGGCGCCGGCACAGGTAGCCAACTTGCCGTTTCAGCGGCAGTCGATGCGGATGGAGCATCAATCGCCGTTCGAGGCCGGACGAGCCGGGGCTCCCCCCGCCAATTCTGTCCAACCAGCGCAACCGGCCCACAAAGCCGGCCGCAACGACCCTTGCCCCTGCGGCAGCGGTAAAAAATATAAAAAGTGCCACGGATTATAGGGGGTTGCCTGCCCGCCGGTTGTGTGTGTGGTAAGGGCAAAAAAAAGTGAAAAAAGTAAGCAACTTATTTTGAGGGGGAGACGATAAAAGCTATGAAGTTAACAAAGACTCAAAGGAGAAATTTATGACACCAGCAGTGGCAAGTATTGCAGGCATCAACGAAGCCAACATCACTTTGGCGCAGGCCCTTTTCACGAATCAGGCGGCATTGAGTGCGGCCGCTCCGGGTGTGTTTGGTCCGGGTGTGTTTGGTCCGGCCGGCGCAACAGACAGTACTGTAGTCAAAGACGAAATAGCAAATTTAGCGATAGCGGCGTCCCATTTTGCCGTGTGCTATCCCGGACGCCGTGACTGGTACCATGCTGATGAAGCAGGTTCCCAAAGAATGGCTCTGAAAATTTTCGACTCCATTTCCAAGTTGAAAAAGTCTATTTTAAGAGACACTCCGGAACAAGATGGAACTGGATTTTTTACTGCTCAAAACTTGATTGATATGCTCGTAAAAGAAGTACCTCAAGACAGATATGATGCAACAGTTCTAGTGGCCATTCGCTCTGCAGCGATTTTTGGCCAATTGGCCGCCGCTCGCCCTTCAAGTTCCGTTGCGGTTGCTGATAGTGGCCCTGTTTCTGGAGATGAAGATGCCATTCTTAAGAGGGGTTAATCTTGGCCACACCGACATGTAAGTTGCATAAGTACCACACGGTACCTCATGGTCATTTTGCAATTCGTCTCCTACTTCACTTGTGCTAAAATGGCATAAAAGTTGCACAAGTATCGATATTTAGAGGAGATTTATGCCGCCACCGGGATCACAGGGCGGGGGAGAACCCCTGCCATTTTCAGGACTTAACACGATTATCGCCAAATATTCCGACCTGATGCTGGCGGGTTTAGTCATCACCGTCATGGGGATGATTGTCATCCCTCTCCCCAAACAGCTCCTCGACATTTTGCTCACGATCAACCTCACCATGGGGATCGTGATTTTGCTCGTTTCTCTCTACATTAGTGAGGCGCTTCGCATCGCCTCTTTCCCCACTATTTTACTTATAGCAACACTTTACCGTTTGGCATTGAACATATCGACGACCCGTCTCATTTTGTCGCAAGCGGATGCGGGCAAGGTGATCGAAGCCTTCGGTCACTTTGTGGTGCGGGGCGATCCGATCGTCGGCGGCATTATTTTCATCATTTTGACATTGATCAATTTCATCGTGATCACCAAAGGTGCGGAGCGCGTTTCGGAAGTTGCCGCCCGTTTCACCTTGGATGCGATGCCCGGAAAACAGATGTCGATCGATGCCGATCTGCGCGCCGGCATCATCAATATCGAACAGGCTTTAGAACGCCGCTCGCAATTACAGCGCGAATCGCAACTTTATGGAGCGATGGACGGCGCCATGAAATTCGTGAAGGGAGATGCGATCGCCGGCATTATCATTATCATCATCAATATTGTCGCCGGCCTCATCATCGGTGTCACACGCCGCGGGATGGATCTCCCCGATGCCGCCAATCTTTACACGTTGCTGACGATCGGCGACGGTTTGGTGCAGCAGATTCCGGCCCTCATTATCTCTGTTTCTGCCGGTGTGGTGGTTACCCGTGTGACTTCAGAAATTGAGGGTTCCAACCTCGGCCGTGAAATCATCACACAGATTACCGCCTATCCGAAGGCGATCATCATTGCCGCTTCTATTTTGCTTTCACTGGCGCTGGTTCCGGCCCTCCCCAAAATTCCGTTTATTGTCGTGGCGGCTATTCTGGGTACGGTCGCCTTTTTTCTCGTTCGTTCCAAACAGAAAGTGGTGAAAGAGGTGATGGAGACGCCGAAGGAAGAGGTGGTCAAAAAGGCGGTCAAAAAACATGGCGATGTGTTGCCCTTTATCATGCCGTCACCGATTTCTCTCGAAGTCGGCTCCGGCATCATTCCGTTTGTCGATGACAAACAAGATGGAGGCCGCTTCATCAACGAATTGATTCCGCTCTTGCGCCATGGTCTCTACTACGAACTCGGTGTCAATTTTCCGGGAATTCAAGTTCGCGGGCAAACGGTCGACATGGAACCGGAAGGTTATGTGATCAACATTAATGAAGTTCCGGTGGCGCAGGGGAAAATCATGCAGGGGTGCATTTTGGTGGGAGAGCCGCTCGAACAACTTTCACTTTTTAATATTACGGGAACGGAGACGATTCATCCGATCGATGGCTCGGTCGTCACTTGGATTGCGCAACAGCATAAAGATGTGGCGGTGCAGGCCGGTTTCAGAATGTGGGATATTGCGGAATATCTGATTTTGCATCTCTCCCATGCGCTGCGCAAACATGCCCATGAATTTTTGGGGGTGCAAGAGGTGCAGACGATGCTGACCGAATTGGAAAAAACACATCCGGCTTTGGTGAAAGAGCTGGTGCCGAAGGTGATTACCCTTTTGCAACTGACCGAAATTTTTCAACGATTGGTGCAGGAAGATGTGGCGATCCGCGATCTCAAAACAATTTTTTCAACCTTGGCGCAATGGGGCGAAATTGAGCGCGATCCGTTGATGCTGACTGAGCATGTGCGTGCGGGCTTGAAGCGCTATGTGACCCACAAATATGCCGGCCCTTCCAATACGCTGGCGGTCTATCTTTTGGATCCGGAATTGGAAGATATGGTGAAAAATTCGATTCGTCGAACCGAAAAGGGAAATTATTTGGCGCTCGATCCCGAAATTACGCAGGAGCTGATTGAAGCGGTCGGAAAAGAAATCGCCTCGCATCCATTCCCTCCGGGGGCGAGACCACCGGTGATTTTGACTATCGCCGAAATCCGCCGTTATTTTCGCAAAATTATCGAACTCGAATTTCCCCAGCTCTCCGTCTTGTCCTACCAAGAGCTGGCCGAAAACCTCCGTATCCAGCCAATCGCCCGCGTCTCCCTCCCTCAAGAAATCCTCCAAAAAGCGGTTGCGTAAGGATTGGCGGGGTGATAGGGGTTCCTCCGCTCAATCTCAAGGAGGTATTTATGCCAGTCGTCAATACTATTTTAGCAACCACACTGTTTCAGTCACAGGCGGCATTTGACGCCTTGTTGCACACAGGCCAAGCGGACATTCTGGCCGCAAATGCAGAGGAAATTGATAATTTTCATACAGCGCTGGGGGGATTGGCTTTCAATTTGCCGGGACCTGCACAAGAAGGCGCAGAAGATATTGGGGCAAAGTTGCTGGATGCGGCACGGACCTTAAATGAGATGATAAAATTAGACCGCGGTTGTTATGGAGGGGCTGCCCGTGTGGTACAGTTGAAATATATTGCCGATGATTTGCGACTCATTCCTGCTGGGCATTTTGAAGAAGCGGTAAAAAAAGTTTTGGCCAGTGGCCACGCCGTGTTTGCCGATCTAACTGATGAAATGACATACATGGAGAATATGGCCATTGATTCCTATGCACCCTACGCAAAAGCCGCTTGTTTGAAATTAATTGACAAAATTGCTGAAGACCCAACAAATTTGGCTTTCATCGAAGAAGTCAAAGAAATTGTACGGAGAGTCATGCGTAGGAGCTATTCATCGCCATACGATCTTGTAGACTTTCCCCATGATGATCATCCGATGTTTAATTTAGATTGTTTAGGAAGGGTTTTAGAAATTTATGAGAAATTGGCGGCTTCAGCGGAAGCGGACCATTACAAAGAAGCCCTCAATTATTTGCAGTTTCTGTGCGCCATTTTTATAACAAATCATGGGAATGCCAAAGATTTGCCTGAAGCATGGATAAAAAAACTTGGAGAAATTTGTCCGGTGGACGATTTTCCAAGTGTTGGGTTGGCAGAACCTCCTACTCCAGCAGCAGGTTCACCAGCGTAATCAAAGCAAACGCAAACACCGCAATTCCTAGACCGATCATGCCGATCTCCAAAGAGGTCATCCGTTTGGCATACAAAACCGGAGCCGGATAGACATTCGCCGCCGCCGGTTGCAAAGAGGGGAGACCCTTTAAAATTTCTTCGGCCTCTTCTTTTTCTTCCTGTTCCCCCTCTTCTTTTATTGCCTCTTCGACCGCCGGTTTCGGTTTGGGATGGGTCTTGCGTGTGATCAACGGTCTTTTTTTGATCAATTCTTCGCTCAACTCCTTTAAGTTGACCTCCTGCGGATTTCTGAAAAGCAAAACGATTGTTCCCAAAGCGATCCGGTCGCCATCGTGCAAAAATTCTTCAACCACCCTTTTGTTATTTACAAAACAGCCGTTTTTACTCTCCATATCGATCAACGCAATCCCTCCCCATTTTTTTATAATTTTGGCATGTTGGCGGGAGATCACATATTCGTTGATCGGAAAATCACAAGAGGGGTCGCGCCCGAGGATCATCTCGGGCGCGTCGTCGGTCAAAAAAATTCTTTTCCCCTCCGCCGAACCGTTCAAAATTTCGAGAGAGGGGACCGTCTCCTGATCGACTGCATCCAAAACTTTTTTTAAAAGTTTCACTTCTAAAATATCGGCGTCGGTCACCTCTTCCTCTTTTTTAAAACTCTCTTCAAATAATGCATCGGTCAGCCAGAATTTGAGATGGTATTTGTCGATCGTGATCCGATCATTGTTTTTGAGAATATTTTTTTCGTGCGGCTTTAAGATCATTCCGTTTAACAACGTCCCGTTGCTGCTCCCCAAATCGATCAGATAATATTGTCCCTCTTCTTCGATGATTTTGGCATGCTCCCTCGAGACGGCGTTCCCCGCCAGAAAGACATCAGTCTGTTCTATCCTGCCGATGAGCGTCTGGACACTTAATTGAAACGCCTTTTCCTCTTTGTGACCGGCTTCCGTCAAAATCAGTTTCGGCATGAAATGTTTTTTTCCTCGATGAATTTCTTGCTGAGCGCCTCTTCGGCCGGATAGTTTCCGGCCGCTACGCTCGAAAACCGACAATAATAGCCGCCGGCCTCTTTGAATTTTCCGAGTTTGGCTTCCACTAAGGCCAGATTATACAAAGCCTGTGGGTGTTTGGGGGCGATCGTGACGACATATTCCCATTCTTCTTTGGCCTGATCGGTTTTGCCCAGCTTATAATAGACGACACCTAAATTATAAATCGCATCGGCATCATTGGGATTGATCGCCTTCGCCTGTTTTAAATAATCGATCGCTTTCGGGAAATCTCCCTGCTCCATTTTAAGAGTCCCCAATTTGAAAAAGGCGAATTCATTTTTTGAATTGAGTTGCACGACCTGTTCAAACTCCGCCATCGCCTCATCGAAACGTTTTTGGTTGAGATAAAATGTGCCGAGTTGCAGATGGGCCTCTTCGGCATTCGGGTTCAGTTCGATCGCCTTTTGAAAACAATTTTGGGCTTTGAACAGGTCTCCCATTTCGAGATAGAGTTTTCCGAGCGTCTCCCAGACTTGTGGATTGTTGGAGACGTTGAGCGCCAGCCGGTAGCGGACTACGGCGAGATCGTATTTCCCCTCTTCGCGATACATCTCGGCAAGTCTCAAATGAACCGGTTCGAGATTCGGGTTTAAAACGGTGGCCCGTTTGAATTCTTTTTCGGCATCGGTTTTCTTTTTTAAATCCCAATAGACAAGACCCAAATTGTAGTGGGCATCGGCCAGGAGGGGATCGATCTTAACCGCCTTTTTTCCGGCCTTCAATGCCTCTTCCGATTTTCCTATCGCCAGATAAACCGCGGCCATGTGGCTCCAGGGGGCCGCATATTTTTTGTCAATTTCAGAGGCCTGATTGAAAAAGGAGAGGGCCTTTTCATATTCCCCTTTGATTTTGTAGATAACACCTAAGTTACTGACCGGCTCGGCATATTGCGGCGCCAATTCGGTTGCGGTCTGAAATTCAAAAATAGCCCTTTCCAAATCGCCGCGGTTCAATGCCGAAATCCCCTGATTGTTGTGAAAAACGGCCTGTTCGGAAGGAAGGGTCTTTTTCTTTTTCGCCAAAACGGGGGAACAGATTAGACAAACTGCCAGTAAAAGTATTAATTTCCTTTTAAACATGGATTGATCGTCTCCGCTTTATTTTGAAATTCTCCGGCCGACCGAGATTGGCCCATTTTAGCATAGGCTTGGCCCAGATAATAGGCGTTCATCGCATCTTCCGGCACTTTTTGGAGTGCTTCTCTGAATTCTTTCACGGCCCTTCCGGCATCGCCGGTCGCCAAAGCCCGAATACCGTCGATGGTATCGGCATAGGCCCCTAAATAGGGGCTCTCCATCGGGTACGCGGAGGCCCTCGATTGTTTTTTCATCGCCTGTAATGCGGCCTCGATATTTTCCAAATCTTGATTGTACGGTTCCCCCTTCTGTTTGTGATCGAGACCGATGAATCCGTAAGTCTCCATGAATCCGAAATAGGCTTGGGGGTAGTGGGGGTCTTCGCGCCTTGCTTCCTGAAACCAGACAAGGGCCACCTCAATTTTGGCCGGTGCAAAACTCCGGAGCGCCGTGTATCCTTTTGTGGCGTTTTCAAATGCCGCCACTTGGTCGGTTTCATTTTGGATCAGCAGCATTTTTTTCGTATCGATTTTTTTGCGTCCGAGCTTTTTCAAAATCCCCTCGGCCGCTTTACGCAGATCGACAAAAAAATCTTTGTGTCCTGGAAAAGGGGTCTCCACCACAAATTGCGCGAGCAACTTTCCCTTCCCGTCTTGCAGTTGGATAAAAGCCCGGAGCCACCCGCTGATATTTTGGTAGAGCCCTTCAATGCGATATTGCACCGGATGTTCGGGTGGTAAAAAGATTGTATCCTGTTTTGGGAGAATACCGAGTTGGGAATCGGTTTTGAGATAACGGGTGAGGATGTCGGCCATCCCGTCCGAGAGCCAGTCATCTGATTTGCGTCCGGTATCATTCACGAAGGGACCGATGCTGATGATCTCTTTTTTTCGAATCGCCTCATCGACCCGTTCTTGGGCGAAAACCTTTGGCCAATGAACGCATTGTTCTGCCGCATGGGCCGGCAGGGAGATCAAAAAAACAAAGGCCAAAATTTTCATCGTTTCCCAGTATGCTTTTGGTTTGGATTCGATGCAAGTTTAACTTTTACCCCATTTGCATTCTATGTTAATAAATCCGATAAAATGGCCGAAGAAGACAAAACACAACTTTTTGGCGATCCGGAAGCCGTTGCCGCATTAAAACCCCCCTATCTGGTGATTGTCGATGGCCCTCACAAAGGGGCCCGCTTTCCATTGGCGGAGGGGCAAAATACGATCGGCCGCCTTGATGAATGTCACATCATTTTGGATGACCAGAGTGTTTCGAGAAAACATGCGGCACTTCAATTTTCGGCGCAAGGTTGGAGTGTTCAGGATTTGGGGAGCAAAAATGGGACGTTTGTCAACGGGGCGCCGATTGAAGAGGCCGTTGTCATCGGACACAAAGATCTAATTCGGACCGGCATTTATACCTTGCGGTTGATCACTCAAGAAATCCCGGCTGAAGAAGAGATGGAGGTTCCTCTCGAGGAGATGGCCGAATGGGGAACGGTGATGGCCGATGAGGGGGGAGGGGAGGCCGGAAAGAAATTGGAGGGAGATACCGGAAAGATGGGGGTTCCTCCTCCGGAAGAAGGGGGGCCGCCGCCCGGCAAAGAAATTACGTCCCCCCATTCTCCGCTTGAGGAACAAGATACCGGAAAAGAGGATGCGGGTGTCGGCTTGTCCGCAAAATTTAAGTGGCTCCCCAAGGCGCGTGTTTGGGTTTTGGCCGCCGTTTTGTTTGCGGTCGTTTTAGCGGCGGGCCTCTATTTTTACTGGGAATTTGTTTTAAGTCCTCCCGGAAAAGTGCCGCCGAAAACGCCTCCCGTCGCAACACAGCCGTCGGAACCGCAGGCGATTCCGTTGGGGCCGCCCGAACCGCCCAAACCAAAAACGATTCCGGTTTTTTTGGATTGCGTCGCCAATCCGTTTCCGGCCGTTGTCAAATTTCAGGAAAAGGAATTAGGCAAAACACCTCTGAAAGTGAATGTCGAATTGGTGCCGCAGGAATCGTATGAAATCGAGGCGACTTTCGACATGCCGGAGCTTCAGGAAAAATATACCGACCGTTTGCATTTTAGCGTGACGCCGGAGCAGACCGTCGCGACATTGCTATTTCACGCGCCGATCGGGACGATCAAGGTGGCAGGGCTTCCGCGCGATGTCTCGTTTTATCTCGAGGGTTATTTTGAATACAACAAATTTCAGGGGAAGCCGGTCAAAGTGCAAAATCTGGTTTTGAACAAGCCGATCTATGTTCCGTTTGGAAGATATATTTTGGAGTTGCGTGAACCGAAACCGATCGGAGAGACGGGACAATTTGTTGAAAGCATTATTTATCGGAGAGAATTTATATTGCAGGAAGACCAACCCTCTTATCTGCTCGATGTGAGCGAGGCGAATCTCAAGGAGTTTCCGGCTGAAATCCGTTCGCTTCCGTTGGGGGCCGATGTTTTTATCGACAATGTCAAATTGGGACAGACCCCATTTGTTGGCAATGTGCCCGTGGGGAAACATCTTTTGACACTGCGTAAAGAGGGCTATTTTGAAACGACGCAGGAAATTGCAACCGATATCAACGCCCCTTTCAAAACGGAGATCACGTTAAAAACATCGCCGGCCGGAGAAAAAATAAATGCCGCTAAATCGTTGATCAATCAAGGTTTGTACGAACAGGCGTTGCAGATTTTAGCCGATGCCTTGTCTCTTACCCCGACACCGGGAGAGACGGCCGAGACAGAATATCTTTTGGGAACGATCTACCTCCGTCTGCAGGATTTTTCCAAGGCGCAAGGCTATTTTGAACAGGCGCAGACTAATGAATCTTTCAAATATTGGGCAAAGCTTGGGCTGGCAAATACATTGGCGGAACAACAGATGATGGAACAGGCATTGATTCCATTGGTTGAGGTTTTGCTCAATGCCAAAGAGGAAGCGATTTTGAAAGAGGCCCACAATACGTTGCGCAAAATTTCGCCGTTGCGATCGGTGGTTTATATTCAATCTGATCCGGCGGGGGCCGTTCTCTATCTGAATGATAAAAAGTTGGCTCAAGTGACGCCGGTTTTGCTTCACGATGTCGGTTTGGGGAGCTATAAAATCCGGCTTGCAAAACCGGGTTACCAGCCGCTTGATTTGAACATCAATTTAACTATCAACCAATTCAATCCCGTTTTGGCCAAATTGAAACCTCTACCGCAGTAAAGCCCTCTACCTGGTAGGGAAAGCCTCTTTTCTACCAGGTAGAGAGGTAAGTTGTACCGCAGTGATTACATTATTTGCGTATTGGTCAAAAATCTGGTACCTTTCAAACAGTTATGGCGCAAACCGAACAGACATCTCTAGGTTACCCCAATATCGAAAAACTGATAGATTCCGAGGATTTCAAAGATATTAATGCCGTTTTTTCTAAGGCCTATCGTGAGTTGGAAAAGGCTTCCAAGGAAAAGGGGGGCCTTAAAAAGAGCAAAGAAGCCAAAAAGGCGATGAAAGCCTTGGAGAAAGTATCGGAATTATTGAAGGAATTGCTACAAGTCAAATATCGCCTTCAAGAAGAATTGGCTAAAAAGAAAAAAGGTTGAGGGACGCAACTTTAGGTATCCACCCTGCCGATAATCTAATTGGAGGTTAATTTTTTATGAGCTTAGATCCAATTAATCCTCAGGATATTCAAAGGGTGCAAAACCAGCCTCAGCAGACCCCGCGTGCAAAAGGGGAATTTGCGGACATCATGGGCGGCGTTTCTGCCATGAGCCCTTTTGCAACGGAATTTACAAGACAAGCTACGGGCAATGTGAATGCCGCTACTGTTTTGAATGCGGCATTTTCCTCGTTTCCGGGCGCTGCCTCCGCTTTTTCAGGCGGGGCGCCGAGTTGGTCTTCTGCAGGGTATTCAGCCACGCCGTATGGGCCGGGCGCTTATGCCGGTTATCAAGGCGGGATCCCGGGTTTAAGTATGCAATATGGTGTGACGCAACCCCCGGTCAGCGCCGGACAAGCCGTTCCCGGAACCAACATGAGCCAAGCCCAACTGATGGAGGTCATGAACCAAAATAACCTCCAGTTGATTGAGCTGCAGGCGATCATGCAGAGCAATATGCAGGTTTGGAACACCAAATCGAATATTTTGAGTGCAGACCATAGGGCTAAAATGTCGATGATTGAGAAATTCACGGCTCGTGGTTAATAGGTAAAAAATGGAATGGAATGCAGCCCGCGGATGTCTTAAAATAAAGAGGATATTCGCGGGCTGCTTATTTTTTAGAAGGGGGAGACATGATTGCAATCCATAAAGAGTATTTAAGTCTGATGTTGGAGGCCGGCTACATTTATCTCGGCATGCAGCGTTTCAAAGAAGCTAAAGAAGTTTTCGAGGGGGTCGCCTCTTTGAAACCCGACAGCGAAATTCCGTGGGTGGCGTTGGGTGGCGTCTCTTTTTGTCAGGGAAAATTGGAAGAGGCGATTCAGACCTACAAAAAAGCGCTCAAATTGAATCCCGACAGTATTTATGCCAAGGCCTATCTTGGAGAGGCCCTTTTTTTCAAAGGGAATAAAAGCGAAGCCTTAAAACTTCTCAAAGAGGTCGATGACAGCGAACCGAAAAGTCCGGTCGGTAATTTTTCTCGTGCCCTGCTTGATGCGATCCACAAAGGTTTTACACCCGACGCTTTGTCTCAGAAAAAAGAGGTCAAAGAATATTATGCAAAAAAACAGCAAGCACATGCTTAAGGTTTTTCTCTTCTGTTCTCTTCTTTTGACGGGATGCAGTGAAGTGGCCCTTTATAATAATCTGACACAGGAAGATGCGAACAAGGTGATGGTCCTGTTGCAACAGAACGGGATTGACGCGACGATGAATCAGGTTGTCAAACAAAACGAGGTTTTTTGGTCGATCCAAGTCAAAAAAGAAAACATGGCGAAGGCGCGGGAACTGATTGTAATGAGCAATGTGATTTCACCGCGGGCCCCCGGTTTGAAAGAAGTTTATCAAGGAAAGGGTTCGGGTGGTTGGATTCGGACACCGGCGGAAGAAAAGGCTCGCTATCTTTTGGCCATTAAGGGGGAGATCATCAATTCGCTTAAAAAACTTCCCGATGTGGTGGATGTCGATGTGGTCTTGAATGTGCCGGAAGAGCAGGAATTGGGTCTTGTAGAAAGAAGGCGGCCGACTGCGTCCGTTGTGATTAAAGCGCAACTGCCAAAAGCCGGGACGTCGAATCTTAATGAAATTAAGATTCAGGAATTTGTTGCAAATTCGGTTGAAGGAATGGCGCCACGCGATATCTCCGTTTTGCTAAATTACATGGCGCCGACCGGAACGGTACTCAGACCCGGCGAAACGGTGACACTGCCGAAGGGGCAGGAAGGCTCGACCGTTTTGGATATCTCCAAAGCAAAAGAGGAGGGGAACGTCCCCTTGATGGGTTTGAAAATGGATAGCTCTTCAAGGGAGCGGCTCAAAGTCTATCTCATCGTCTTTTTTGCGGTGTTGATCGTTCTCTCCTTGGCGTTGATTATGATGATTATTCAGGCGAGTCGTGTCCGGACAGAGCTTAAAAACTTTAAAGGGGAAGGGACCGTCGGGGCCATTGAGGGGCAAGTATTGGACGAAAAACCGAGACTGAGGGGCCCGGGTTAAAGACCCCCTCACCCCATTCGCCTTCGGCGAATTTCCCTCTCCCACAAGGAGAGAGGGAGACTAAGGAGGAAAAAGTTGTCATAGGCAACTTTGGCCCCCAAGGTCGACGATAATATAAGTAGGAGGCAATCGATATGCAGTTTCAAGGCGTTCGTCCCGATCTGGTGAAATTTGAAATGAGGCAGGCTACCGGTACGCCGGCTTGGCAGCAGGAGATTAAAAGGCCCGGCGGCTTTGGACGATTTTTGTCCGGCATCGGCCGGATTTTCGGGGCTGTTGCGGCTCCCCTCTCTTTTATCTTCCCCCCCGCGGCGCTTGCCGCGGCCGGTATGTACGGCGCCAGTTCTATTGGAGATCAGATTCAATCGAAGGCTTATCAAAATGCCATGGAGGCGCAGGCGCAACGGAATCCGCAAAACGTCAGCTTTCCGGGGCTCGATGTGGGGGGTGCGGCCCCGTTTCAACCGGCAAGCACACCGCTGACGCAACAAAACGAGATGGTTATGAATGTTTTATTCAACCGCGGGAATGCACAACAGGCAATGACCGGCACAATAATATAATTTATGGTTCATATCCGCAAAACATCGAATGTGATCGACATCAAAAGAACCGGATCCAAATCTTCCGAGAGTGAAACGGTGCAACAACCGATCTCTCCCTTTGCCTCGGGACCGGTCAATCCGTTGAAGTCGATTACGGAACGAAAAAGCAGGGGTTTGACCGAAGAGCAACGTTTGGCACTGCTCCAAAACGCACTACGCCCCTTTGCAACCGAGGCGAGAAGTCATCTTCCGAGCGATTTGAGCGAGTTTGAAAAAAAGATGCACAAAAAAATGTTAGAAGAGGGATTTCCCGAAGTGGTTGCGAATGAGGCCGGTGATGAAGTCGTCGATGCCCTTCTCAAAACCCGCCGCCGCGTTCACCGTAAACAGTCGGCCTAAAATTTATCCTAAAACAACTCGTTTTCTTCAAGATCCAACGCCCGCATTTTGCGGTAAAGAATGGAGCGCGAAATGCCCAGCTCTTTGGAGGCCCGGCTTTTATTTCCGCGGTTTCTTTTGATGGCCGTGATAATCACATCCCGCTCGAAATTTTTGAGATTGGCGCGCAGATGGGCAAACATTCCCGAATCTCTTTTGGTCTTTTCTCGGTTCAAATGGGGCGGAAGATGTTCTGCATGAATGATCTCATCGCGGCTTAGGATTAAAATATTTTCGACCGTGTTTTTGAGTTCCCGCACATTGCCGGGCCATTCATATTCGCTCAAAATTTGCATCGCATCCTGTGCAAAATGGCGCACCCCGAATTTAGGCGCCAATGTTTTCAGAAGATGTTCCACCAAAAGAGGGATGTCTTCTACACGGGCCCTCAATGGAGGGATATAAATTTCGATACCTTGAAGTCTGAAATAAAGGTCTTGTCGAAAAGTCCCTTTTTCGATCATCGTCTGGATATTTTGATTGGTTGCCGCAATAACCCGGAAATTGGATTTGACCTTTTTGGTGCTGCCCAACGGTTCCACCTCTTTGTCCTGCAAAACACGGAGCAGCTTGGCTTGGAGGGTTGGAGACATGCAGGCAATCTCGTCGAGGAAAATATCGCCTTTGTCGGCTTGTACAAATTTTCCGACACGGGCTTGTGTTGCACCGGTGAAAGCCCCTTTTTCATGGCCGAAGAGTTCCGATTCCAAAAGGTTTTCAGGAATGGCGGCGCAGTTTACCGCAATAAAAGGGCGCAATATATTTTCCTCCTGTTTGTGGATGGCCGTTGCAATCACTTCCTTGCCGACGCCGCTTTCCCCTATCAATAAAATGGCGGTTTCGGTCCCTTTCAATTTGGAAACCGTGTTGCAAATATTGCGCACGGCAAGCGATTGTCCCACAACGCCATGGTAGCGCTCTTGCGACTCCTGCACTTTTTGCAAAAGAACGGTTTTTTCCCATTGGAGTCGCGCAGTGTTTTCAATTTTTTCAATCGCTTTTAGAAGCCGTTTTGCATCGACCGGTTTCGTTAGGTAATCCGAAGCACCAAGTCGCATCGTTTCGACAACCGTGTTTACAGAAGAGACAGCGGTGACCATGATCACTTCCTGATTTGGATTTGACTGACGGATCTCTTTCAATAAGTCGAGGCCCACTCCGTCGGGCAGTTCCATGTCAAGCATCACGATATCGAAATTTTTTTGATTTAATTGGGTTCTTGCCTCCTTTAAATCGGGGGCAAATTGGAGTTTGTATTTCGGGACTAAAATGAATTGCATTGCTTCGCGGGCACTGCTTTGGTCTTCAACCACCAAAATCTCTAGTCGCTCTTGTTTCATAATCTTTTCCTTTCTGTTTGTATTTGCTTAAGCATTTTAGATGCCAAAATGAGCACGGTGCTGCTTTTTAAAAATATAAGTAAAAACAAATAATTAAATAATTTCGTCTAAAATATTTTGACCGAATGTGACCCACTTTTAGTACATATGTATTAAAAATGGAACATTTTTTTTCGAACCATTTTCTGTCTCTCATTGGTGTCAATCCACCCCATTTTCGGACAGAGGCAAAATGGAGATTTAAGTCTATATATTTATAACTACATGAAATTAATATGTATTTTTATATACCCCTTTGTTTTAATTGAGTCGTTTCTTTGGCATCAATCCTGCAAACATGAGTCTGGAGGTTTTTTATTTATGGGGGTGGTATGGCAAAATCGGCTATAAAGCCAAAACCGATTCTTGGTAAGTTAAAAGAGATTGTCAGAAGGGGAAGCACGTCGCAAACCGGAGGGGAACGTCCCCTTTCAAAACCGGCAACCCCACCCAAACTGACCAAGAAAGAGTTGGAAGAATTAAAGAGGCGGGACGAGCTGATTGCCCAACATATGCCCTACGCAGCATCCATTGCGAGTCGTGTCTATCAGAGCCTCTCTTCAGTCGTTGAGTATGATGAGGTCTTGTGTTCCGCGCGTCTCGGTCTCTTGGAAGCGGCCAAGCGTTACAATAACGGGATGGGGGTCGATTTTAAAACATTTGCCTATTACCGTGTGAAGGGGGCCATCTATGATGGACTTCGCAAAGCCGGCTGGATTCCGAGGACCCTCTACGCAAAACTGAAATTTGAAGAGGCCGCCAACGATTATTTGCAATTTATGTCCCAATATGCCGATTCCCGAACGGATGCGGAGATCGCCGCAAACGAAACCAATACCGTCAATAGTCTTGCCTCCATTTACATTATCTCGCTCGATTCGCAGGAAGATATGGACGTGGAAGATACCAATATCCAGCATTTGGAAAAAACGACAGAGTTTCGACAAGTCCGTATGCATATGCGAGAGGCGATCAATTCGCTTCCTCCCACCGAGAAAAAACTGGTCAAAATGTATTACTTTCAAAACAAAACGTTGGAAGAGGTGGGCGAAGAATTGAACTTGTCCAAATCGTGGACATCGCGTCTGCATGCAAGGGCATTAAGTCTTTTGCTCAAGAAAGTAAAAATTCGAGCGAATGGAGAAATCGACGAATCGAAATTGGAAGAGATGGAAGAGGCAATCGCAGAAGAGGGGGGTTCCGATTAAGGAGTTTTTATGCCAATGATAACCGACAAAATGGCAACTCAGGTTGTACAAAAAGCGATCGAAAACTCGCAGGTCCAAAATCAGCCGGGCCAGACGGGGGGGAGCGCTTTTGCCGAGTTGCTTCAGGAAACCGGTGAAGGCCATGCCTTTGCCGATATGCTTGGGATGACCGACAATCAGATGCTTCCCAATGGCCAAACGCAGGCTGTTTCCGCCGAGGCCATTCCGTTTGATATGTCGAAAAACGAAGTCGCATCCGTGGAGCCGACCGGGGGGCAAAAAATCACCGAGATGCTGGCCGATTTCAACCAACAGCAGATGCACATGGACAATCTGGTGAATGAAGTTCTCTATGGCGGCAAAAAATTCAGCAATCAGGAATTGTTGGCCATTCAGGCCCATGTGTTTCATGTCGGTCAAATGACGGAGTTGACGGTGAAATCGGTCGAATTGGCGGTCTCCTCCTTCAAGGGAGTGATGAACACGCAGATTCAATAAGATAGGTATGAAAGATGACGGGACACAACATTCATATTCAGACGATTGCGATGCTGGCCCTTTTAGAGGGAAAGGAGGAGGCCCATTCTCTTCTCCCTTATCTCTCCGCCGCGCAATCGAAAAATTTAAACGATCTCTTGACCTCTTTTGATTCCCTCTCTGCTGAAGAGATTGCCCCAAAACTTGCGTCACAGCTCAAGGCACTTTCTTCTCAGGAGACTTTTTCCGGCATCGCCGAAATTCATCCGGCGTGGCTTGTGGAGGCGTTGAAAAAAGAATCGCCGCGTGTGATCGGCGTCATTTTGCGACATCTCCCCTCCAAGCATGTCCGCTATCTGTTGGAACACCTGCCAAAGCGGCTTGTCATGCAATTACCGAAATTGATTGAGGCCTTTTATGTGCCGCAGGAAATCTTGGAACTGGTTCGGCTCCGTTTTGAACGCCATTTTGTTCCAATGCGCATTTCCCATCAGTTGGAACGGTTTTCTTTCGAGCATCTCTATTTTTTGAAAACGGAAGAACTCGAAGCGCTCTTTTATGATCTCGGCTTGAGCGAACTGGCTTTGTCCTTGCAGGAATCGTCTCGCAAAATCTGGAAAATCATTTTGAATCGCTTTTCGATTCCCGATGCGAAGACCATTTTGCACCGGATCAAAGAATTTAGTGTGGAAGAAAAAGGACTGGCCAAAGAGGCGCGTTACTCCATTTTGGAATTGAAAGGAAAAGAGATGGGGGCCAAATCTTTTTTGATCGAAATCGGGGTGATTGCATTGTCAAAGGCTTTTTGCGGGGAGGATATTCCGATTTTTGAATGTCTGCGCCAAAAACTCTCGCCTGAAAATGCCTATCTGTTGAAGCGCTACCTTGATGAACAGGTTTTAAGACCGAAAGGTCTCAAAGAAATGCGGCGCAAGGAATGGATTTTAAAACACGTGCGAAATCTGAGCCAAAAAGGTAAAATAGATGGTCTTTGGCAGGAGGCACTTAAAAACGAGGAGGCGGCCTAAATGCTCAGCGACAAAAAAATCATAAAGGGCGCCGATGTCGAAAAGAAAATGGCGCCGCGTCCCAGTTCGATTTCCATGAATACGACTGGGGGTGTGATCCATAAAGAAGAATTGAAGGCGAAAGACAAGGTAGAACGGATTTTGGACGAGGCACAAAAAGAGGCCGATCGTATTCGCGTCGAAGCGGAATCCCTTCGCTCACAGGTTCAAGGCGAAATGGAAAAGGCAAAACAGAAAGGGTATTCCGAAGGACGGGAACAAGGACTTTCCGAATTAACCGAAGAGATCGTCCGCATCCGGAAACTGAAAGAAGCATTTTTTGCAACGGCCGAACCGGATTTGATCAAGCTGGTGACCGATATCGCCGAAAAAGTGATCGGCAAACTGGTGGCCGATCATCCAGCGGCGCTCCATTCGATTGTGCATCAGGCGGTAGAACGCTCTCTGGGTGATAGAATTACGGTTCGCCTGCACCCCTCTGATTTGAAGCGTTTGCAGACGATGGATATGACTTTCAAAAATATTCTCGACCGGACCAAACAGATTCATTTCAAAGAAGATGAAACCATACAACTTGGGGGGTGTGTCGTGGAGACTGAAGTGGGAACCATCGATGCCCAAATTGAGACACAACTCAAGGCGATCAAAAAAGCCCTCGGAGTGTAAACATGGATACACCGGTTATCGATTTTTCAAAATACCATCATAAATTGTCGGAAGTCTCGACCTATAACATCAAAGGGAAGGTGACGGAGCTGACCGGCCTTGTGGTGCGCGCCGTTGTGCCGGGTGTCCGGATCGGCGAACTCTGTTTTATCGAACCGTATCACAAAAAAGAGGCGATCAAGGCGGAGGTGGTCGGCTTTCGAGATCAGGAAGTTTTGCTGATGCCGCTCGGCGATCTCGAAGGGATCGGCCTTAACAACAATGTGATTCCGACAGGACATTCGTTGACTGTCCGTGTCGGTAACAATCTTTTGGGGAGGATTTTGGATGGGCTTGGAGAGCCCTTGGATGAGGCATCCAAGGGTCCTCTCCATTGTGATATTGAATATCCGGTTCACGCCAGTCCGCCGGAGGCTCTGCATCGACAACGGGTGTTGCAACCGATCTCGTTGGGGATCAAGTCGATCGATTCGATGCTGACCGTGGGGCAGGGTCAGCGCGTCGGTATTTTTTCGGCGGCCGGCGTCGGTAAATCGACATTGATCGGAATGATTGCGCGCAACACAAGCGCCGAAATCAATGTGATCTGTCTCGTCGGCGAGCGGGGCCGCGAAGTTCGCGATTTTTTGGAACAGGATTTGGGAAAAGAAGGATTGTCCCGGTCGGTTGTGATCGTTTCGACTTCCGATCAGCCCTCTTTGGTTCGTCTCAAAGCGGCCTATGTCGCTACGGCCATCGCCGAATATTTTCGAGATCAGGGGAAACAGGTCGTGTTGATGATGGATTCCGTCACCCGCTTTGCAAGGGCTTTGCGCGAAGTGGGGCTTGCCGTCGGCGAACCGCCGGCGCGGCAAGGTTTTACCCCATCCGTTTTTTCAACACTCCCCCGCCTTTTGGAACGTTCCGGCAATTCGGACAAAGGCTCCATCACCGCATTCTATACGGTTTTGGTGGAGGGCGATGATATGAATGAACCGGTTGCGGATGAAGTCCGTTCCATTCTCGACGGCCATATTATTTTATCGCGGGATCTGGCCACACGCGGGCACTACCCTGCAATCGATGTTTCCAAAAGTATCAGCCGCGTGATGGATGCGATTATCGATGAGGATCACAAACTTTCCGCGCGAAAATTGCGCGAGGTCGTGGCGAACTATGAAAAAGAGCGCGATTTGATTTTGATCGGCGCCTATGAAGAGGGGTCGGATCCTAAAGTCGACTATGCGATCGAAAAAATTGAGGAGGTCAACCATTTTCTCAAACAGGATTCGCAGGACAAAGTTGATTTGGAAGAGTCGGTGCAGCAACTCAAGGAGATTTTTGAATAATGGCAAAATATCGTCTCGAAGCGTTGTTAAAAATGCGGACGCACGAAAAGAAGCGGGCTGAAATAGCTTTGGCAAAAGCGATTGCGGCCCTTCAGGAGGCAAAGAAGAAACTCGAAACCTTGAAAGAGGAAAAAAAAGAGATTGTGAAGGAGCAAAAAGAGGCCAAAAAGAAGATGGATCATAAAATGAGCGGCGGTGGATTAATCGGAGAAGGGTGTTTTCACGTCAATTTTTTACGCAAACTCAAAGAGGATGAGGTGCAGAAGGAAGAAAAGATTGAAGAACAAAAAGGGGTTGTCGAAGAGGCGACCGAAAAGGTGGCCAAATGCCGCAGAAATTATATCGATTCGGTCAAGCAGCTCCGGATCATGGAAAAACATAAGGAGCTTTGGGAGAAAAAGTTGCGTCAGGAATTGAACCGCCTTGAGGAAAAAGAGATGGATGAATTGGGTCAGACGATCCATTCCTTAAAAAAATGGCGGGGGGAGAAATCGGTTTTTGAATTATGATCGAAGACGTTAAATATAACGATCGCAAATATATCGACCGGGCCGAACAGGCGAAAGAGGCCGACAAGCCGAAGCCTCCGAAAAAAGAGGGGAAGAGTCCGTTCGATGAATTGCTCGAGCAGAGCCAGCGCTTGCAACAGGGTTCTGTCGATACCAAATCGCAAGACAAACGTGTTTTGCAACAGGCGGCCAAAGAGGTCGAAAAGCGGCAGGAACGGCAGCGGGATCAGTCCAAAGATAGGGAAAGAGAAGACGAACATCGTCAGAATACAAGAGACGAACGGAGTCCGACACAAAGCGTGACCAAAAAAGTGGTCGGCAAGGCCGGTTTGAAAGAACAACAGGGGGGTGGCGGGGAGCATGCCTCGGAAGGGGGTGGCGGATTTTCACGCAAAAAAGAATCATCTTCCGCGGCGGCAAAAAAATCGGAAATGGCGCCGGCGCCGTTGCAAAAGGAGACAGGGGCCTTTGGCAAAGCGTTCAAAATAGCGATGTCGCAATATCTGCCCAAAACGCTTTCGCAGGAAATTTTGAACAAGGTCGTGCAATATGTCCGGATCGGTTTAAGCCGCAAAGGCAATAAAGAGATCGAACTGGAACTTCATGAAAAAATCTTTAAAGGGTTGCGTTTGCGCTTGGAGTCTAACCGTGGTAAAGTGACCCTGCATTTTTTGGCGGCCAATGCGCAGACACGGGCCCTTTTTGAAAGGGAGTCGTCAAAAATCCGGGCCCATCTTGAAAACAGGGGGATCGACGTTGCAAAAGTGATGGTGACTTGAAACAATCTATGCCGCAAATCAAACCGTTCCAATTTCATTTGGCGAAAATTTCCGGAGCGGAGGTCCGTCTCGTGGAAGGACTTTTGGATTTTCTGCCGGCCACCGGTTTGAGAGAGACTCTCAACCTGGCCATCCGAAAAGCGCTCAACAAATATCTGCCGGATATTCGCTATTATGTGGAACGGGTTGAACCGCTTCACTTCCACGATTTTTTTGCATTGCTTCCCAACATTTGCACCGTCGGGGTTTTAGGGTTGAACCCATTTCAGGAAAAGGGTTTTGTCGAGATCGACCCTGTTTTAAACCAACGGGTCATTGCCAAATTGCTGGGCGGCAAATCGGAGGAGATGACGGAGCTCAAAATGTTGACTGAAACCGAACAAGGCGTCGTCGAATTTTTAATTTTGAAGATATTGTCGCAAATTCATAAATTGAGCGGGGAAGAAGAGAGGCTCCATTTCCGGCTCGAGCAGATGATTTTGGAGCCGAATCATTTAAAACAATTCATTCGAAAAGATTATCCTCTGGTCTGCATCAAAATCCATGTTGCTTTTTTAAAGCAGTCGGGTTTTGTCAAAATTATCCTTCCTCATCCGTGGGTGGTTGAGGGCTTTTTGCAGGATCTGCCAAAAGAAAAATCGCATCTGTTGCAAGAACTCAAAAAAAATTTGAGCCATTTTGATTATATTCCGCTTGAGCTGTTCGGTTCGCTGGGAGATGTCCGAATCCATTTTGATGATTTGAAAAATCTTGAAGAAGGAGATGTTGTCTTGTTTGATGCGACGGAATTGGTTAGAAAGGATGCGGCATTTCGGGGTGAAGTCAAACTGGTGGCCGGTCAAGGTGAATCGGGCGCCTTGACGGCCCTTTGGGAAGGTTTTGCGGAGAAAGGTCGATGTCGTATAACGAAGTAGTGTATGGTACCTGTTAACATATGCTCGTCGGAGGCAAAAATGGCTAAGAAAAAGGGTCAGGATGAAGATGTGACTGAGGTCGGCCTTGATTTGAGCGATCTTGAAGAAAAACAGGAACAAAAAGAGGAAAAGAGCGATTTTTCCGGTGATTTTTCCGATGAAGTGGTTTCCATGTCGGAAGATGTCCCCGTGCACCTTGTGGCTGTTTTGGGAAAAAAGAAGATATCGCTTAAAGATCTTTTGAAGCTGAAAGTGGGGCATACCCTCGATTTGGAAAGGGCCCCGAACGAATTTGTCGATCTCGTTGCAAACGGCAAGGTGATTGCCCGCGGGGAGCTCGTTGAAATCGACGGGAAACTCGGCGTTCGGGTTATTAAGATGCTGAAATAGGCTGTCATTCCGGCCGCGTATCGTAGTACGGGGCAGGCTCCAGCCGAACCCAGACGGGACCCCGGCTTTCGTCGGGGTGATGAAATATGGATTTTACAATACTCTTTCTTCAGATGCTTTTTGCGTTGTTAGTCGTTTGCGCCGGGGCCGTCGTTGTTCTTAAATATCTTTTGCCCCGGATGAGCGGGCTTAAAAAATGGCAAAAGGGGGACACTTTTGAATTGGTCAGTCGTTTCAATTTGGATTATAAAAGGACAATCTATTTAGTCAGGGTCGGAAAAAAGTATCTCGTCTTGGGGGGAGCCGAAGGGGGGCTCCAATTGTTGGCGGAATTGCCGGAGGGCGACGTCACAACAAGGGAGCATCATGGATCGAAAATTGCGTAGCCGTTTTGTCTTTCTCTTTTCATTAATCGGTTCCATTTTATTTTCAGGTCCGCTGTTTGCGCAGGCGGCGAAGACCATCGGAGTCTCCCGCCCGCTCGTTTTGCTTTTGGCCTTGGCGGCCCTTTCTTTAGTCCCGTTTGTTTTAATGATGGCCACCTCTTTTGTGAAACTGGCCGTTGTTTTATCCCTAATTCGGAATGCGTTGGGAACCCAGCAGGTGCCGCCCAATATTGTGGTGACCGGATTGGCCCTCATTTTGACGGTCTACATTATGGCGCCGGTCGGGATTAAAGTTTATGATATTGCGAAAGAGACGATCAATCAGGGGACCAACCAGCCGTTGTTGTCTCAGGCTTCCGTCGAAATGTTGACGAAAGCGGTCAAAGAAGGAAAAGAACCGGTTCGCGATTTTTTGCTCCGACACGCCCATGAAAAGGAAAAAAAACTTTTTTATAATTTGGCCGTCGAGATGCGCAAAAAAGACAACGTAACCCAAGACATCAGCGAGAAAGATTTTTTGAACATCATCCCCGCGTTTGTGATCAGCGAATTGACGGAGGCCTTTCAAATCGGCTTCATCATTTTTCTCCCCTTTCTGGTGATCGATATTGTCATTGCCAACATTTTGCTTTCCTTGGGTATGTTTCAAATTTCTCCCGTGACCTTGTCGCTGCCATTTAAACTTTTGCTTTTTGTGATGGTCGATGGCTGGCACCTGATTGTCAAAGGTCTGGTGCAGGGCTATTTATAACTTATGGACTATTTTTTAGGCATCGCCAAACAGGCCCTCTTTTTATCGCTGATCATTACCGCGCCGCCGGTTTTGGTCGCGATGATTGTGGGGCTCGTCATCAGCATCTTGCAGGCCACCACGCAGATTCAGGAGCAGACGCTCACGTTCGTTCCCAAACTGGTTGCCGTTGTGATAGCCATGGTCCTCACCGCCGAATTGCTCACAGGCCAGCTTCTCTCATATACGCATTGGTTGTTTGATAATTTTGCGCAATACGTAAAATAAATGGAAACGGTTCTCCACGATTTAAATATCAACATCAATTTTCCTTTTGTGCTGACGATGGCGGCATTGATTTGGGCGCGCGTGTTGAGCGTGATTGTTGTGATTCCGTTTTTGTTCGGCAAACCGGTTCCGAGAACGGTGCGCGTCGGGGCCTCGGTCCTTTTGACGGTTTTTTTGTACCCGCTTTTGGTCGAAAAACAAATGGCGTCGCAGACAATCGATTTTCTGCGTCTCTTCGCCCTCTTTTTCAAAGAGATTTTGTTCGGCCTCTCCATCGGCTTTGCCGCCTCGATGCTCTTTTACGGCTTTGAAGCGGCCGGCCGGATGATCGATAACCAGCGCGGCGTCTCTCTCGCGAGGGTTTTGATTCCCGAATTGGGGGAGCAGTCTTCCATTTCGGGGCAGTTTCTTTTTCAATTTGCCGTCGTGATTTTTCTCGTTCTCGGCGGCCACCGGTTTTTTCTGAAGGCCTTGGCCGAAAGTTATCAGGCAGTGCCTCTTTTAAGTTTTCCGGAGAGTGTCTCCGGCCTCTTTCCGGTTGTCGACCTTTTTGGCGTTTTGACCGGAAAGGTTTTATTTCTCTCGGTGCAGATTGCGGCGCCGGTCATTATCGCCGTGTTGATTGCCGATATTATTTTGGGAGTGACCAACCGTTTTGCGCCGCAGATTAATGTCTGGGAGTTGGGCTTTAACATCCGCGGCTATGTCGGCATTTTGCTTCTCTTTTTGTCGATGGGACTGATTGCCCGCCAGATTGAGTTTTACACCGAAAAATCAGGAAAAGAGGTTGTCCAAGTGATTGAGCGTTTCAAAGCCAAGCCGCCCCCCCTCCCAAAACCGTTGGAAGAGATCACCCCCGAAGAGCTCCAAAAACCGGCCCCGGTTGTCCCGTGATGGGGTATCGACTCCCCGACATAGAGCAGAATGGCGCCGCTACTTATCGGTATAATTTATAACTACTTGATTTTATTCAACTTAAACACTTTGCCCCTTTTGCAATCCGACACTTATTTTGGCATCACGGTTGCATTACTCCTGATGCGAGACCCCATTTAGGGTCTTTTAAATAGGAGGCTTTATGATTAGTGGTGGAGAACTTAGAATTAATCCGAGAGAAATGAAGGATACCAATAATGATGGAAAAATTAATGATGCAGAAATGAGTAAAGGTGTTATCGATGAAGCAACAACCCAACCAGTAGCCAATCAGACAGTAGATCTTGGCTCTGTTAAATTTGATGGTCAAACGTACGATTGGCAAAATATTAAAGAGGCTCTAAAAAATGCTGCAGATCATCATCCAATAACAGCGGGATCTAATCTTAGTTTCGACGAAGTGAAAACAGAGCTTAAGAAAATTTTGTTAGGTAAATTAGATCAAGAAATTAGCAAAGTGCGTCAGGCGCAAGCTGAATTAGATGCAGAAAAAGCCAAGACTCCAAAGAATAATAACACTATTAAAACAAAACAAGACGCTTTAACAGAAGCCAAAAATAGTTTGGAAAGAACTCTCAATCAAGCCCGCGCGGCCGGTGTAAATACGCAGCGACAAGTTACCGAAGCCTCCAATTTGTTAGGAAGGGCTGCACCCGAAGGGGGAGCCGGTTCCGGTTCCGCCAATTTCAAAGCGCAGACAGCCAATCCACAGGTGGCGATGCCTCCGGCTCCTCAAGCCGGTGCGCCGACGGGTGGACAAGGTGCGGCCGGTGCTCCACAAGCGGCTGCCCTGACGGCCGGGCCCAATTATTCCGGTTATGGGCCGAACGGTCTCAGCGGTATGTCCAACCCAACCTCCGCCGCTTATGCCAACGCTTTGGCTTTTGATGCCAGCGCCGGTTTTGGCGATGCGATTACGCAATCAGGAAATGCCCGCCGCGAAGGCCAAAAGCTGATGATGCTGTTTTACTTTTTTGCCCGCATGGCCGAATCGGGTGATTTGGGAGCCATGTATCAATTCATCAAGTTCATCACTTATATTATTGCCAAAGACAAGGCGCGCCAAAATATCCAACTCGGTTCCAAATTGATCCAGTTGCAGGATGTCTCCAGAAAGGCGACTGATGCTTTGTTGAAGAGCGATCCGAACGATTCCACCGCCTTCTTGAAGGCGCAGCAACAGACCAAAGGGATCACCGATGCGGTTTCCACATCCCAAAAATTGATTGCCGATACGTTGCAAGAATTTGCGCACGTGGTCGAATCGCTTGTGAACTCAAGCAAGAACTTGCTGGATGCTTGGGGCAGAGTCTTGAGAACGGCTAGCTCGAGATAATAATAGCGCTTCCCCTCCTTTGCAAAAAAGGAGGGGAATGCCTTTTATCTTGGCTAAAGGGCGAAAAAATGATAGATTTCAACATAATGGCTAAGAAAGAGACACCGAAGGGCCCCGCGAAGATTCCTTCCAAAACGCCCGAACAAGAGGCTAAAGAGGCCGATCTCTTTTTTGAAGAGCTGGAGAACCGCCTCAAAAATGTTCCGCAGGAAGAGATTCAGGCCGGCGCCAAAAAAATCAGCGATTTTTTGGAAGGAAAAATCGGTTGGGGGGAGGTTTTTAATTTCACTCCGGAGCAGATCGAACAGATGGCCGAAATGGGCTACACCCATTTCAAAGTGGGTCGTTATCAAGATGCCGAACGATTTTTCAAGGTTCTCACCATTTTGGATTGGGACAATTTTTATTATCACTCGATGCTCGGTTCCATCTTGCAGCGCCAAAAAAGAGAAGGGGAGGCGATTGTGGAATATACGCAGGCATTGGAATCGAATCCCAACGATATCGTCAGTCTGACCAACCGGGGGGAGATTTTCATGAAAAACGGCTGGCTCGCGAATGCGGCGCAGGATTTTGATAAGGCCATCGCGCTCGATTCCAAAAAAGAAAACAAATGGGCCAATCGTGCGCGCGTGCTCAAAGAACAGTTGGAGAAAAACAGAGCCGCCGCCAAAAAGTAGGTAATCTATGGCCGTTGAAAATATTCGCCCCCACATCGAGAGAGACTCCCAAATTCGGCCGACGCTCGAACAGCCGGAACTGATCGATGCCCTTCGCCACGGCAATATCTACGAAATTTTAAGGACTCCCGGCATCAATCGCCGCGACCTTGAAGAATATCTGGCCAACCAATCGCGGATTTTTCAAAATCAAATCGTTCAGGATTATCAAATTTATTCTGAAGAGGGGATGATCCCGACGCCGGAGATCGGCAGCCATTTTGCCGTCCATGCCAAAGAGATGACCCTCTCGGCTCAGGACCATCAATCCTTCAAGCAGGATATGCAAGCTTTGCAAAATTTTCCGCTCGAAGTTTCGACCGACGGCGCCGCAAAACCGCGCGTGAAATTCAAGGGGATGAAGGCGGATGTCGCAGGCGGTTCCGGACAGGATGTGGCCGGCATGGCTGAAAAAGATTTGAATCGCTGGAACGATTATTTTTCGGATCTTTCGATGAAGGTAATCGATGCGCAGGCGATGCAACAGTTGCAATCCAAAACGGCCGAGCTCAACCGCGAAGTGCAGCGGATGGTTTCGCTTGTGATGTCGGGGCAAATTGATCCGGAATATGTGCTGATCGCCGCGGCCAAATCGAATATGCTGCAAAACGGCACCTTCTTTTCGTGGAAAGGGCGGCGCATCATGCAACTGAATGAGGAGATGGAGAAGGTCAATAAGGAATTGATCAAAATGGATCCGTCGGACAGAGGATTTTTATCGGAACAGACAATTGCCGCGCAAAAAACGCGGGCCGGTTCGACGCAGATGCAGCTCGAAATGATGGACATCCAGAAATTTGCGCAAAATATCGCGACGACGCTCGATTGGGTCAACAACGCCATTCGCCAAATGGCCCAGATGCGTCAGACCCCGACGCAGGCGATTGCGGCGCGATAAATGGATTCCGGCTTTCGCCGGAATGACGAACATGGAAGAAAAAAAACAGACCGGCACGATCATCGATCCCAATCCGGAGCGGCGCAAAAAAGTACTCGAAAAATTCTACGCCTTGCTCGAAGACAAGGTCAGCCTTGCGGAACTGAAGGGGTTCAAACGGGAACATCTCTATCAACTGGCCGAATCGGGTCATGTCAAGCTCAAGCACGGTCGCCTCGATGAGGCCGAAAAAATATTTCAGGCCCTGACCATGCTCGATCACCGGAACGCCTATTTTCATGCGGCGATGGGGGCGGTGCATCAGAAAAAACACAAACCGGTGGAGGCGATTGTGGAATATTCGGTCGCCCTTTCGATCGATTCCAAAGACATTGTTTCGTTAGTGAATCGCGGTGAAATTTATCTGCGTCACAAAAACTTCCGAAAGGCGGCCGAAGATTTTCGGAGCGCCATTTTGCTCGACATGTCGGGCAAAAATCTCTGGGCCAACCGCGCCCGTTCCCTCGTCATTGCGATCAAACGTTCGATGGAAAAGACATCTGTCTCTACCAAGTAGCGCCGAGAAGGGGAGTGATAAAGACCTGGAGAGTTTTTCCGTCGAGTAATTCTTGAGATGACTGTAAACCGACCTGAAGTTGGTTCGTTTTTCCCCAACTGAGAATCAGTCGCTCTTCGACGCCGACACCGCCCTTGGGCGCTCCTCCCTCATATAGATAAAGAGGGGCTACTCCGCCGATAGCTCCCAGAAGGTCGGCATTTGCGAGGCGGGCCAGTTTTGTTTCGAGTCCCAAACCGGCCGTCAGTTTTGCCTTTGCCCTGTCTAAAAACGGGTCGCGGGAGGTGACCTTATCCAAAATATTTTGTCCCGCATTATCGGCGGAAGGCGCATTTTGGAGGTACAAACCGGTGGAGGAGTAAAAATTTTTGACCGGCATATGGTGGATTTGTTCGTAGCCGACCAGATTGCTTTTGCCTGTAAGGTGATACGAATAGGTCAAGAGGTGCGATGCGGTTTCACCGGCCCAACCCGTTTCGGCCGTGTCGGGTGAAAGGGTATTGGCCATGATCGCCTGATGGCCTGTCATCATCAGAGCGCTTCCGGCTTTGTTATCTTGCAACCCCCATCCCAATGAAAACGCCGCCCCTTGCAACAGGAGTTGATACATTACAAAACTCAGCGCCTTCTCGGCATCCGAAGAATGATTGAGAGAGAGTCGATCGGCAATGGCGACGTTCGCCAATTGCATTCCTCCGAGCATCCCTTGCGTCAGCATGGTGTTGCTTTCGTCATTCGCACTCAAAACAAAAGCCCCCAAAGTGGCCGCCGCTTCGGAACCGATGAGAACCCATCGTTGATCGGCGTCCGCTTTCAGATGCGTATCGAGGCGGCCTCCCATTCCGTTGGCCCCGATGAAGGTGGTCAGAACCATGATAGAAGGGATTCCCTCCAAACGCTGCGAAGAACCCCCGGCCGATTCTTCTCCGATAAACTGTCGGATTTGAGGCGCCTCGCTGAGGATCGCCGATTTTTCATTCAGGGCCTTGGCCGTTGCATAACTGCTTGCCAAGCGGTGCGCCGTTGCCGCCGCAAAGTAGTAGAGATCATAATCGTTGAGCCTTTCTGAAGGAGGCGCCGTTGCCGCCGCATCATAGTTGAGTCTGAGCTGGACCCCCGCCTCCACGGCCATCATCGAAATATTGTTCGATTCCGAAGAATTTTTGGGAATCGAGTTAAAAATTCCAAAATAGGGGGCGACTGCAATGCCAAACTGCCCCGCTATTCTGAGCTGACCCCACGCGGAAAAAGTGTTTCCAATTTCATAGGTGTCTGTTTCAAAATTGTTTCCCACCCCCACATAAAGATCGGTAGCGGTTCCATAGGTGAGCCGTTCTTTTCCTGCGGCGGGAAAATGACCCTTGAGATTTTTTTGGGAGACGCCCAAAAGATATTGCGAACGTTCCGATGGCGACAGATAGTCACTCCCATCGCTGTTGCCGGTATCCCACAGAAAATTCAGGCCGTAACAGTTGTCCCAATTGGGGCAGGAGTAAATAGTGGCCCCACCTTGTTTGCCGGAGCCCGATTCGCTTAAGGGTGTATTGATATTTGTGTGCAAGCCACCATAGACTGCCGCGCCAAAAGAGGCGACTTCGGTGGCGGAGCCATGCGGCGCTGTGATCGGTTTTGTGAGTTCGGACATATCAATGGCCCTTTATGATCGAAAATTGCGATTTGGCATCCCGTTCGTTAAAATGAAGCTCAAAACATTTGGCCCCCTCAAAATCCTTTTCATCCCCTTGCGGATTACAGAGCCATCCGTTGAGGGCGATGAAAATGGTGACATTCTTAAAGGTCAGCGGGTCTTCGCGGGGGCTGAACTTCCCGACACTCACCACTGAGAAAATGCCGGTTTGCGGATCAATCCGGCGGCCGTGCAAGAACGCCGTGGCATCTTTAACGTCGTTTTTCCCTGGGTCCGGACACTCCGCCGGAATCTCACCCGATTCATCTTTGGATAAAAGGGGCCCGATATAATGCCAACTGCTATACTTTTTTCCGCCGTATGTCCGATTATTGGTGTTTTTGAAACAGATCGGCGGATTGGGGAGATCTTCCTGAGTCAGGTTGATTTTGTGTTCCAAGCGGGCTGTGTTGATCCTCTCTTCCGGCAGGACATTGTATGCCGAAGAAGCGTCTTTCGGTTTGAGCGTTTCCGTAGTGAAGGCGATGTGAAAGACCTCATCCAACGGCGCTTTGAAGCCGAGCGGTCCGGAAGGATTGTCGATAAAAGTAGGACCCCAAAAACGGAGTCCGCTATTTTCGGCTGTAAAAGAACCGTCCACGGAATAATGGACCTCTGACATGGCTTCCAAATCCTGTGGACGATCTTTGACGGCGCAGAGGTCACCGATCTGCCCATTGATAATCGGTTCAAAGGTGGGGCTCGAAAATTTACCGCCGGAAGTATAGAAAAAGGCGCACGCCCCTTTGTCATCGGCGCCGACGCCGCTTTTACTAAATTTAGCAAGCCCCTCTGCAGAACAGGGATCGATAATTTCACAGGCGCCGCGATCAATGGGGGAGCGGGACGACAACGGCCCCGGATAAGAGAGGGAACCGGTAAAAATTCGCCAACCGTTGATTTTCAAGGGGGTCGGTAACGGATGATCCGGGAAATCGTAATCGTAAAAAATGCCTGTTTTGCCTCCGGTGATATCGGAATCATAAAGCAAGGTTGCAAAATCAAAAAGGTTGGAATCCTCATAATTTTTGGAGGTTGGTCTTGTATCGAGCTCCCGGAAAATGCCCGTCCATCCATCGCCGGGAATACCCACCACTCTCCCTTTCGAGTCGGTCAGCTCCATTTCATCAAATGGATCGAGAATAATGGCTCCCAGCATCACGATTCTTTCCTCCTCACCGCTTCGTCCCTCACGGATCATCAAATCGACTTCATCGCTCGAGGCCATGGCCGCAAGACTCGGTGATGTCGCATTCAAAATAGCGGCGATCGTTTGCGTAATGCGCAAAACCATTTTTCCTTTGAGGGGATCGATGACCGCCACAATAGGAATGGTTAATGTTGTTGTCTTCAGTGACTGGTCCGGATTGTGATCCGGTTTGCCCGTCGCATCCAGTTTAATGGCATTGACAGTCAGATCAGTTTTGAAAAGACGCTGACGAACCGGTTGTGCGGGATCTTTATGAAAATTGAGACAACCGAAAAGGGGCATCGTTTCTCGGGTGTATTCCCCCGGTTTCAGATCAAAGCCCTGTCCCATGAGGGAGACAAAATTGAGATCGAACTTTTCATCCACTTGTCTGCCGCTTGTCGGGTTGATGATCGGAATTGAACAGCGCTTGCCGCTCCCTGACGGCGGTTGTCGGCCGGCCACTTTTTCCGGCGTGTCGAGCCATTCAAAGAAGGCGGACTCTTTTCCGGAAAGGGCGATCGAGGTAATGCGCAGACCACTGTTTGCCGTATCGGCCAATTTTAAAAATACCGGCACGGCCAAGTCGGTTGTCGTTGCGGTCACCTCTTCCATGGCAAAAGTCTCATTGCCAGCTTTGGCCTTCAGACCCGTTGCCGTTCCAAAATAGGTCTGCAAATCCGGGATATCCTGAATACGGGTTCTCCCTAGTAACTGAATTTTTTTGACAGGGCCACCCGTTTCGATTTTCAAAACGGCCTTGTCGATCACGTCTTGTCCTGTCACGGCCTGTTTTCCATCCCAGCCCAAAAGATCGGTCGGCAAATAAGCAATGCTGATGAAAAGCCTCTCTTCCTGAAAATCTTTTTGATAGGGTTTGAGTGCTGTGGGGAGTGTTTCGGGTCTGGCGTTTTCAATGGAGGTTCCTTTCATGATCGAATCCTTAAATAATTGGAACTGTCCGGTCGATTTGGAACCGACGAGATCGTCAATATGAATGTCTTTGATGACCATCTTGGCGATGCCGTTATTTTGTATGATGACGGTCTGTTTGGACGGGGTGAGGGTTGTTGGGCTGCCTGATAATTCCAGCGAAACAGCCGGAATATTTTTCGTTTCGTTCGGTTTGCAGTCCGCATGGACCTCTTCCAACGGCGTCCCCAACGTGTTGATTGGAAGCAATTTGCAGCCGCTGACATCGGGCATTTCGCATCGTTTGCACTGTGTGACCTTCTCTCCGGCATCGCACCGGATTTTTTGGCATCGAAAATAATCTTTCATTTGTGCCGCCGGCGCCGAAACAGCAGAGAGAAGAACGGCGTCAACATTGGAGGCGGTGGTTTGCCCCGCATCATCAATCTGATTTACGGCCGTTCTTCCGCCGGCCTTGAGGGCCATGCCGCTCAAAAAGAAACGATCGGCCCCGAAATAAATTTTTTCCTTAATCATTTTAGGTTGTGGGGTGTCGTTTTGAGTCGGTCTGAAAGTGATGACAAAACGGATGCTTTGGTTTGGTGCGAGAGAGCGTTTTGATTTTCCCTCCACATCAAAATAAAACGGCCCGATGTGGCTAGGTAATTCCACTTTGACCGGTTTTTTGGAAAGATTGGTTGCCTTGAAATGGGCTGTTTCTTCAAAGGAGGGGCCGACATCCTGCGGTCCCTGTGCAATGTAGGTCCCCTTGGAAATTTCCAGAATATTTCCATCCGGCAGAGGTTCTTCGGTCATCATCCCCGTTGCATCAAGATGGGTTTTGACAATACGAATGTTTTTGACGCCGCTTTCCGTCTGCGCACAATCGCTTAACGGCGGAGAGATTTTTCCTTCAAAACTGGCCTGAAGCGAGGCCTTCAACAGATATTCATCCGCTTTGGGAAAAAGATGGCCAACCGTGGTTGCGGCAACCAGCAAAATGGATCCATCCGGCGCGGCGGGCGAGCCCTTCTGTGGCGGGAGATACTCGAGTGTTTTGGTTTCTCCTGTTGTGAGATCGATTCCCGATATTTCACCGCTGACGCCGAGCACATTAATAAAGAAGGAAAAATTTTTGATTTCGATATCTCCCTCCGGGGTCCATGTCCCCTCTCCGGTATTTTGCGAACCGTCTCCGGTCCCTTTGCCATTAATGGTCAGCGGGGTTTTGACCCCTTTGAGATCGATGTCGACATGGATGTCCGGAAAATCGCTTCCTTTGAGAAGAATTTTTTCTCCTTCGATTTCGAAAGGGATCTCCGGCGTATCGGCACAGAGCAGTTTGGCCGGATCCAATCCCGTTTCAAACTTTTCCCCTTTGATTTTGACACAGAGCTTTGCCGTCAGTTTCAAGGCACAACGGGCGGAAGAAGAGATATTGGGCTGTTTGTTGTTGGTGGATGGGGGTGTGGCTGAAGACGACTGGGTCGGAAAATAGACCGGATGATAGTCCTCTCCGGCACAGCCTATAAAGATGGTCAGGGGGAGTAAAAAAATGAATTTGGAAGCGTTCTTCATACGTGGTTCTTATCGGCAATAGACGGAAAAGGTTGCGTGGGCAAGACGCAGGAGGATGACATGTCGCGTTAACATTCAGGCAACTTTTTGAGTTAGAAGACGAAGACGATATCGTGAAACATCTCTTCATCCTATTATCCGTTTTCGGTATTTCTTCACCCCTGTGGGGGGAGGAGCTGCCGAAGAATATTTCGGTGCAGTGCGATGCCCCTCCGATACCGACACCCATTGTTTGTGAAGCGGGCGGCAAATTTTTGTGCGTCAATTCAGCTCCGGGCGGAGTGAAAGAAGGTTTTGTCATTTTGAAGGGGAGGCTCAATCTGGAGCAGGCCACATTGGGCCAGTTTGGTGTCTCCACGCAGCACGAATACACCAAAAAAATTAAAACCATTTCGATCTCCAAAATTGCCGGCAATGACTGTTGGGAGGAACCGATTCTTCGCGACGGCCAGCTTTGTCTTCAAAATGACGGAACCTATTCGGTACGCGTTCCGCTGGAAGAGGTTGGCCCCTACACGTTGTTTGTGACCGCTACCAAGCTCGCGGGCGCCCCGATGCAAACAACCGTTCGGGTCAGTCGCGTGATTGCCCCGACTGTGACGGAAGAGGTGATTTCGTATGAACCGCAAGGGACCCATCACACCAAAGTCATTCTCGATCTGCTCAAAGGATGCGGAGAGGCCAAGGAGGCCTGTGATTTTATCGGGGCTTCGACCGGAGGGGTACAGGTTACGATTGCAAATACCATGACAGGGCCGCCTCAGAAAAAAGTCTCCTGTGAAACGACCACCATGCTCGGAGGCGCCGGGCGTTTTGTGATCGGGGTGCCGGTCCAGCCCGGCAAAAATCAGATGGTGCTTCATATTTGCAACGCCGCCACCGGTTTTGATCTGTCGGGTTGTCCCAAAATGGTGAGCCCCATTTTTGATGTGGGCGGAGAAATCCCCAAAATCGAAATTTTAAATCCTCTTGCAAGGGGACCGTTTTATTGGGACTCCGACAGTTCTTTGGGCGTCCCCCTCCGATTCAGAATCAAGGGGCTGTTGCCAACCGCTTGTACGGGGGAAGTGACCGTTGTTTTTAACGATGGCAAATCTTTTCCTGTCTGTCCGAATGGAGAAGGGGTTTACGAAACGATATTGCAACCGGTTTATGGGTACAATGTTGCCGCTATTGAGGCCACCCTGAACGGCACTACATGGAAGCATGCTGTCCCCTTTGGTTGGGGAAAAGCGATCAGCCCCTTTACGCCGCAGGGAGAATTGAAACCGACAAAAGAATGGACCTTGAAAAAGGCATTGCAATTTTGGATTCCGAAAAAAATTATCAACGAAGTTTTATTGCCGCGGCTTCATGTTTTTCTCAATTCGGATGAATTCAAGAAATCGGTTTCGGATGTGGCCGAGGGGATTGGCAGAGGTCCTTCAACGGGAAACGGGTCGGAAGAAAAAAAAGGCCGTTTCCCATCCTATTGTCCCGCCTCCAACGGAGATTCTTTCAAAATTCGGGTCAGTGATCCGCCCAAGTGGGACGAGATTACTCTGCGTCCTCTTTCTTTTGAAGCGGGATCTTTGAAAATTGCCGTGGCGTTCAAAAATGTTTCGATCGGGATACAGATTTATAAAGATGAAAATGGAGATCAAAAACCCGATTTGGATCCGCTGCCGATCCGGATTGTCTTTAAAACACTTTCGCTAAGGCCGCAGATTCAGTCGAACGGCAGCATCCAACTTTCGAGCCCCTATACCGATTGTGATTACAAGAGAGAAGGGCTTTGCCGCCACATGCCGGCACTAATCATCCCGAAAAATTTTAAAGGGGGGGCCAGCCGCGCGGGCGCTTTTGCCGTCTGTGACTGGACACAGAGAATTTCGAAGAAAATGGAAGAAATTTGCGATGCCTTGAATACGATCGATCGTCAAACAGGCGGTGTTTTTGAGGAAAAGGTTTTGGATACGATCAATACCGCTTATTCCTGCGAGGGAAACCGGTTCCTCCAGAGTTTTTTATCGAACGGTTTTCCTCTCAATCAGGAGGTGGGTCCCCTTGCCATTGTCGGAAAGCTCATGGTTGGAAAGTTGGGCATTGAAGAGGGCGGGCTATTTTTTTCCGTCGATACCCGCTTTGGTGACGAAAATATTTTCAAGCTATGGGATCCGTCGGTACGACAGCGGGGTGCGGGGATTTTGGTCGGTAACGCAGAGACGCTGGATCTGGCTCATTCGAAGGAGGGACCCATTGGCATGAGTCTCCACCTTCCCTTGCTGAGCCAGCTTTTTTGGGGGCTTTCCGATAAAGAAGGGCATCGGCAATTTGTGATTGATGAGGCCCTTTTCAAAAATGCCGGTTTCGATTTTGCAAAAGAGTGTGTTGCGAAGGAAATAGAAAAAGAAGAGACCGACGAAGAACCCGAAAGAAAAAATCCATTGTGCAATGTTTGGCCGAGGGCCCGCGAGATTTTGGGCGGTGAAATAAGTGAGTATGGCTATTTGGCGCCGACTGCGCCTCTGCGCATTTTGGTTGTTCCATCGACCGCTTTTCCGCTTCGCGTGAGCGCCCTCGATTCGCATGGCAAAATGGCCATTGAAACGCTCGATTGGGAGTTGCAGATGGAATCAGGCGATTTGAAGATTATCACTGCCCTGCTTTCGATGAAATTGGTGGCTTATATCAGTCCGGCGATGGTTTTGCCCCAACACCCCGATGCACTGATGATGTCGATCCGGCTAGATGGAGAAAAATCGAAGATATGGATTACGGAAAAAGAGGGGAGCAATGCCACCGTTGTCCCCTCCGATGTTTTGTTGTCCTCTCTCTTGGCTAAATTTCAATTTGCTATCAATCAATATTCCAAGCCGGAAACAGAGATAAAACTTCACTTTCCACGATTTTTGTTGTTGGCGCCCGATTCTATTTTTTCAAAGCTGGGATTGCAGGAACTGACTTGGACTCAAGGCGGGCTCCAGATGCAACTCGAAGATTCTTCCGATCAGCTCTTCCTCCAACTCCAGCCGGTGTTGAGATAGCGGGAGTGGTCAAAAAACGTCACCAGGTGCCTGGCACCATATGATTAAAACCGGATCTCTTTTTCGACGAGTTCGTTTTCTTCGACGGCGAGGTTGATCCATTTTTTGAGAAGCTGTGAGGAATCGGGATCGTGGTAGGCGGCCTCGATATAATATTTGCCCGGTTGCAAGTCGATCGATTGCCAATCCTGTCCGGTGGTTCCATCAACGATAGGGCGGTCGTGATTGTATTCATAAATCTTGAATTCGACCGGAATGATTTCGTTGTTCGTGCCCCGTCCGATCAGCCGAACTTTGGCATTTGTGAAAACGGCCTCTTTGACATAGAGGGCATTCGTTTCAATCGTCACATCACGAAGCCAAACTTGCGGTTTGGGGTCGACCGTCGATTTTGTATCGACCGCTTTGATATCATAATTGTCCGGCGCCAATTCAAACTGGATCCAGCCCTCCACCGGTCCCGCCGTGGCGACGACCTCTTCCGTTCCTCCGGCATAGACATAAAAAGTCGTTTCGATTTTTTGTTCCTTCGCATTGCGGCCGAACAATTTCAAAATTCCTAATTGATAACTGACAATCTGTTCCAGCGATTTTCCCTCTTCTACATTCACTCCTTTCACTTCCGCCGTGGGCGATTTTGTATAGAACGCCGACAAGAGGGCCGCTTCAATGTCATATTTTCCGGGGGGCAATCCGAAGGATGCCTTTCCATCTTGTGTCTGAATCTTGGCCACTTCCGACCCGTCTTCCGGTTTCAGAATGCGAAACTCGGTGGGGGCCGGTTTGTCATCGGGCATTTTGGCGACCAGATGGAGCGTGCCGATTTTCAAAACGATCGTTTGTTCCTGAATGGCGCCCCCTTCTATTTTGATCTCTTTCAATTCCCCGATCGGTTCCGCTTTTACAGCCGGGTCCATCCCCTCCACTTTAATGTCATAGGTTCCGGGCGGCAGGTCAATGGTTCCGCCGGTTGTTTCCGTCTGGCCTTTTGCAACAACGGAATCCGGTTTTCCGGTGAGGGAGACCTGATACAAAACGGCGACCGGTTTTTTCTGCGGGTCTTGCACTTTCAAAACAAGACTGCCGGTCTGAAAGGCGAAATGTTTTACAAAACCCTGTTCCAAGCTGACGGCGACATTCGGCTCGATCAGCTTCATCTCCTGACCGGGTGTCGTTCGGTTTGCGACGATGTCGTAATTTCCGGGCTGAATATAGAGCATCGTCTCCTCTCCTCCCGATTGAAAAGAGGCGACCTCCTCTTCCGTCCCCGCTTTATAAAATGTATATTCGGTTCCCGTCGCTCCTCCTTTGGGATCATGCGCAGAAAGAGTGACATTGGCCAGATCGAAGCGGATCTCCTGCTCCACTTTTCCCTGCGACGGAAGCTCTACCCCCTTGATTATTTTGGACGGTTTGCTCTCTTCAATCGATTTGGCATACTCGACCAAAATATCGTAGGCCCCCGGTTTCAATCGAAACAATTCAATTCCGAAACTGAAGTTTTTTTCGACAGCCTCTTGTGTGCCGGCTTTAAAGACCGTGATGGTCGATTCCAACGGTGTGCCGCCGACCAAAACTTTGAGCCGCAAATTGTAAGGGACGGTGGAGCGAAGCGCTTCATCGAGCGCGCTGGCTAATTCTTCACGCGTTCGGGCCAAGAAAAAAGAACCCTTCGAAGCATCGGCGATACATTTCAAACCCGCTTCATCGGCCGCAGCGAGATCAAAGCCGACCACATGGGTCACAATTTTGAAATGGCCTTCATGCAGCGCTTTAGCAACGGAACAGGGGTCTTGCTGACAGGTATCTCTTCCATCGGCCACAAGAATAAGGACCCTATCCTTTTGGAGCGGTGCCAAATCTTCGCCCGCCTTTTCCAACGCATAAGCAATGGGGCTGGAACCTTTCGGTTGCAACTGGGCCAGTTTTTGTTGAACCGTTGTCGGATCGATCGGCCCAAAAGGGATTAAGAGTTGTGAATCGTCACATTGATTTGCCTCTAACGATGTGGTGGCCCCCAAAAGACGGAGCGCAAAAGAAAGAGGGGGTTGTTTTAATGTGGCCCATTGCGGCGTCAAATCCTGAAGCAACGATTTAGCAATATTCATCTTGGTTTCCGTCCCTAAAAGCCCGTTCATGCTGCCGGAGGCATCAAGCACCAATTCAACGGCCAGTCCCCCCTCCACCGTCGTCGGCTGAAAGGGAACCGGTTCCGCCGCAGAGGGTATTTCCGCTTGTGCCGTCGGTGTTGTCGGAGGTTGCGTGATGGTGATCTCCAATTTCTCCGGTGTTGTCGGGGCAGGGGCCGGCGTCACCTCTTCCGGAGACAAAGGGAAGAGGGTCAACGCCTCTTTTGCCGCTTCTTCTTGTTGGGCTTTGAGTTCTATCGGTGGCGCCGCAATCTGGACTTTTTCGGTTATTTCATTAGATGTGTCGACCTCCCCTTTGGGACTGCAAGAGACGATGAGGAGAGCCAGAGAAAACAAAAAGAACCCTATTTTTCTCATAACCTATTTTTTTATCACAACTGAATCTGCTTGAAAAGGAATTGATTTTCTTCATTTCTCCTGCATAGATTCGCCGTCATGCCGATGTCGGTTTTGGATCATTTGGATGAACTGAGGAGCCGTCTTTTAAAGGTGGTGATTGTGGTCGGTCTCACCACCTCCATCTCCTTTTGGCTCTCCGATTGGATGCTTGCGTGGTTGTTGAAACCCTATCCGAATATTGCCCAGGTGTTGACATCGCTCACGCCGGCGGGGGTTTTTGTCCAAAGTATGCGACTGGCCCTGATTTCCGGTCTGGTTATTGCCTTTCCGATTGTGGCTTATCAGTTTTGGGCTTTTATCTCTCCAGGGCTCTCTCCAAAAGAGAGAAAGGTTTTTGTTGTAAGTCTTTACGCGGGGACATTTCTTTTTGTATTGGGCCTTTTGTTTGCCTATATTTTTGTGATTCCCAAAGCGCTTGATTTTTTCTGGGGTTACAGTGAAAGTTTTGGCGTCCATTTGGCATGGACCATTGAGAGCTATCTCAATCTTGTTTTAATGTTTCTGCTCAGTTTTGGTCTTGCCTTCGAACTCCCTCTCGTTTTGATCCTTTTGGTAAAAGGGGAGATTGTCTCCATTGAGACCATCACACAAAAGAGACCTTATATTATTGTGGCCTTGTCGATTATCGCCGCCATTTTAACCCCCCCCGATGTAATGAGTCTTATAATGTTGCTTGTCCCCCTTTGGGTCCTCTTCGAACTCTCCGTCCAAATTGCCAAGTGGATTGGTTAGTTGAGAGAAAAGTTTAACTTTTTTTATAGAAGTTGTTGCCAACCGTTTGTAATCTTTTGTATAATTCATTCAAGATAAAGAGGTTCAGAGAGGAGGGGAGTTGTTCTTCAAGCCAAAAGGTTATGATTACGAAGAGTTAGCCAAAAAATTTTCCCATCTTGTTGCCAAATATTTTTCACCGGATGAATTTTATCTCCACATATTAAGGTTTGTGATGGAGTCGGTCGGCTCCGAAGGGGGCTCTCTCGTCTTGAAAGAGAAGGAGACCTATACGGTGAAACAGTGCCTCGGTTGGGAAAGCTTCGCCTTTCGTATGGAAGAATGTTTGGGATTAATCCATTGGTTGAAGAAAAATCACTGCGCCATTACCCGCCAGCAATTGCTTGAAGATCCTCATTTTGCGCCGATCAAAACAACGGGGCTCAATTTTTTCATCCAATTTCAGGGGGAGGTATCGCTCCCCTTGTATGCACATGGTGAATTGTTGGGCCTCGTTACTCTTGCGGCCAAAAAAGGGAGCAAGCCGTATACGCCGGCCTGTCTGACGCTGCTCAATTGGCTGGGGGCGCAAATTTCGATGCATTTGCAAAATAATTTATTGAAAGAAGCGATTCGCCTTCAAACGTTGGAGCTCGAAGGGGTGAAAGATTTGAAAAGCCAGATCGTTTCGAATTTGTCGCACGAGTTGCGGACCCCTTTGACCGGCGTGATTGGTTTTGCAGAGTTGTTGGCGGAGGAAATCGATGGGCCGTTGAATAACGAACAGAAAAGACATGTGACTCAGATTCAGAATGGGGCGGAGAGACTTTTGAAAATTTTATCGGCGTTGGTCGACTTGGCGCAATTGGAGGCAGGCAATTTGCCGCTTCATGTGCAACAGTTTCATCTCGCGCCTCTTGTTGCTTCGTTGAGCGATGAAATCCCGCTCAATTCGGAAACGGCGCTTAAAATCGTACTCGATCATGCCACGCCGAGAATTTATGGCGATATCAATCTCGTTCGCCAAATTTTCAAACATCTTTTGGATAACGCGGCCAAATATACACCGAAAGGTGAGGTTCAAATCAGCGCCGATAAAAAGGGAGAGATGCTCGAAGTCTGCGTTGCCGACACCGGTATCGGCATTGCCGAAGACAAATTGACCCGCATCTTCGACGGCTTTTATCAGGTGAACGGCGGTCTCACGCGTGAGTTTCAGGGTCCCGGCATCGGGCTTTCGTTGTCCAAAAAATTGATTGAACTCCACGGCGGACGGCTTTGGGTGAAGAGCATGCCGGGCCGCGGCAGCCGCTTCTTTTTTACCCTCCCCCTTAAACCGGTCGTCATCAAGCATCGCGAATTGGCCGCATAAAGTACGCGTTCTCTTCTTGAATCCATTTTTAAAATTATGATAAAGGATGCCGTGCATTGCCTGTTTCTTCGGATATTGTTTTTTTCTTTTTTCATTTTACAAGGAGGTGTCGCCATGGCCTTTTCACTGACGAGTCCCGCATTTCAAAATGAATCGACGATTCCGAAAAAATGCACTTGTGACGGAGACGATTTCTCACCGACTCTGCAATGGCAGGAGGCCCCCGCAGGGACAAAAAGTTTTGCGCTGATTATGGATGATCCGGATGCGCCGCCCGGAACATGGGTCCATTGGATTATTTACGATTTGGCGGCGACAAAAAATTCTTTGCCTGAAAATGTTGCAAAAAAGGAGACGGGGCCCGATGCCTCCAAGCAGGGGTTGGTCTGGGGGGTCGACACCTTTTCAAAAGTCGGCTATTTCGGTCCTTGTCCCCCTCCCGGCAAACCGCATCGTTATTATTTCAAACTCTACGCCCTCAATACCCTTTTAAATCTCCCGCCCAAAGCGACCAAATCCCAAGTCGAAGCCAAAATGAAGGGTCACATTCTAGGGCAGGCGACATTGATGGGGACCTACGGAAGATAGTATGGCCCCCGCAAAACAAAATGTCCGTTTTCCGGAGGATGACCATGAAGTGACATGGCAATGAGGGTGCTGAAAAGACGCGACAATTTTTGGGACGGCCCCGCGGCAGCGTTTAACAGCGACGCGAAAGCGTCGCATCCGAGCCAGCTGATTTCGCTCCTATGGTGGCGATTTTATTTATTGTATCCCGGCTGATAAAATCGCCATCCGCAGGCTTTTCATCACCCTCATTGCCATGTCACTGCTTAACCCTCCTCCAAAACAAAACGGACATTTTGTTTTGCGGGGGCTATAACTAACCCCCCGATATTTTTTTCACATCTACATGAAGGCGGTCTCTCTTCCCCCTCACGAACAGACTCCATCCCTTTTTGACATCTCTTTCAGTAAATCAAAAAAGTGTCAGGTAAGGCTGTCAGGTAAGACTTGCCTTCAAGGTCTCCTTCTGTTACCAAAATGGGCTTCATGCAACGCAAGGTGTTATTTTTTATTGTCATTTTGTTTGGGTTTTTGGCGAGCGCCCCGTTTGGGACTTCCGGTTTTGCCCAAGATACCCAGATTTCTGTCTCGCCGCTTCCGGAGAAAACGGCCGAACCTGCCGTCAACAAACTCCGGATGTCACTCAGGGACTGCATTAAAATGGCTCTGGCCAACAATGCCAAACTGGCGGCGAAAGATTATTCGATCGAAGGAGCGCAATGGAAATATAATGAGACAAAGATTCATGGAGTTCCTACGTTTGAATATAGCAACCGGTCGGCCCCTGTTCCGCGAGATGCAAGGCGGGCCGCCGCCTCCTTTTTCGAGGGGGATGTCACCTTTTTCAATGCCACGCGGCTTGCCGTCGGTTTTCCGATCACCGGTTTTGGCCAGCTTGCTGTTGTGGAGGATCTGGCCATCAAAGGGATTGAGGCAGCCCGAATGGAAAAGGCAAAAGATACAGTTAAGCTCCAAGCTGACATCAAGCAGCTCTATTACGGTATTTTACTGAGTCATGATCTTGCCGATTTGGGAAACGATGCCATTCATAAAATTGAAAATCAGCTCAAAAAAGAGGAGGAGACCAAAGAACATTCCCCGTATGAAATTTTGAAACTGAAAGTTTTTAAATTGGAACTGGAAAAGAAAGTGGAGGAAGCGGTTACCAAAGGGACAATGGCCAAACAGGCGTTGAAATTGCAAATGGGGATGGGTGAAACCGAATCGATGGAAATTAACGAGAGCAATTTGGAACCGGCCCATCACGATTTTAAATCGCTGGAAACGTATCTGCAAGAAGCACTCGTGGTTCGTCCCGATTCGAGCCTGATCGATATCGGTATTGAAGCGAAACGACTCGAATATGATTTGGAAAGAAAGAAGATGCTTCCGAGAATGGGATTGGGCGGTTTTTTTGAGATTGCGCGGACAGCCCAGCCTATTCGTAACGTCAGCACCATCGATGCCTTTGTGAACCCATTCAATTATACCCGCGCCGGCGTCGGCATCGAAATCAAAGGACAAATTGATTTCAAACAGTCGATTTCCAGAATCCGTCGTTTGGAAAGTGAATATCAAAAGGCATCGCTGGAACGCTCTTTTGCCAAACAGGGAATCGAATTGGAGGTCACAGAGGCGTTTCATGAGGTGCGGCGGTTGAAAAACAGCGTGGCGATGGCCGAAGAGAAACAGAAAATGGCGCGTCAGATGATGTTCTTGTCAAAAAGCAATCTGGAGGTAGGTGTCGGTCAGGAACAGGAATATACCGACGCACTGCAACTTGTCTTGCTCAGCCGCGGGGAATATTTGAAATCCGTTTTTGACTATAATGTTGCTTTGGCTAAATTTGAGGAAAAAATTGGAAGGCAGAATACCTATGAAATGGAATAAACAAATCCGCATTTTTGTTTTTATTGTATCGGCGGCATCCGTCGGTTGGGCTAAAGCCGGTTTAACACCGTTGCAGTCGATTAAAGAGCTGGATGCGATGGCCGATCAATACAAAGTCGGCAAAAATCTGACCGCACAAGACAAAGTTTTCAACCAGCAACTCAAAAAAGATATTTTGAGAGGAACTTTTGATCTGCGCGAGCTCGCCAAAATCGCGCTCGACAAATATTGGAGCCAGCGAACCAAAAGAGAACAGGACCGGTTTGTGGAACTCTTAACCCAAATTTTGGAAGAACGATCCCTCTTTTCAAAAGAACGGGCTGTGGAAAAGGGGGAAGGGAAATCCTATTTGATTTCTTATAAAAGCCAGAAATATTTGAACAAAGAACAGACCGATGCTTATGTCCACACGGTGATCCGGCTGCCGAAAAAAAATCTTAAAGTTGATCTTGATTACAAACTGAAAAAAACGGATGGCGCATGGAAAATTTACGATGTAGTTTTTGACGGGGCCAGTCTCGTCGATAATTACCGCTATTCCTTCGGCAACATCATCAAGAAACAGGGTTATGATGAGCTTGTCCGTCGCATGGAAAATAAACTGAAGGAGTTCCGATCAAAACGTTCCGGCGCACAATCATGATTTTGGCCGATGGGGCGCGGGAAGATGTTTTCCGCGCACTGTTGGCCGAAGGAAAGCTGCCGCATATCCAAAACGAGATTGTGAAACCGGGGGCCTATGCAAAAGGGGTCACCGTTTTTCCGTCGACCACAGGCCCCGCCTATTTTCCCTTTTTGACGGGATTTCATCCGGGCACGCTCAATGTCCCCGGTATTCGCTGGTTCGACAAAGCCGCCTACGCCAATGCGGCTAAAAAAATGGTGAAATTCAGAAGTTATGTCGGCATCGAAACTTTTTTGATCAACAGCGACATGGAGAAAATGCCGACGGTTTTTGATCTATTGCCCCAATCCTTTTCTATTTTCAATTCGGTTTGTCGCGGGGCGGGTCGCCGAAACCTGACCAAAATCATGCGGATCTGGTATTGGTACTATGCCCATCTGACCGATCGCTGGGAATTTCTCGATCAGGAAGCGCTGGCAAAAACATTGAAGGCGATCGAAAAAGATTTTCGATTTCTGTTCGTTGTTTTTCCGGGGATAGACGAATATTCCCACTTGGCCCATCCCCATCATGATAAAACGATCGATCACTACCGGTTTTTGGATGATGCGGTCGGAAAAATTGTCTCCCAGCTGAAAGAAAAGGGGGAATGGGACGATACCTTGTTCTGGATTGTGAGCGATCATGGTTTGAGCGCTACACAGTCCCATTTTTGCGTCAATACATTCATGGAAAAGCGGGGTCTCCCTCCTTTTTATTATCCAAAAGTTTTTCACCGGAATGGAAAAAAGGTGGCGAACATGGTGTCGGGGAACGGGATGACCCATCTCTATTTCAAAAATGGCCACGATTGGGGAGCGCCGACCACGCGCGAGGATATCAATCAGATCGATCCGACTCTCATTGAAGATTTGATCCAAGAGGCGGCGATCGATATCGTGGCGATTCGGAATAGTGAAGGGGGTGTTGATATTGTGTCCAAACGGGGCGAAGCAAAATTAAAATTACTGGATGATAAGGTGGCCTATTCTCCCTCTCCCCTGGAGCCTGTCCTGAGCGAAGTCGAAGGAGGAGAGGGTAGGGGTGAGGGGAAAGACCCTTTCGGTTACAAAAATATTTCCGGTCTCTTAAGCGAAAAAGAAATTTTAGATAAAACAATCGATACCGATTATCCCGATGCCCCATGGCAATTGGCCCAGATTTTCAAGGCCTCCCGAACAGGGGACATTGTTCTATCGGCCACACCGGGTTATGATTTGCGCCTGAAATACGAAGTGCCGGAACACAAAGGCTCCCACGGTTCCATCCACCGTGAACATATGATGACCCCGGTTGCTACCAACGCCCCTCTTCCTCAAAAATATCTCCGCACCGTCGACATTTTTCCGACGATGCTTCAGTTGATGGGAAAAACGAAATCCGTTCCATCGGATGGCATCCTACTTCTTTAATGTTTTGAAGTTGCAAAGTTTTTGGGGTTCTGTATACAACTCCGCCCGCTATGAAAATTGGTGTTTTGCTCAAACAGACCCCCGACACCGAAACCAAAATCAAGATCAAGCCCGATGGCTCCGGTATCGATGAATCCGATATCAAATGGGTTATCAACCCTTATGATGAATACGGGGTGGAAGAGGCTCTGCGTTTGAAAGATGCGGCCGGAGGGGGCGAGGTGGTGGTGGTGACCGCCGGTTCCAAGCGGGCCGTCGATTCGATGCGCCAAGCCTTGGCGATGGGGGCCGATCGCGGCATTCGCATCGACACGGAAGGGGTCTCTCTCGATAGTTACACCACGGCCGTTATTCTTTCCAAGGCGATCCAATCGGAAAATTTTGAAGTTTTGTTTGCGGGCAAACAGGCAGTCGATGACGACTGCGTGCAGGTGGCGCAAATGACGGCGACTGCCTTGGATTGGCCCTGTATCTGGCCTGCAGAACATATTGAACTGGGCGCCGACAAAAAATCGGTCGTGGTAACAAGGCCCGTTGCTGGTGGTATCAAGGAGATTATGGAGATGACCCTCCCCGGCATTCTCTGTTGCGACAAAGGGGAACATGAACCGCGCTACGCCAGTCTCCCCGGAATCATGAAGGCCAAATCGAAACCGATTGCCGAACTGAAAGCCGCCGATCTGCTTGCAGGCGAAACGCCGAAAGTAACATGGAGCGGTTTCCGTCTTCCGCCGGAGCGAAAGGCCGGAAAAATTTTAAAAGGAGAGCCCGAAGCGGTCTGCGCAGAATTGGTGAAATTATTGAGAGAAGAGGCGAAAGTAATCTAAAAATATGGGTAACGTACTTTTTATAGCCGAAGTAGAAAATGGAAAACTGAAAGGTTATTCCAAAGAACTCGCGAGCAAAGCGGTGGAGTTGGCATCGCAATGCGAAGGCCAAGCCTACGGGGTTGTTATCGGAGAAAGCGTGGCTCAAGCCGCGGAGGAATTGGGACAATATGGGGTCACGCAAGTTACTGCGGTTGAAGGAGAATCCCTTGAGTCTTATATCGGCGAAGGTTATGCAAAAGCACTTCTCGATGTTGTGAGTCAAACAAAACCGCAAATCATTTTGGCCTCCGCGAGCGGTTCTGGAAAAGATATCCTTCCGAGGGTTGCCTTCAAATTGAAAGCGGGTCTGGCCACCGATTGTACCGAACTCAAAATTGAAAATGGGAAACTCAAAGCGAAACGGCCGATTTTTGCGGGGAAGGCATTGGTCGATGTCACATTTGTGAGCGATGTACAGATGGCCTCCGCAAGACCGAATTCCTTCATGGTGAAACAGGCAGATGTTACCAAGAAAGCGCAGGTGAATAAAGTGGCCGCAACAACGGGGGGCTCAAAAGTCAAAATCAAAGAGATCCAGACAGCGGAAAAGGGGATGAAAGATTTAAGCGAAGCGGAAATTATTGTGTCGGGCGGCAGGGCATTGGGGAGTGGGGAGAATTTCAAAATTATCCGGGAATTGGCGGACAGTTTGGGGGCCACGGTCGGCGCCTCGCGCGCCGCGGTCGATGCCGGTTATATTTCGCACGATCATCAGGTGGGACAAACCGGCAAGACAGTCAATCCAAAGTTATACATTGCCTGTGGTATTTCAGGCGCGATCCAACATCTGGCCGGTATGCGGACTTCTAAGGTTATTGTTGCGATCAACAAAGATTCAGAGGCCCCGATTTTTTCCAAGGCCGATTATGGGATCGTCGGAGACCTCTTTCAACTCCTGCCGATACTGACACGTAAGTTCAAAGAATTACTGGGAAAATAGACTTGCCCCATCAAAATAATTATGGGATAATGCATTGCGTTAGGAGACCTTTATATGATCAAACGGGATGGGCCATATAGCGCCTCTTTTTTATGGGAAACGCCGGGAACTTGGAATTTGACGACTCCCGAAGAATTAACCGATGAACAAAAAGAACTGGCCAAAATGGCCAGAAGTTTTTTGACGAACGAAGTCGAACCGGTTCGTGAAAAAATTGAATCGAAAACGGATCCGAAGCTGGTCCCCTCTCTTCTGAAAAAATGCGGTGAGTTGGGGTTATTGATGGCTGAAATTCCAGAAAGTTACGGCGGCTTGGGTCTGAACAAAATCACGGCGACGGTCATCGCCGAAAATGCAACCGGCTGGACCTCTTTTATCGTTCCCCTCATGTGTCACACCGGTATTGGAACGATTCCGATCCTTTATTATGGCACCGAAGAACAGAAGAAAAAATATCTCCCCAAATTGGCGACCGGCGAATTTTTGGGGTCCTACGCCTTAACCGAAGCCGGTTCCGGCTCCGATGCGTTGGCGGCCAAAACCCGTGCGGTTTTATCCCCCGATAAAAAGTTTTATATCCTGAACGGGGAAAAGCAGTTCATCACGAACGGCGGCTTTGCCGATCTCTTCACTGTTTTTGCAAAAGTAGACGGAGAGCAATTCACCGCATTTATTGTGGAACGGAACACACCGGGGCTGTCGGTGGGCAAAGAGGAAAAAAAGATGGGGATCCACGGTTCCTCGACCGTGGCGCTTATTTTGCAAGATTGCAAAGTGCCCGTTGAAAATGTGCTCGGAGAAATCGGAAAGGGACACCGGATTGCGTTCAACGTTTTGAATGTGGGGCGCTGGAAATTGGGGGCCGCCTGCATGGGAAGTTGCAAGCGTCTGCTCGAGTATTGTTCGAAATATCTCAAAGAGCGTCAGCAATTTGGAAAACCGATCGCTTCTTTTCAGGCATTGCGCGAAAAATTGGCCAACGATGCGATCCGCACCTATCTTTTGGAATCGGTCATTTATGCTTATGCCTCCGCTTTGGATACGGCGTGGGCGACCCTCGACAAATCGAAACCGGATTATTACAAAAATGTCGTCAAAAAAATCAAAGGACTTAACATTGAGGCTTCTATCGCAAAAGTGTTTGGCTCCGAAGTATTGGGCCTCATTTCCGATGATGCGGTTCAGATGTATGGCGGCTACGGCTTTATTCAAGAATACCCCCCCGAACAATTCTATCGGGACAATCGGATCAACCGAATTTATGAGGGAACGAATGAGATCAACCGTCTGTTGATACCCGACACCTTGATGCGCCGCGCTTTGAAGGGGAGTATTGATTTTATGGGAGAGCTCCAAAAAGTTTTGGCCGGTTTGAAAGAGGGTTATTCCAAAACCGATGCCGCACAGCCGTTGGCCGTTTGGCAGGATTCGTTGGCCGCTTTCAAGCGCTTGGCGATCTATTTCAGCGGCGTTTGCGCCCAAAAATTTATGGAGAAGCTCA
>JAHFSU010000029.1 GCA_023265595.1 Deltaproteobacteria bacterium
TCACTTGTTTTCAAAAGGGGGTTTGTCGGCGTCTCAATCCAAATTAATTTTGTATTTTTTTGGATCGCCTTGAAAATATTTTTGGAATCGGTTGTATCGACAAAGGTAAACGAGAGGCCAAATTTTTCTCCCCACTGTGTGAAAAGACGATAGGTGCCGCCATACAAATCATCTCCCGCAACAACATGATCACCGGCTTTTAAAAGATTCAAGACGGCGAGCTCGGCCCCCATGCCGGAGGAAAAAACAGTGGCAAAACTTCCCTCCTCCAGCGCCGCTAATGCCATTTCCAAATTGCGATAATTGGGGTTATCCGATCTCGTGTAATCAAAACCTTTATTTACCGCAGGAGATTCTTGCGCATAGGTGGACGTTTGATAGATGGGCGGGATCACCGCCCCCGTCTCTTTATCCGGCGCTTGTCCTTCATGAATTGCTTTTGTGTTGAATCCGGCCATGGGGACATTGATTATCAGAAAGGCGGCGTGATGGCAAAAGCATTATTCCATTTCCGTCGTTTTAGAAATTCTGCCGAGGCGTCGTTGCTGTTCTTCAAAGCCCTCTTTATTATCCAACCGGATATCGACCACCTCCCCCTTTTTAATAACCGGAATCATCTTGGGGAAAGTCATCGCCACCTGATCCGGCAGGCCTATCTCTTTGGATCGTTTTACAATGTTATCCCGCCAAGTCGGGTTGATTTGGGTCCCATATTTATCCATAAATTCATCGACCAATTTTTTGTTTCCGACGGCCTTTGCCTCATGCAAAATTTTAAGTAATTCCGAGGCCCCTTTGTGCAGGGCATCCAGATCATTTATTTTTACATTAAAATTTCCGTTTTGTTCCACCACTTCAAACCCTTTTGTATTTTGTCTCAAATATTCAAAAATGAGCTGTTCAGAGCGGTCGTGTGCCTCGCGCAAAATATTCTCCGTTTTGGCATTGCGCAGCGTGATGAGTTGTCCCTGAAGTTCCATCAGATAGAGGGCCTTCATCACCTCTTCCTGTTCCTTCTTTTTGAAAGCGCCGATTGCAACCAGTTTCGGATCGTTGATAAAATACATGGCGACCAGATCGGCCCGCGCCTCTTCCCAAGCCCCGTAGTTTTTCCCGATCGCATCGCGCGGATCGACTTTCAGTTTTTCGTCGGCCACACCGGAACCGTGGCCGATGACTTCATGCATATAGAGCATCATGAAGCGGGCCACTTTGTAATATTTTTTCATGAGCTGTTGATATTCTGGCAGATAAAATTCTTTGATGACCATCCCTTTTGTAACCTGCGATTTGGCCTCGATCACATTGGCCAGAATCACATTTTTGCTTCCGAATTTTGCCCGAATATCCTGATAATTCGGAAGATTGATGCCGCCCCAAGTCACCGGTCCCGCTTCCCCTACGGCCCCGACAACATTAATCAGTGTCGCCACCGGTTTCGCCGAAATATTTTTACGCCGGTATTCTTCTTTCCAAGGCATATGGTCTTCAAAATATTGAACATTCTCGGCAAAACCTTTCAAAACCGGGTCTTGCGAGGTGTAATAGGCCATCCCCTCCCAACTCCCGACCACCTGTCGCGGGTCCATATAACTTTCGATAAAACCATTGATGGTATCGACTTTCGGCTCCGATTGCAGCCACGCGATGGAGGCCTTTCTAAAAACCTCTTCATCCCCTGTTTCATAATAATGGCTCAATTCTTCGAGCCCCTCTTTCTGCAATCCCTCGGAAAGGGCCGCCGCTTTTTTCAAAAAGTGGATAATATTGGCAATCTCGCCGCTGTAAACGCCGCCTATTTTATAGGTTTCCGGTTTGGCGCCGGTGGCCGTTTGGGCAAACCGGGCATTGAGTTTCGATTTCCAAAATGGGGATAGGGCTTCAACCTGCGAGAGCTTTAAGCCGCGATCATAAATATTATTGGCGCTCGCTTGAATAATATCCCCCTCTTTTGGGGTCGGCGTCAGATTGGTTAAGACCGGCTCAACGGTTGTATCAAATATCGCTTCTTCCAAACCGGAAATATCGACATCGGGAAAAACTTTTTTGAATTCCTCTTTCGTAAAAGCGGGTGCAAATTTCAAACCGGTCCGGACATGATATTGGGAATTGTTGATCCAAAGGAGTTTGGCATATTCTTCCAGTTTGGCTCGGAAATCGGCCGGAATATTTTTATGGTGCAGCAGGAGCTCCATCAAATCGCAAATTGCAATGGCGCTCCGATGCCGTTGATCGTAATAAATATCCCGGCCGGCCGCCGCCGCACGAAAAAGAAAATAGAGTTGGACTTTCTCTTTGGGAGACAGTTTTCCAAAGTCGTCCAGATAGGCCCTCGCAACGGCAAATTCATTGTTTTTAAGTTTTTGAAGGAGCCACTCCTTGGCAAAAGCGGTGTGGCAAAAACCGGACGCTATCACCATCGTCATTCCGGCGAAAGCCGGAATCCAAAATAATTTTTTCATGATTCACCCCATTAATTTTGCAAGGCCTTCGCGATTGAGGGCTTCTTTGGAAGCCTTGATTTGAAAATAAAAAATAGCCATGCCGACATTGGCGAATAGAATAAACAGAAAATGAAAAATCATTTTGAAAAATTGTTCGACAAATCCGACGGGAATCATCCCCAAAACAGCATCCACGGCCCCGGAAACAGCCCCCAAGATAAAAATAAAGAAAAAGGCCTTGAGTTTTTCTCCTTTCATCAACTCCTGTGAACGTTTGAGCGCCTCCATGCCCCGCGTCTCTTCCAAAAGGACAATGGGGACGACGAGAAAAAAAGTGAGGTAGATGATGATGCCCGGAATCACAAAGAGCAAAAATCCCAAAAAAATAAAAAGTCCGGAGAGAGATGCGGCCCAAAGAAGGGGCCCCATTTTTGAAAAAATGATTGCGTAACTTTTTTGCAAAGTCACCTCATTTTCCAGACAGAGCTCCCCTACCACCTTGACAAGGGCCGCTTCACAAAGAAAAATGGCCAAAACATAAAGGCTCACAACGATCACCAGAAAAAACGGAAGCCAGCTCGGCATTTCAAGATACCAATAAGGGTCAGAAATCATTTGAGGAGCCATCCCGAGCATCACAATGAAAAAAATAAGATAAAAAGGAACTAGGGGTAGACCAACGACATATAAAATAGTCTTAAAGTTTTTCTCGATAAGCCGCCAAGTCAGTTCAAAAATTTGACTCAATTTGAGGGGTTGAAAAATTTCGTACATTGGCGTTATTTCTCAGCTAATTTTCAGCAACGCTATCCTAATTTTGGGGGAAATAAAAGATGAAAGTTTTGATCTGCGGTGGAACCGGTTTTTTAGGAGAAGCAATTACCAGAAAATTGTTGCGCGAAGGGAATGCCGTTCGCGTTTTGGGGAGAAGCCTCGATAAAATTCGGGCCCTTTTCGGCGACAGTGTGGAGGGGGTTCAAGGGGATATTACAAAATCGGAAACCTTGCCAAAGGCTTTAGAAAAAATGGAAGCCGTTGTTCAATGCGCCCAGTTTCCGGGACACCCTTTTGAAAATCGAAAAAAGGGCTCTACCTATTGGCAAGTCGATGGACTCGGAACAGAAAATGTCGCCCGTTTGGTGAAAAAAGCAGGAGTCAGACATCTTTTATATATCAGTGGCGCCGGCGTCGATGGGAAAAAAAACGGAGCCGTGGTTTAAGGCTAAATGGTATGCCGAACAGGCGGTCCACGCTTCCGGCGTGGGGACAACGATTTTGCGCCCATCATGGATTTATGGCCCGAAAGATAAAAGTTTAAACCGGATTTTGGCGCAGGCTCGAACACTCCCCTTTTTGCCGATGATCGGCAATGGGAAAAATCGCGTGCAACCTCTTTTTGTTGAGGATTTGGCCGCAATTTTCCCCTACCTGGTAGGGGAAGCCTCTTTCCTACCAGGTAGAGACCGCATTTTCGAAATCGGCGGCCCGGAAGAGATGACGATGAAAACCATGCTGCAAAGGGCGCTAAACGCCGCGGGATTAAAAAGGGTTATTCTCCCCATCCCCAATTTTTTGATGAGACCTATTTTAGGCAAAGCGGTTGATTTCATCACCATGGATGTTTCCATCAACATGGAGCCCTTCAAAAAAGCCTATCCGCAATTCAAACCGAAAAGCTTAGAAGCAACCTTAAAATCTTATCTTTGACACGCAACTTTTTTTGAGCTCTGTCGATACCCTTATCGACTATGCAAGTCCCAACTTTAACCACATCCAACGCTGTTGTGAGTATGCTGGCCCCTGTTGTCGGTGCAGAGGTTGCAGCGGCACTTGTCTTATCTACGACCCCCGTTCAAGAAAGAATGACCACAGTTCAAACTCAATTAAATTTGCTAGACTTACAACAGACATCAGTGGGGTTTCCTGAATCAGAATTCATCGGTACAAGTCATCATCGACAACTCCTTCTTGAACTGGCGGCTCGACTTTTAAAAACATCCCGTCTGCACAGCAATGCCCCAAGCAGACTGTGGGATCCTTCATGGAATACGAGAGCCCTTTGGAGAAGCGGTGAAAGATCAAAAGGCCAAACCCGTTTGTTGGCAGAAATTTTTGACAGGGTCCAACAAACACCGCATGCCGCAGTCGTGCTCGATCTAGATGATACACTCTATTGTTCCTTCTTTCGTAAAGCGGCCATCTTGAGAGAATATGGATATTTGTTGAATTTGGAGGCGATGCAGCAGGTCCAACCCGAGGAGGCAAACAGCTGGGACTTGCAAAATGTCCTTGCCGACAACCTGCATATCGATGCGGAAACGATAGCAACTCATATACCCACACTCGTACCCTTCTGGAATGACCGCCTCTTCAGCTCTGCCTACGTTCTTCTGGATCAACCCCTTCCGGGGGCTTCAGAGTTTGTGCAAAAACTTTTCGCGCTCGGCGCCCACATTTTTTATGTCACAGGACGTGACGAGGTCAATATGCGCGACGGCACTCTGGCCACTTTGAGACGAGATGGTTTTCCAATGGATAGACAAAGATCAACTCTCATTTGCAAACCGCAACCGATTCTTGCCGGACTCCCACCCAATGCGACTCAAGCAGAACACAATGCCCATATTCGAAAATCAGATGTCGCATACAAAGAAAGATTATTTGAAATTCCACGGCAAGCAGGCCGGGTGGTTTTATACTTAGACAATGAACAGGGTCAGACAAGACGCTGGCAAACAAAATACCCGGAAGAGGCCGGAGTTGCAGTCTGGATGGATACAGCCCAATCCCCTTTTCCAGAACCACTCCCGCCAGAGACCCCTATTCTTCATGGATTTTTAAGCTAGGGCCACCACCCGCACCAGTTCGCCATTCACTTTTTTTAGTCCTCCCAAAAAATCTTTTACAAACTCTGTCTTGGGATTTTCGTAAAATTCTTTGGGTGTCCCCTCTTGAATAATTTTCCCGGAGTCGATCAAAACAATTTTATCCGATAAATAAAAGGCCTCTTCCTGATCGTGGGTCACAAATAAAATGGTGAGCCCCAACTCTTTTTGCAGTCGTTTGATTTCTTCTCTCATTTTAATTCGAAGCGATTGGTCGATATTGGAAAAAGGTTCGTCGCAAAGCAGTACCTCCGGATTGACGACGAGCGCTCTGGCCAAGGCCACCCGCTGCTGTTCCCCGCCGGAGAGTTGGTTTGGTCCCCTCTTTTCTTTTCCGTTCAAACCGACCTTTTGCAAAATTTTTTCAACCCTCTCTCTCAATTCTTTTCGCGGAACATTGCGAACGCGAAGCCCAAAGGCGACATTTTCGAAAACACTCATGTGGGGGAAAAGGGCATAACTTTGAAAAACCATCGCCACCGGACGTTTGTTTGGAGGAAGGCCATTCATCTCTTTGCCCGAAATAAAAATAGACCCGGAGCTGGGAGATTCAAAACCGGCAATCATGCGCAAAATGGTTGTCTTGCCACAGCCGGAAGAGCCGAGGAGAGTGACGAGTTGTCCCGATTTTACTTCGAGGGAAAAATGATCGACCGCAACGGTTTCGCGCCGTCTCTCTTTAAATATTTTTGTCAAATCGCGAATAGAGACTTGCATTTTCTAAACACCTCTCAATGCACCGCCCAAACCACGGGTGCTGACAAGACCAACCAAAAATTTAATTCCCAAAAGAACCAAAACAACAATCGCAATCAAAATGAGCGACAAGGCCGCTGCATAAGATAATTCTCCATTTTCCACCAGCCCCAAAATATCGACCGTCACGAGACTCCAATTTCCGGAGACGACAAAAATAACGGCCGAGATTGCCGTGATTGCCTTCACAAAACTATAGGCCCAGCCTGTGAAAAAGGCCGGTGCCATCAAGGGCAACGTAACACGCCGAAAAAGTCCCCACCCTTTTGCCCCCAAATTTTGGGCCGCTTCTTCAATATTTTTATCAACCTGATTTAAAACCGCTACCCCCGCCTGCAAACCGACCGGAATATTTCTGACGACAAACAAAAGTAAAATAATTGCCGCACTCCCTTGCAAAATGGGAAGACCTAAAACAGGCTTGTTAAAGGCGAGCGCGTAACTCAGACCCAAAACGGTGCCGGGAATGGCAAAGGCAAAAAGGGTGACCGCCTCTAAAAAGCGCTTTCCCAAAAATTTTTTACGCACCACCATGTAGGCAATTCCCATCCCCAAAAGGCCGGTAACCGGACCCGACAAAAAAGCCAAAAATATCGAATCAAAAAGAGTTTTGTGGGAGAGCTGCCAAACTTGAGAAAAATTTTCGAGGGCCAATTCAAATTTTAGTCCCCAAACCTTGGTAAGGCTGCCGATCAAAATCATTCCATACATTAAAATAATGATGCAACTAAAGAGACTGCAAAAAATGGTGAGAAACCGGCGCGGTTTTTTCCCCAGCCAATCAAAAGAAGAGGCTTGCGCCTTTCCGGAAACCACAACGACACTTTTTTTCAAAAAAATGCGCTGACTGAAAAAGGCAATGAGCGATGGAAAAAGAAGCATCAGCGCCATGAACGTCGCGGCATTTACATTATAAAAAGAGGTCATCTCCATGTAGGCTTTAACCGCCAAGACCTCAAAATTTCCGGAAAGAATCAGCGGATTTCCGAAATCGGCAAGCGATTCCATAAAGACAACTAAAAAAGCGGTGAGGAGCCCCTGTTTGGAAAGGGGCAAAACAATTTTCAAAAAAGTGTAGCGGTGACCGCCCCCCAAATTGAGCGAGGCCTCTTTCAGCGATGGGGGAATCGCCTCCAATATCCCTTTCAAAATAAGATAGGCGGTGGGGGTATAAGCCAAAACCTCTACAAAAGTTAAACCCCAAAAACCGTAAATGTGAAAAAGGGTGTGCCCACCAAATAGTTTTTGAGTTAGGATCCCCTGTCTTCCGAAAAGCAAAATCATCGCAATAGCCAAAACAAAGGGGGGAGAAATAAGGGGAAGTGTTGCCATCGACGCAAAAAATTTTCTGCCGATCAGCTTTTTCTGTGTCGTCGAAAGGGCCAAGATAAAACCGAAAAACGTTGCAAAAAAACTGACCATCGCACCCAATTTTAAACTGTTAAAAAACGGGATCCAAATTTGTGCGTCCAAGACCGGTTTTTCAAATCCCCAAAAAAGATGCCCCAAAGGAAAAAGGACAAAAAGAGAAAAAAAGACGAAAAGAAAAAAGAGGAACACAAATTAGCGTTTTATCGTTTGGCGCCAGCGGGTCAACAAGAGATCTCTTTTTTCGGCAAGCCTTGGGTTTATTTCGATGAGTTTCACATCGGTAGGGCCTCCCAAGCCTTTCGGAGTGATCGCCCCCGGAAGAATCGGATAGCGCCCCCAATTGTGCATCTTGTTTTGGGCTTTTAAAGAAACAATCCAGTCGATAAATTTTTGGGCCGCCTCTTTTTCCTTGGAACCCTTGATGATGGCAACCGCACCGATTTCATAAGGTGTCCCCTCTTTCGGATAGCTGACCAAAACAGGAAACCCCCGTGAAGTGGCCTTGCGCCAAATATCTTGACTGAAGGCAATCCCCGCACTCACCTCCCCTAACGCCACCTCCAACACCGGTCCGGAGCCCGATTGGGTATAGTGGCGCATATTTTGATCAAATTTTTGCCAATATTTTAAGGCCCCCTCCTCCCCCATCAACTGAACCAAACCGGCATAGAGCGTAAAGCCGGTGCCGGAGGTATAAGGCAAGGCAACGGCAATTTCATTTTTGTAAATAGGCTCAAGCAGATCATTCCATGATGAAGGGGGTTGCAAACCCTTTTTTTCCAAAAAAGGTTTGTAAGTAATAAACCCTAGGCTCCCAAAATAAATTCCGGTCCAAAAATTTTTGAAATCGCGAAATTTTTCCGGAATTTTTTGTGTGGCCGCTGATTGATAAGGTTCGAGCAATTTTCCCTCAGTGGCAGCGATATAATCGAGACTTGGGCCCCCAAACCAGATGCTTTGTGTCGGATTATTCTTTTCGGCCTTCAGTCGTGCCACCACCTCGCCGGCCGACAAGCGAATAGTCGTCACTTCAATTTTTGTCTCAGCCTGAAATTGTTTGAGATATTCTTTGGCCTCCAGAGGATCGAGTGAGGTGACAATATGTAATGTCGGTGTTTGGGCCTGCACAAGGGGAACCATCAGAAAAAACACCAACAACCAAAATGTCGTCGCTACCTTTTGATAACTCATAAACGGGGATTTAATCAAAATTCAAAGAAATGTCCACTAACGGGGAACAACATTTTCAAAAGGCCCTCGCCCCAATTTCAAATCGATAGTATTGATAACACGAGCCCGATTGTATCGCTGCAACAGGGCGGCATAGAAATTCGCCAGATAAAGCAGGAGGGTTGCAAAATGGGTTGCGGTGGAATCACCGGCATAATTAAAATATAACATGGCGCTTACAGCCGGCAAACATCCAACTGAAATTAAGGCATGTGGGCTTTCATTCTTCCGCGTCTCATGTTCAAAAATGCGAAGGGTGCCAAACGTACGAATGGCACCAATAAAATAATTTGTGCTGTATAGTTTTCCCTTTAGCACTTTATCCACTTCTTCTGTCAAGGCTCCACGCGAAACAAAATGGAGGAATCCGCGCAATAAGGTTTCAGTAACCGTTGTAGTCACTTTTCCAATCGGTCTGACAAGATAGTCTCGAAAGGCTCTCACACCTATCTTTTCATATATTTTGCCGCTTCTTTCAAAAGGTTTGGAAAAAAAATAGAGATTCAAAAACCTCTGCCAAAGAGATCCATTTTTTTCGTTTTCAAGAAATATTCTAATTTCCTCTCCGGTTGGATCTTCAATGCCACCAATAATAGGCCGATGCATTTGAGCCGCTTGGCAAAACTCAAGGGCGCTCTTGAAAAATCCGACCTCCGCCGGAATCAAAATATACCGAAGATCTTTGACAAGCTCCGGATTTTTCAAAAGGGCCCTTTGTGAAACCACATGATCAAAGAAACCGACTGATGATAATGCCCCCCTAAACTGAACGGTTAAAAAAGAATTCTCTCCCCTCCGTATGGAAACATCTCTAGGTCCAAAAACGGGTGCTGCTTGTTTAAATTGAACGGGTCCCAATGCGGTCTTTATGACTGAAGAGGTTATCGGTTCTTCATCGGAAAAGCCGGCAACCGCACGAACGGTTTGAAACAGACTATTCGAAATCGCGGCGGGGGTAAAAACAGGCTGAATAAGGAGATTACCCATACAAAGCTTTTATCGTCCTCTTGCAAAATAAGTTGCTTCTACCCTTTTGTAGAATTCGTCACTTAAATTTTTCTTACTTTTCCCCCTCCCTTGATGGGAGGGGGTTGCCTGTCCGCCGGTAGTGTGGCGGGGGGAGGGTGATCTTGAAAATTATCTCACCCGGTCGGTGATGTTCACCCTTTCCCTAACCCTCCCCCATCAAGGGGGAGGGAATATTTGCTGACGAATTTGGGTTTTGCAACGTGTCTTGACAAAAAGTGGCGATTACCTCATCTATACCGACAATTTATGAGTGTTGCTGATTACATTTTCATCGCGTTTCCGGCCATGTTCGTGATTTTAAACCCTTTTTCGGCCGCTTCTTCCTTTTTGACGCTGACCGCCAACCAATCGGAGGCAGAACAGATGTTCACCGCCAAAAAGGCTTGCGTCACTGCCTTTATTGTTCTGGTCCTTTTTGCACTAACCGGTCATGTGATTTTCAAGATGTTTAACATCACGCTCCAAGCCTTTCGGATTGCGGGAGGGATTATCATGTTCATCATCGGACTCAACATGCTCAATATGCGCCCCACCCGGATGAAACAGACCGAAGAGGAAATGGAAGAGGGATTGCAGAAAAATGATGTGGCAATCGTCCCTTTGGGGATTCCGATGTTAAGCGGCCCCGGGGCCATCACCACCATGATGGTGCTCATGACCGAGATCGACAAAAAATCGACCTTAAACGGCATTTTTCAGATGGCCGGGCTTTTCATCAGCTGTGCCTTGAGCCTTGTTTTGATCTATTTCATTATGATCCATTCCAGAAGATTGATGGAGTGGCTCAAAATCACCGGCGTCGGCGTGATGACAAGAATTATGGGATTGATTCTGACCGTGATTGCAACCCAGTTTGTGATCAATGGAGTGAAGGATCTGCTTCCGGAGTTTGCGCGGCTTTTGTAAGAACTAAAACGGTGTCTTTGTAAACCTCTACAACCCCTTCGCCGATGATCAACGGTTTTTCTTTCCGCCCATGATTTCCAAAGGACAATTTCCCGTTTTTCAAGAGGGCCACCATCGCCGTATGGTGAGGAAGAATCGTCATCTCCCCTTCTGTACCGGGAAGCGTAACGGAGTCGACCTCTTGATCTAAAATCAGTTTGTCTGATGTGAGGATTTTTAGTTTCATATCGTGTTGTCATTGCGAGGGAGGAACGACCGAAGCAATCCCGGGATCGCCACGTCGCCCTTTCGGGCTCCTCGCGATGACAAGCCTACTGGCTTGCCAACTTTTCTGCCTTGGCTTGCGCCTCCTCAATTGTCCCTACCATATAAAAGGCCTGTTCCGGAAGATCGTCGTATTTGCCGGAGCATAGCTCTTTGAAACCGCGAATCGTGTCGGCCAATTTTACATATTTTCCTTCCGAACCGGTAAATTGGGCCGCCACAAAAAACGGTTGCGACAAAAAACGCTGGATTTTCCGGGCACGCGCCACAGTCAGTTTGTCTTCTTCCGAGAGCTCATCCATCCCCAAAATGGCGATGATATCCTGCAGGTCTTTGTAGCGCTGTAAAATTCTCTGCACTTCGCGCGCTATCTGATAATGTTCCTCGCCGATCACTTCGGGGGTCAAAATGCGCGAGGTCGAATCGAGCGGATCGACGGCCGGATAAATTCCCAACTCGGCAATCTGACGGGACAAAACCGTCGTTGCATCCAAGTGGGCAAAGGCCGTTGCCGGAGCCGGATCGGTCAGATCATCGGCCGGGACGTAGATGGCCTGGACCGATGTGATTGAACCATTTTTGGTGGTGGTAATTCTTTCTTGCAACTCCCCCATCTCGGTCGCCAATGTCGGCTGATATCCGACGGCAGAGGGCATGCGGCCGAGCAGAGCGGAAACTTCGGAGCCGGCCTGTGTAAATCTAAAAATATTGTCGATGAAGAGCAACACATCTTGTTTTTCTTCATCCCTGAAATATTCGGCAACCGACAAGGCGGAAAGGGCCACACGGGCACGGGCTCCGGGGGGTTCGTTCATCTGACCATAAACGAGCGCCGTCCGTTCCAACACACCCGACTCTTTCATCTCCATCCACAAATCGTTTCCTTCGCGGGTTCTTTCACCAACGCCGGCAAAGACCGAAAAACCGCCATGCTGCTGGGCCACATTGTTGATCAATTCCATCACGATCACGGTTTTGCCGACACCAGCGCCGCCGAAGAGACCGATTTTCCCGCCGCGCGGATAAGGGGCCAAAAGATCGATCACCTTGATCCCTGTCTCAAACATCTCCACTTCTATCGATTGGTCTTCAAACGAGGGGGCCGCTCTATGAATCGGATACTGTTTTTTTGCCGTAACAGCCCCTGCTTCATCGACCGGAAGCCCCACCACATTCAAAATTCTTCCCAGGACCTCCCTGCCAACAGGCATTTGGATTGGCTTTCCGGTATTCAAGACTTCCATACCACGGACCAAACCATCGCTCACATCCATGGCAATGCAACGAACGGTGTTTTCACCGATGTGTTGCGCCACTTCTAAAGTCAAATTCCAATTCTCTTTGCTAATGGAAGGGTTGGTCACCTTCAAGGCGGTATAAATTTCGGGGAGATTTTCATCGAAGCGAACGTCGATTGCAGGGCCAATTACCTGCACTACTTTTCCCGTTTTCGCCTGTCCGTTGGTTGTCATGTTCGTTCTCCTTTTATATCTATGGCACCCTCTTCCCTCCTCTCCCATCAAGGGAGAGGAAAAAAGGAAGGCGTTTATTTTAGGGCCTCGGCGCCATTTACAATATCCATTAATTCTCTGGTAATAGAGGCCTGACGCGCCCGATTATATTGCAATGTTAAGTAACCGATCATGTCCGAGGCATTGTTCGTTGCATTGTCCATCGCCGCCATCCGAGAGGCCAATTCGGATGCGTAGGATTCTAAAAAGGCTTGATAGATAAAAGCGACCAGCGATTCGTTCAATAGTTGATCCAAAACAATTTCAGCGGTGGGTTCATAAATATAGTCGATCGGTCTCCCCTCCCCCTTTTCCTTTCCCGCGGGAATGAGAGGTAAAATCGGTTGAAAGAGCACCTCTTGTATCATGGTCGATTTGAAATAATTGTAGACCAGATAGACCTCATCGGTTTTTCCGGCCTCAAAACGGTGGATCGCCACTTTTGCTAATTCTTCCGCCACCTCACGATTCAAATTTTCATACAAACCGGTCACCGATTCGGTAAGTCCCCAATTTTTGGCCTTGAAATAGTCTCGCCCTTTTTTTCCGACGACACGGCACTTGGCCTCAAGGCCTTTCTGGCGGCAATCTTCCAAGGCATCGCCAAGACGCCGCAACAGATTGCCGTTGAAGCCACCGCACAAGCCGCGATCCGAAGTAAAAATAAGATATTCACGGTTTTTCACTTTTTCAGCAGGCTGCATCAGCGGGTGGGTCCTATCTTTATTCGCCATAACAAGCCTGTTGACCAATCCTCTGACCGCATCGGTATAATGTCTTGCATTCAAGGCGGCATGCTGTGCCCGTCGTAATTTGGCCGCGGCCACCATCTTCATCGCCTTGGTGATTTTCTGCGTATTTTTCACCGAACTGATTCTTTTTTTAATGCTTTTTAAAGAAGCCATTTTTTATACCGTAAATTTTGCTTTGAACTCGTTTAACGCTGCATCGATTTTTTTCTTCAAAGAATCGTTGAGTTCTTTTTTCTCGCGAATTTCATTGAGCAATGAAACCTGTTTTGTCTCAAAAAAGGCAAACATCTCATCAATATATTTTCTGACCTGCGCCACCGGATAAGCATCAAGCCAACCGTTGGTGCCGCAATAAATCTCAAGCACCTGTCGTTCCACCGGCACCGGTTGGTAGAGCCCCTGTTTTAACAACTCCACCAATCTTTCTCCGCGCTCTAACTGCTTTTTGGTCGTCTGATCGAGATCAGCACCAAACTGCGCAAAGGCCGCCATTTCACGATATTGAGCCAAATTCAAACGGAGAGAGCCGGCCACCTGTTTCATCGCCTTAATCTGTGCGGCGCCGCCGACGCGAGAGACCGACAAACCGACGTTGATAGCCGGACGGATACCAGAATAGAAAAGATCCGTTTCGAGATAAATCTGGCCGTCGGTAATCGAAATCACATTGGTTGGAATATAGGCCGAAACGTCGCCCGCTTGTGTTTCAATAATCGGCAACGCCGTTAAGGAGCCGCCCCCATTTTTCTCGGAGAGTTTTGCGGCCCTCTCCAATAGACGGGAATGGAGATAAAAAACATCGCCCGGAAAGGCTTCGCGTCCCGGCGGCCTGCGAAGCAGAAGAGAAAGCTGGCGATAGGCCACCGCATGTTTCGACAAATCGTCATAAACACAAAGGGCATGACGGCCTGAATCTCTAAAATATTCGCCCATCGTCACACCGGCATAAGGGGCTAAAAATTGGAGGGGCGCCGGATCAGAAGCATTGGCGGCAACCACAATCGTGTAATCCATGGCGCCGTACTGTTTCAACCGATCGACCACGCGGGCAACGGTAGAGCTCTTTTGCCCGATGGCCACATAGATGCAGACCACCTCCTGCCCTTTTTGATTGATAATGGTGTCGATGGCAACCGACGTTTTTCCGGTCTGGCGGTCACCGATGATCAATTCTCTCTGCCCACGACCGATCGGGGTCATGGCATCAATGGCCTTGATGCCGGTTTGCAATGGCTGATGCACGGAGCGTCTCGCAACAATGCCCGGCGCTTTGATTTCCACTTTTCGATTTTCTTTTGTTTGAATGGGGCCCAAACCATCGATCGGTTTTCCCAAGGCATCGACCACACGGCCAAGCAACGCTTCACCAACAGGGACTTCAGCAATGCGCCCCGTTCTTTTAACCGGGTCCCCTTCGCGCAATTCCCGGTCTTCTCCCATGATAGCGCAACCGACATTGTCTTCTTCAAGGTTTAATGCAATCCCCTGAATGCCGTGCGGAAATTCCAAAAGTTCTCCGGCCATCGCCTTTTCCAACCCGTAAATTCTGGCAATGCCGTCGCCGACCGTTAAAATTTGGCCGACTTCGGAAGAGCCGATCGATTTTCCATAATCTTTGATCTGCTCTTTGATAATCTGACTAATCTCTTCTGCGCGGATTTCCATAACTTCCTCCTCATTTAAATCCATTGTTCTTTTATTTTTTCCAATTCCCCTTTGATGCTGGCATCATAAATCGCGTCCCCCACCCTCACCTGCAATCCACCGATCAACGTCGGGTCTTCTTCAATGCTAAAATCGACTTTTTTTGAGGTCATCTTTTCCAACGCTATCTTCAGTTCGCCGGACAACTGTTTGGCGACACCTTTGTTGGCCACCGTCACTTTGACCACCACCACATTTTCAATGGCACGCATATCCTCTTCAAAGGCTTGCAGGACAAATGGGATCAAAAGGATCCTCTCTCTTTTGAGCAAAAGTTTTAAAATATTCATCACCGGATTTGACAACATCAGCTTCAAAGAGATCTCTTTGATAATGGTCTCCCTTTTGGTCAGACTTAATTCACGATAGGATAAAATTTTTAAAAGTTTTGGCTCTGTCGAAAGGGTTTTTTTCACGCGAGCCATTTCGTCTTTAAAACGTTCAAGACATTTTTCTTCGATGCCCAAATCGATCAGGGCCTTTGCATAGCGGTTGGCTAAAACCATCTCTCTCATCGTCTGATTCCTTCTAAATGTTTAATCCCCCACGCGATCAATCGTTCATGATCCCCTTGATCAACAATTTTTTTGAGCCCCTCTTTGGCCAACTCCACGGCATGCCGCATGGTTTCTTGTCTAAGCAGATGCTTGGCTTTGTTCAGCTCCTGTGCACCGATCCGTTCCGCATCTCCTCTGATTTTTTCGGCAAATACCTTTGCTTTCTTGATCAGTTTTGTCTTTTCCAACTCCCCTTCGGCAATCAATTCTTTTTTTAGGACCTCTATTTCATGAGCCGCTTCGGCCAATCTTTTCCGATATTCCTGAAGGCGCCTTTCGATGCCCAAACGTTCTCTCGATATGGCTTCGATTTCCCGTCTTAAGGATTCTCTCCGGTCGGCCAGAAAATCGTTCAGAGGTTTTCTCAAAAAATAAATAAGGGTACCAAAAAAAATCACGAAATTGACCCATTTGTAAATCAATGCAAGCTCCATAAGATTAGTGCAGTTTGTCGATCGGTCTCCCTAAAACTTTCTGGGCCAGTTCTTGGCTGATTATTTTTGCCTGTTCTTCCAAAGCCGACGCTGCTTGCCGGCTTTCTGTCTGAATTTCGTTTTTGATCTTCTCAATTTGTGTCAACGAGAGCTGTTTGGCCTCATGAATAATTTTGTGTCCCTGATTCTCCCCTTCCCTCCGAATGGCCTCTTTGGCTTTCAGTCCCTCCAACTTTGCCTCTTTGATTTTTGTTTCATACTCCTTGACGAACACTGCCGTTTTTTGTGTCAGTTCTTCAATTTTGTGACGATCCCCTTTTGTTTTGGCATATCGCAAATTGATAATTTTGAGGACCGGTTTAAAAACAAGGTGATTGAGACAAAAGGCAACGACCAAAAAAATCCCCAACTGGATAAACAGCGTTTTATCCGGCATGAGGCGAATCTCTGTAGCGGCTAAAAGCGATAGCATGGATTTTGAAAGCCAATTTCAGACCGGCGGGTTTTTAGACCATCCTAAAAAAGAATACAACAGCTATTTAGGCTCCGCATTACCGCTAGTTACACCGCAACGGACTCAATAGCCGTTGCCTCTTGGGCGATCATCACCGGTTTTGGCAGCTCCTCAATCTTTGCCGGATGATGCATATGGCAATGGCCTTGGAAAAGGGCCCCCTCTTCAATCACAAGGCCCTTTGTGCTGATATCGGCCGTGACAACAGAAGGGATATGAATTTCGATGCGCGTTTTGGCATCGACTTTTCCCTCAATGGTTCCGTAACAGATCAGTGTATCGACAAAAACTTTTCCGGATAATCTTGCATCTTGGCCGACAACCAGTGTTCCATCCGATATGATCTCGCCTGTAAAATCACCATTAATCTGAACCGTCCCGTCGAAAACAATTTTGCCCTCGAAACTGCACCCCTTGTCTAAGAGACCATTGATTTGATCCTTAGATTTAAGCCATCCGTTTCCTTTTGACATCTCTCCTCCAGACTCTTTGTCATCCCCGCGAAAGCGGGGATCCAGTGATTTTTTTATAAATTCTGTCGAAATCTTGCCAAGTATAATACTCGATGAGCAATTCCCCTCTCCCCTCTACCGCACTCATCTTCATTTTGACACGTGTTCCGAGCACCTTCTCGATCTCATCTAATAACAATTTTATTTGTCCTGACAAGTTCTTTTTCATGCTTCGATGATTTTTTTTTCTCCCCCCCCCTCTTTCCTGAATCATTTTTTCCACATCACGCACACTTAATGTCTCTTCCAAAATTTTTTCGCGCAACTGAAGCTGCTCTTCCAAACTGTTGAGAGAAAGAATTGCGCGGGCATGCCCTGCTGTTATTCGCCCTTGTACCACATCGTCTTGAATCAGCTTTGGTAATTTCAAAAGCCTTAACAGATTGGCGACATGTTCGCGCGATTTGCCGACACGCTCCGCGATATCGGCATGACTTAAGTTCAATTTTTCAACCATAGTTTGATACGCCTTGGACTCATCAATGGCATTAAGGTCTTCACGCTGAATATTTTCAATCAAAGCCAATTCCAATTTCTTATCATCACTGATAATTTTAATGATAACGGGCACTTCAGTAATGCCGGCCATCCGTGCGGCGCGCAATCTTCTCTCGCCGGCAACCAATTCATAACGGCCATCCACCGATGGACTCACCAATAGGGGCTGTAAAATCCCCTCTTTTTTAATAGAATAGGCCAATTCCTGAAGTGATTCGTCTTTAAATTCAAGTCGTGGCTGTTGTCTATTGGCGAAAATCTTTTCAATCGGAATGAGGTTCGGTTGATTTGATTCCACAACCGGTGGCTGTGCGGATACTATCGGCGGCCCGATCAACGAGTCCAACCCCTTCCCCAAGCCCCTCTTCTGTTGTTGCATGGTCTTTCTCCTTTTTATTTTCATTAATGTTTTCAAAATCTTGAGCCAAAATTTCTTGAGCTAATTCAAGATAAGCCGAAGCCCCCTTCGATTTAATGTCGTATAAAATTATAGGCTTTCCATGGCTTGGGGCCTCACTCAAACGGACACTGCGCGGAATGATGACATTAAACACAAGCCCACCAAAATGTTTTTGAATCTCTTCTACCACGTCTCTTGCCAAATTATTTCTTGGATCAAACATAGTCAAAACTATCCCCTTAATCTCTAATTGAGGATTGAGTCTCTCCTTTACCAATTGGATTGTCTTTTTTAAGGAGGCCAAACCCTCCAAAGCATAATATTCACACTGAACCGGAATTAATACAAAACGGGCGGTTGTTAAGGCATTTAAGGTTAAAAGGCCAAGAGATGGGGGACAATCGATGACAATATATTCATATTTTTCTGCTAATGGGAGTAGGGCGGCCTTCAGCTGTGTTTCACGTGAAACAACCCCAACCAATTCGAGTTCAGCACCGACCAGAGAGTTATGAGAGGGGAGAAGGTCTAAAAAACTTAATTCTGTCCCTAAAATCGAGGATTCGACCGGTTCTTCATCGATTATTACATTATAAATGCTTTTTTCTAACGAATTTTTGTCGATTCCAACACCGGTTGTGGCATTGGCCTGCGGGTCTAAATCTAAAAGGAGGGTCTTTTTTTCGGCCGCCGCTAAACAGGCGGCCAAATTGACAGCGGTTGTCGTCTTTCCCACACCCCCTTTTTGATTACAAATTGCGATTATTTTGGCCATATAAAGGGTGTTTCACGTGCAACAATTATGACACATTGGCATTTCAAAAAACCGCTCGCCCTGAGCCTATCGAAGGGAGAGCTCGCTTATATTTCATTTAAACCGTTAATGGTTCGACAGACTCACCATGAACCTTGTTTCACGTGAAACACATTTAAAAATTCTATAGATTCCGCCACATTATTACCAATATCAACGAATAGCCCATAAATAAACTGACGAGGGCATTAAATACAAAAGAAATTATTACAAGGCTTATACCTTTCTCTTTTGAAGCGGTAATCTGTTTCAATGAAATAGCTCCAGACAAGCAACTACAGATAACAAAAAAAATAATGGTACATATTACGAAGGAGGATTCAATTTTTTTGATAAAATCATCTATTAATTGGATTTTATTAGAAAATATAGGAAAAACATAAATAGATAAAAAAGGAGGGAGGGAAAGTATAAAACTCAAAATTCCCATTTTATTGAATTTCTTATTCATCTTTTAACCTCGGATATGCCCCTGTTTCACGTGAAACAGATGGTTTAATATCAATTAAACTATTGATTTTACAAATAATTCATTTTAGGCCAAAACACAATGGCAATTTTAACAAATCCCTCTTTTTTTGAATAGCTGGTACATAGCAGCATATGTTGAACTAGGGTGTTTCACGTGAAACCCCCCACAAACAAAATCCAAAAAAACACGCAACTTTTTTTGAGACCTGCCGATAACATAAGTAGGGAGTCAGATCGGAGTCTTCGGTGGTGTTGCAAAAAGGGGGGAGAAGGAAATCGGCCATTATTATCACTTTGTTGTCTCTTGCCGCTTGTGGCGGCAGTTCTACTCAATTTGAAGGGACCCCACTTAGTAGCCTTTCAGGTGCTTCCAATACCTCTGCAGCGGCCTCCATTTCTGACCCAAAATTAGAAAGCTATATTACCTTTGATGTATTGGGGGGCATTTTTAGAAAATCGATGGAGATAGAATCGGACGCCGACTCGATAACCGTTGGCAAAACTTCGATCAGCCTGCCGCAACCGGACAGCCAACCACAAACCACACAGCCCGCCACGAAATTATTCAACATCGACGTCAGCTACTCCTTCTTAGGAAAGGGGGGTGTAGGGAAATTATTGGTTAGCGCCACGGGGCAGGGGGAAGATAGATACCTCTCCGGAGACTTGAGTCGATCTGTTCGCGAATTCAAACCGCTCAAGCTCCATTTTATCTTTTTTAATTACCTCTTTGCCAACAAATGTCTCGGAAATATCCATGTCGATGGAGAGATTATTTGCGAAATTTTGGGAAACTATGACAATGTGGCCCAAAAATTGGTAGGAGATGCCCATTGCACCAACGGCCCCTTAGACAACCCACAGACCCTTCTCTACATTACAGAATCTAAAGATTTTGAAGTGGCGCTCGATGCCCTGTTAAAAATAAATGGCAATCCCTATAGCTACGGTAGTTACCAAAACTCCGGAAAAATTATTATCGATGGTGTCGAGAAAAATATAGAAACTCTTTTTACAGAGGGGCAAAGTTGCTCTTAAAAATGAGCAGACTTCTTCTCCCCAGATTTTCCGTTAATTCATAATCGAAAATTTTATCCAATTTCCATTCGGCATCATTCGGTTTTTCCTCTCTCATCCATTCCGGCCCTTTCATCATGATCACTTTGGCATCTTTTTTT
>JAHFSU010000030.1 GCA_023265595.1 Deltaproteobacteria bacterium
GATCGGCATGTCTACTTATCGGCGGGGCCCAAAAAAGGTTGCGTATAAAAATTGGCGGCGCCTTTTGGACGAAATCCGAACCTTTGCGCACCTGCCCGCCCGTGAGAGATCCCCAAGGCGCTGTCATGGCCGAGTTGTATCTTTATAGAGCGCCTCCCTATTATCAACCCATCAGGGGGTTTCAGAAGAGAATGTCCTGCAAAAAATTACTACTCAAGAAGGCGCGGCGGGAGGAGGGGGTTAGGGTGAGGAATCCCGCCGCCGCACCCTCTTCACAATGCCAACTGCAAGCGCCATCGAGCATATGGTAGCTACCATATGCTCAAAAGTGCGAATTCATTGCATTGGCGGAGAGGGAGGGATTTGAACCCTCGCGCCGGGCTTTAGTCCCGACCTAGGAGTTTAGCAAACTCCCCCCTTCAACCGGACTTGGGTACCTCTCCATTGGGCGGTTCATACCGATTCGATAGACTTTCGTAAAGACCAATAATTTTGAGCAGCAATTTAAAATCATAGTATCTGACGGTACAAGTGCCTTTATAATCCAACCTTTTCATTCTTCTTGTTGGCTCCGTAATGGTTGGTTTATAGAATTGGTTTGTAGGGATACGGAGAAGATCGCTCCAGAACTTTGTCATTTTTTGTCGTGGATGTGTTGAATGCAATTGTAAATGAACTCTAATTTTGTTTTCTTGAATCTTAAATCCTTTTCTTAACAATTCCAGAAATGTTTTAACCAAATCCCAGTCACTATTGGAAAAAGCCACAAAACTGCCCGCGGGGTATTTGGACCCTTCGCACCAGTACAGCAAACTGACAAAAATTTTGGCAAGGTCTTCATCTATATTGAAATTTTTTGTTAAGTCTTGAAGCTCCAATTTTAAAATATTTTCGCGTTGTCTTGCTCTATTGAATTGTTTAGCTGTACCGGGGATATCTCTTACCCAACGAGAAACACTTGATTCCGATACGCACAGTTTGGTTTCAATTTTTTGGATAGAGATCCCTTTTTTTCTTTCATTTCTTGCCTTTTGTACGGTTGACTGGTCGTGAAATAACATGGGCTTTATCTTTAACTTATTCTATCTCCCCCAAAATAGGATTGCAGAATTTTTGGAATTGCAATGCCCCCCTCTTTTTGCTGGAACTGTTCCAAAATGGCGATGAGGGTGCGGCCGACGGCCAAGCCGGAGCCGTTTAAAGTGTGGACAAATTGTGGTTTGCCGCCGGCCTTCGGTTTGAAACGGATTCCCGCGCGCCGGGCCTGAAAATCTTCGCAATTGCTGCAAGAAGAAATTTCGCGGAAGGCATTTTGCCCCGGGAGCCAGACTTCCAAATCATACGTTTTGGCCGCCGCAAACCCGATATCGCCGCTGCACAAAGTAACCACACGATAATGGAGCCCCAATTTTTGCAAAACTTTTTCGGCATCGTTCGTCAGTTTTTCCAAGGCTTCATACGATTTTTCCGGATGGGAAAATTTTACCAATTCCACTTTGTTGAATTGATGCTGGCGGATCAAGCCCTTCACATCTTTGCCGTAAGAGCCGGCCTCGGCCCGAAAACAGGGTGTGTAGGCGACAAGCGAAATCGGCAACTCTTCTTCCTTCAAAATTTCATTTTGAAAAAGATTGGTTAATGGAATTTCTGCGGTCGAAATCAGATAATAACCGGCCGTGGTCTTGAACATATCCTCTTCAAATTTCGGCAACTGGCCGGTGCCGATGAGCGCCTTTTCATTGACCATAAACGGCGGCAAAATTTCGGTGTAGCCATTTTCTTGGGTGTGCAGATCGAGCATGAAATTGATCAGTGCCCGTTCGAGTTTCGCGGCGGCGCCCTTATAGACCGCAAAACGGCTTCCGGCAATCTTCGCCGCCCGCTCAAAATCGAGAATCCCTAATTTTTCGCCGAGGGCTACATGGTCTTGCGGTTTAAAATCAAATTCCGGTTTTTTTCCGAAGATTCTTTCCACCCGATTATCTTCAGAGGATTTGCCGACGGGAACGGAGGGATGACGCTTATTGGGGATATCGAGCTGTGACGATTTCAGTTTTTCTTCGACCTCATTTCTTTCGGCTTGAATTTCTTTGAGGCGGGAAGCGACCTTCCCCATTTCGGCGATAATGGTCGAGGTATCTTTTCCCGATTTTTTGAGTTCCTGAATCTCTTTGGAAGCCTGATTTTGCTTGGCCCTTAGGGTGTCGTATTCGTGCTGCAGCTCTTTTCGTCTGGTGTCTAGAATATTCATCCCGAATTTCACTTTGCGGGACGAGATATCCCGCGGAGATCCCTCGCCCGCCGTGGGCGGACTCGGGATGAGCCTTTGGCTCATTTTTTCAATTCTTCATCGATAATTTCTTTAAATTTGGAAAAGGGTTGCGCGCCGGAAATCATGATACCGTCGATGAAAAATGACGGTGTGCCGCTGACCCCTGCCTTAGCCCCTTCATCCATATCTTTTTGGACTGCGGCTGTATATTTGTTGGTATCCAAACAATTGTTAAAATCTTTCACGTTTAAACCGAGCTGTTTGGCATACTCTTTGAGTTTTTCGGGTTTCAAGGCCTGCTGGCTGTTGAAAAGAATTCTATTGTAATCCCAATATTTTCCCTGATCGCCGGCGCAGCGAGCCGCAACATGGGCCGTAAAGGAATCCTGATGGAAACTCAACGGAAAATCGCGGAAGGAATATTTTATTTTGTCTTTATATGTGTCAAGAATTTGATTCACCGTTGCCCGGGCACGGCCGCAAAAGGGACATTGGTAATCGGAAAATTCAACGAGGGTCACTTTGGCGCTTTCATTTCCCAAAATTGGGGTATTACCCGCAGAGACCGTAACTCTTTGCACCGGAGGACTTTTCAGTGTGGTTTCAATTTTAGAGGTCTCTTTGAGTTTCGCTAAAAATTGGTCTTTCAGAATGTTTTTGCGATTTTGTTTTAAAGAATTAGCAATTTGGAGCTTGGCCTGATCAAAAGGCTGGCCGATCCGATCTTTATTGGCTTCGTAGATCGTCTTGATTTCTTCATCGGTCGGATCGGTCACTTTGGAATCGACCTCTTCTTTAAAAAGCAGATCAACCGTCATATTGCGTTTTTTGGCCTCTGTTTCCAAAAGTTTTTGGTCGATCAAGTCATCCAGCGCATTTTTGCGCATGCTGTAAATCTGCTGCGCAATGCGACCACCATACGATTCATCAAGTTCATCGACAGTGATGGATTGGCCATTGACAACGGCGGCCACCTTTTTGGAGCCGGGACAGCCGGCAAGAAACAAAAGAACACTTAAAGATGCCAAAAAACGAATTTTATTTTTCATATTTCCCCCAAGATTCCCGCTTTCGCAGGAATGCCGACTGTAAAGCATCAAACATCATAATACAAGTTGAATTCATAAGGAACGGGCCGAAGTCTGACCGCGTTGACCTCATTATCCATCTTGTATTCAATCCATGTCTCTAACACCTCTTTGGTGAAGACCTCACCTTTGAGCAAAAATTCATAATCTTTCTCCAAATGCTGGATCGCTTCTTCTAAAGAGGCCGGAACGGTTGGCACCCCTCTTTTTTCTTCGGCAGAGAGTTGGTAGGTATTTTTCTCCAAGGGAAGCCCCGGATCAAGTTTGTTTTGAATCCCGTCGAGGCCCGCCATCAACATCGCGGCGAAGGCGAGATAAGGATTGCAGGAGGGATCCGGCGTTCTAAATTCGAGCCGTTTCGCTTTTGGACTATTGGAATACATCGGGATACGAACGGCTGCCGAACGATTTCTGCACGAATAGGCCAAATTGACCGGCGCCTCATAACCCGGGACCAAGCGTCTGTAAGAGTTGGTGGTGGGACAACAGAAAGCGAGCAGGGCAGGGGCATGTTTCAAAATGCCGCCGATAAAATGAAGCCCCATCTGGGAAAGTCCGCCGTAGCCATCTCCCGCAAAAAGATTTGTTTCTCCCTTCCAGATACTCATGTGGGTATGCATGCCGGAACCGTTATCTTTAAAAAGGGGCTTGGGCATGAAGGTCGCCGTTTTGTTATTTCTCTTGGCGACATTTTTGACGATGTATTTAAACCACATCAGGTTGTCAGCCATTTTGACAAGCGGTGCGAAACGCATATCGATTTCAGCCTGACCGGCGGTTGCCACTTCATGATGCTGACATTCAACATGAATCCCCATCTGCTGCATGACCAAAACCATTTCGGTGCGGATATCTTGTTGTGAATCGAGCGGCGGCACCGGAAAATAACCCTCTTTGTAGCGGGGCTTGTAACCCAAATTTTGTCCCTCGTCTTTTCCGGTGTTCCAGCTCCCCTCCACCGAATCGATGAAGTAGAAACCTTGATTTTGCGATTGATCGTACTGGATGTTGTCAAAAATAAAAAACTCGGCTTCGGGTCCGTAGTAAGCGGTGTCGCCGATTCCGGTCTCTTTCAGATATTTTTCCGCTTTTTGGGCGATGTGTCTCGGGTCTTTTGTGTAGGGCTCATGGGTTACCGGATCGATCACGTTACAGATCATGCTTAATGTCGGCTCTTTGGTAAAGGGATCCATCGCCGCTGTTTCGGGTTGCGGCTTGATCAGCATGTCGGAGGTGTTGATCGGCATCCATCCTCTTAAGGAAGAGCCGTCGAAACCGAAACCTTCCGAAAATGATTTTTCAGTTAATTCGAGAACGGGAACCGAAAAGTGATGCCAAATTCCTATGAAGTCGACAAATTTGAAATCGACCATTTTGGCCTTATGTTCTTTTGCCAAGGCCAAGGCGGCTTGCGGTGTCATAATCTTCCCCCTTTTAAATTTAGATGAAATTTTTTTTTGGCTAGCACGCCGCATTAGGCTTGTCCATCGGATTTCTGCCAGAAAATGGTTTTTGTTAACCCCTCTTTAAGGGTGTGGGAGGGATACCACCTCAAAACTCTTTTGGCCGTGTCGATATGGAGACCGCTTTTCAAAATTTCACCGCGACGGGCCGGTTTCCATTTCGGTTTTATGTCGGAACAAAATTTTTCTTTAAGAATATCAAATAGTTGTAAGATGCTGGTTGTTTTGCCGCAGCCGATATTGATGGCTTTATTCGGGGCCCTATGCAGAGCCAAAAGGTTGGCTTTAGCCACATCTTCGACAAAAACAAAGTCTCTGAGTTGTTTGCCGTTTCCAAAAATCGTCGGGGTTTTGCCAGTCAGAAAAGAATGTATAAAAATGGCGATAACCCCCCCCTCTCCCAACGGGTTTTGTCTGGGGCCATAGACATTGCTGTAACGGAGGACGGTAAACGGGAGGCCGTAGAGTGTTTGATAAAGGAGAAGATAGCGCTCCAAACAATATTTGGAGACCCCATAAGGGCTTAAAGAGCGGATGAGGCTATTTTCATCGGGAGGGTTTTTTCCCATTTCTCCGTACAGGGCGCCGCCGGTGCTGCCGTAGATAAATTTTTTCACACGATATTTGTGGCACAATTCCAAAAGATTCATGCCGCCAAGGATATTGATTTTGGCATCCCATTGCGGCCTTGCCAGAGAGGCGCGGACATCAATTTGTGCCGCGTGATGATTCACTATATTGAACTTTTCCTTTTTGAAAATTTTTTCGAGCGTTTTGAAATCGCAGATGTCCGCTTTGTAAAATTTTGCCTTTTTGGGAATATTTTTTAATTTTCCGGTGGAAAGGTTGTCGACAATGACAACACGATGACCTTTTTTGAGATAGGCATTGACCACATTTGATCCGATAAACCCCGCCCCGCCTGTAACCAGGATTTGCATGCCGGTATCTCTAATGTTATACTGCGGATAATTCAATATGAAAAAAGAATTTCAAGACACCTACCATTTCAAGCTGACGCGGCTCATTGCCGAAGGGGGGATGGGAAATATCTACGAGGCCATTTTGGGCGGCGATGAGGGGTTTGAAAAGCGGGTCGCCATTAAAATGATCCGCGAGGAATATTCCAACGAAAAAGATTTTGTGAAACTATTTATCGGCGAGGCAAAGCTCGTGGCCGATTTGGTCCATCAAAATATCGTGCAGATTTATAAATTGGGAAAAGTGGAGGCGAGCTTTTACATCGCCATGGAATATGTGCATGGCGTGAATTTGCGCGACCTCATGGGAAAATATGAAGAGCTCGGCACAAAAATTCCGGCGGAACTGGGGGCTTTTATCATCAGCCGTGTCTGCCGAGGTTTGGAATATGCCCATGCCAAGACCGATGCAAAAGGAAATCCGCTGGGGGTTGTTCATCGCGACATCAATCCGAACAACTTGATGATTGCAATCGAAGGGGAAGTCAAAATCACCGACTTTGGCGTGGCCAAGGCGCAAAATTTTATGGAGGACAAAGAGGGGAAGGTGATTATGGGGAAGGCCCCTTACATGTCTCCCGAGCAGGCCAAAGGGCAAACGACCGATAACCGTTCCGATATTTTTTCTTTGGGAACCGTGATGTATGAATTGTTAACGGGACAAAGTCTTTTCAGCCATGGGGAAGATGCGAAACAGGTGATGGAGAATGTCTGTTCCATGCCGATCCCTTTGCCGCGGAAGTTTAATCCTGAAATTCCCGAAGAGCTTGAAAAAATAATGATGAAGGCGCTGGAACGGGATTTGAATAAACGCCACATCGATGCCGGCAAATTGGGATACGATCTCGAATATTTCATGTATCACAAAGGTTACGGCCCCACCATCCAGACGCTCGAAAAACAGTTGCGCCTTTTGTTTCCACAACTCTACATTCACGGCGCCAAAAAAGATAAAACCAAAGAAGAAACCAAGGCGATGTCTGCCAAGTGGACGGCTTAAAAGAAAATCTTTTTCTCGAACCGGATTTCGCCGGTATGGGTGTTCACGTAAAAAGTCCCATAGGCAAGGGAAATGGCGTAGGAGAGGACGTTGTCTTCGTCAAAAACAACATAAGCCGGTTGCCTATTGTCCCCCTTTTGTAAAACTTCATGACACTTTTCTAGTGTAAAAACCGCATCTTTAGTTTTTTTCCAATCGAAAATTTGACGGGCTGTCAGGCGATTACGCCTCTTCTTCTTTTGCTGAAAGGCAATCTCGATCAGGTTCAAACTATTTTGGGCCGTTTGCAAATCATTCCTCAGTTTTTGGCGCACACTCTCCAGCGCTTCATTGAAGGGAATTTTTTTCGACTCGTCGATGGAACCGGCTTTGACGAAACGCAAATCATCGACAAAAGTTTCTCTATTGCTCCCATATAGTTTTCTTGACTGCCAACCGTGCCCTACTACATCTACGGCCCCAAAGCCGCTTGTCTGATATTGTTGCTGGTAAAGGGTGGTGATGCCACCAATGAAGGGGGCGGTGTTGAGCAATCTGAATTGCGGGGCCTCTCGTCGTTGCGGCTTCGGTTGTGGCTCTTGCGGCGTTCTCAATTCTCGCTTTGTTGCTTCGGCTTCAATGGCTTCAATGAGAGTGTCCTGAGGGAGATTCAGTTTCCTGATTTTCTCCAGACTTTTGACCCCTTCAATCACCGCATCGACAAAATCGTTCGGTTTGGGGCTGGAGGATTTATAGTGGAAGGCGTGGTTGACCAAAATTTTTAAGGCCGCAATTTGAGCCTCCTCTGTTTGTAACTCAAATTTTTTCTGAAGGATTTCGTAAAGACTCCAAAAAAAGCCGGCATAAACACGGCCGCGATCATGGACCTCTTCACCGGCATCGCTCAGTTTGAGATTGTTTTTGACAATTCGGAGGCCGTCGTTTTTGCTCGGCGTCCGCCCAAGTTGACGAACAAAATCTTCACTCATTTCGGCATCATCAAAAACAAGGGCCGCCAAGGCATCACCAAAGGCTTCGTGGATGGCGCCGCCCTCGTGATTACCCCATCCGCCGAGCATCGGGTTGATGTGGTGCAACAGCATATGGCCGAATTCGTGGACGACGACATCCCAGTCAGAACCCAAATGCCATTTTTCGTTGGCGGTACCAAACGCGATGCGGTCTTCATCAAGGCTGAAATAGGCATTGAGTTCTGCAAAGGCATTGACAGCGGCTTGAACGGCATGAAATTTTCCTTCATGAAGGGAACCCAAAATCGATTGCACATCAAAACCGATTTTTTCCAAAAGATGAAAAACTTTTGTAAGGGCGAAAAAAGCCTGCACTTGGTCGAAGGGGTCTTGGGTTACATGATCTTGTGGGTAATTGGGAGTGAACGGTTCATGGGCAAAAACACCGCCGAGTGTGGGGGTGGCGCCGGTGATATGGACAAAACGGGATACCGGATTTTGTGCCCCCGGTTCCAGATCGATGGCAGGGATAAGATTGGTGTTTCCATCGCTCGAAACTTCATTGACTGATGTCCAAACCCGAAAAGATGGGATGCCTGTGGCAAGGGCTGCCAGTCTTTCAACAGCGGACAAGAAGCCGGACATGACGCGATGCTTCCTACACTCCGACAAAAATGGCAAGAGTTAGTTTTGAGCCGGTTGGCAGAGAGTGACCAACATATTTTGTCCCATTTTATAGTAGGATACGGGAATTATTTTATCGCCGACTTGGCGGTTTAGAATACTGGGGTCCATCGGATTTGCGACCAAAAGATTGCTATTTTTGCGGAAATCGACCCCCAACTGAGTTTCTAAGTTCATTGTAATAATTTTTCCGGTTTGGCCATCGACGATGGCGTTAATTTGACAGCTCGTGCCGCATCCCCAGCTGATGACCGTGTAATGACCGGCAAAGTTGGGGCCCTCTTTTATCCCTTCCGTGAGGCGTGTTTTGAATTGAACGGGATTTAAGACAGAATCTTTTGGGGCGCTCTTGAAATCGATGGCCGCAAGCGGGCCTTTGAAAATTTCTGCAACGGGATAATCGCTGAAACGCGGCGCGCATTCTTTTTCTACCGAAGGAACATACCAACTTTGCGCACTGAAAAATTTCCGCAAATCTTCTCTTTGAAAGATTCTCCCTTGTGCCGCAAAGGGGCTGTTTCTTGCAATATCGAGCGTGAATTTGTCGACATTATTTTTTGCGGCGAGATTTTTCCAACTGTGCTCTTGTTGCGGCGTTTCCACAACAATCGGGATTTTTTTGTCGAACGGGGCGGCGAGGAAAACGGCGATGTCTTGAGTCGGCTTGAAATTTTTAAAATGCCACGTCAGTTTATTATTGGCATAAATGTAGCCGATGGGTAGCGCTGAAACGGTAAGCGGATTTTGGTTGGGAGGCAACTCCAAAACAATTTCGGCATCTTCGATTTGTCCCGCCCAATTTTTTCCCGTTTTCAAAATGTAGATGATTTTTTGAAAGGGGCTCTGTTCCAATTCTTTAGCGGCCTTGGTGTCGGGAGAAGCCTGCCACCAATCGTTGCCTTTTGCGGCACCGGCCGATTTTCTTAAGGCCTCTCCAAACATCGCGGATTGTTGAAAGCCGCCGAAAATATAACTGCTCTCCAATTTTTTCTCTTCATGCGGCTTGAATGAAACCCTCCAGAGATAGGCCCCCTGATAATCGCCGCCGGTTACCGCTTTGTGCTCCGTCTGCACTTTTTTTCCATCCACCTTTGAGACGAAGGCAAGAATAGCCCAGCGCGTTTTTTCATTTCCGGCATCATCGGCCTCCGTCATTTGCCAATCGGGAAATCCTATTTGTACATCGACCGTTTTGTCGGAGAGATTTTTGAACCAAAATACTGCCTCTGTTTTCCAGAAACCGTCGGTCGTCGGGCACAGACCGACTTTTTCTTTGACCATTTGAATTTGTGTGCTTTCCATCGGAAAAATATTAGAGGCATCCCCGCCAAAAATGGTGTCGTTGCCCCGGACGATGGAAGAAAACAGGATGAAGATGCAAAATAAAAATGTTTTCATGAATTCCGTATTGCTTGTTGCTTAAAAAATGTAAGACATGCTATTGAAATTTGCAACTTCTCAATATGATTTTTGCCATCGGCATTGCCACTTTGGTTTTTACCCTGTTGGGGGGAGTTTTTGCGCTCCACTTCAAGGACCGTTTTCATCTCATTTTGGGTTTTAGCGCAGGGGCGGTGGTTGGCGTTGCCTTTTTTGACCTGCTCCCCGAATCCATTGCATTGGGTTCCTCAAAATTTACTCCGAGTGTGATGACCTCCATTGTGGCCTTGGGGTTTGTGATTTATCTTCTGCTCGACCGGCTGTTGGTTCATCATTGTCACGAAGGGTCGCACTGCGAAAACCGTTCGCATGGCGGCTTGCTAGGCGCCGGCAGTCTTGCGATCCACAGTTTTTTAGATGGTGTTGCGATTGGTCTCGGTTTTCAGGCCTCCGAGGCGGTCGGGATTATTGTGACCGTTGCGGTGCTGGTGCACGATTTTTCGGACGGGATTAATACGGTGAATATCATTTTGAAAAACAATGGAACGCGACAGGCAGCGATGCGTTGGCTTGCATTGGATGCGTGCGCCCCGATACTCGGTCTGATTGCAACACGGTTTTTTTCCCTTTCTGCCCCGACATTGGGGGTAGTGCTGGCCATTTTCGGCGGATTTTTTTTCTATATCGGCGGGAGCGATCTCCTTCCCGAAAGTCATCACGGCCACACCACCCGATGGACGACCTTGATGACCATCCTCGGCATGGCCGTTCTCTATTTTGCGGTTCAACTGGCCCATTAAGGGACGGTCAAAAAATGCCATCTGCTTCGTAAACCATCATATAGTGCCAGGCACTAGGTGACACATTAAAAAAAAAGAGGGGATTGTCGGGGTGGGCGGATTTGAACCGCCGGCCTCTTGCTCCCGAAGCAAGCGCTCTAGCCAGGCTGAGCCACACCCCGAAAAATTTGTTTCGCCAATTTTCGTTCTTCGTTCACGTAATTCGTTTTTTGGAAAAAAGCAAGCCCAAGCACTTTACTCCAGCTCTTTTGGCAATTCGTGTTTGGGCGAAGCCTTTTTCGGCTTCCAAAGCATACTGCCGACAAAAATAAGGACCATGATACTCCAAAAAAGAATCGGATGCATAATGTGAGGAAAGCCGCTTATCTCTTCCTGAGCGGTCATGAGGGCCAGTTTGAGCCCGATCCAGCCGACCAAAATGTAGGCCCCCTTTTCCAGTCCCGGAAATTTGTCGAGCAATTTTAGAAATCCTCCTGCAACGAATCGCATCGCGACAATGCCCAAAATACCTCCCAAATAGACGATCCAAATTTTGTTTGACATCGCGACGGCCGCCAAAATCGAATCGATGGAAAAAACAATGTCGGTTAATTCCACCACTATCACTGTTTTCCAAAAACCGAACCGCTTCGCCTTTGTTTCCTCTTTTTTCAGTTCCTCTTTCGACAAAAGATGTTGGAGAGAGATGAAAAGGAGATAGGCGGCTCCGACCGCTTTAAAAACCCATGCATTGATCAGCCATGCGGCGATCAAAATACAGAGAATCCGAAATACAAAAGCCCCGATGATGCCGTAACGAAGCGCCTTTTTACGATCTTTGGGGGGAAGATGTTTGACGAGGACCGCCAGCACCAATGCGTTGTCGGCTGAAAGCAGGCCTTCCAAAAGGGCCAAGGTCAAAACGGTGGCGATATTGTGAAAAATCATTGAAACAAAAAAACTAACATCTTTACGCATCCTTGCCAAACCGAAATTTTTCTGGTTTTGATGCCTCTATGCAAATGCAGGAAATTCTCGATCAGTTGAAAAAAAAGTGGCCCAAGCCGCTTCCCAAGGAGGTGGCAAAGCTCTTTGAGACGGCCCAAAAAAATCTGGGCCGACAGAAGGCGGAGGGCAAATCCAAAACGGGAAAATTTTTTAATTTCATCGACACCCTTCACGAAGTTTTGAAATTGCACGATCTTTTATTTTTGAGCCGTCAACTGACTTATCATGTGGTGACGATGTCGGATCTCCCCAATACCTTTGGGGCAAAAGAGGAGGCCCTCTCTGTTTTGACGGAATTGCTGGCTTTGAGCGCGAAGCAGGCGATTTTCGGCTCCAAGCTGGAAATTCAGATTAAAAAACTCGATCTAAAAGAAGGGCCGTTTCTCTCAACCCGTTTCATTTACGGCGGCAAACTGTTGACCGATCTCGACCGTCTGCAGATGCTGGAGTCTTTTTACGGAAAGGGAGGGGAGAAAGGCGGGACATTCGGTCTAGCGGTTTTGAAAAATTCGCTGCGACGGGTGGGGGGACAGCTTTGGATTGAATTTCCGAAAGAAAATGTTGTGACGATTGCCTTTTACTGGCCGGCATTTGATGCCTTGAGTGCGGGAAAATCGGCGCATGTCGGCACCTATAAATATGATATGACCCTTCTCGATTACAACAAGATCCGGCAGAGCTTTGGAGTGGAGAGGGCTAAAAAACTAATTATTCTCATCGAAAATTTTGTGAAATCACTGGTTCGTTATCCCATCGATATGGTGGTTTCTTTTCCGGAACAGGGGATGATCTCTGCCATTTATGAATCGCAAGAAGGGGTCGCTTCTTCCGTTGCGACACGTATTTCCGGCCGACTCAAAAAAGAAGGATTTCGGCTGGGGAAAAAAAGTGTGACCCCTCATTTTCGTTACCAATTGACCTTTCTGGCCTGAAAAAATGATGCCTATTCTGGAACTTCCAAAATCTTATTGGGCATTGATTTTTGTGGCGGTGATTTATGCGCCGGCGATTTTGCGTCTTCTCTTCTTTTTTGTGCACGATGGTTTTTGGGGTTTGCGCCACCTGAACCGTTGGGCCGGATGCTTAGAGCTTTATTTGGGTTGGGTGCGCGATATTTTGGTGATTCCGTTGGCGTTGGCCCTTTTCGGATTTCGTATCCGCTTTTTTTTCGAATCGGGCGGCATTTTTTGGTGGCCGTGGGAAATTTTGGGTTTGGCTCTGGCCCTTTATTCACGCCGGTGGCGTTGGCACGGGTTAAGACCTTTGTTTGAATTTGCAAGACTCAATCCCAAAGTGCATCCGTCCGAATTTTTCGGGCATCTTTACGCCCTGCTTGGTTTTTGCCCCCATCGGGTTCCAAAGGTTGCCAAAAAAAATATAGATCCTTTACACGTTAATTTTCGAAAAAATAGAAAACCAAAACAAAGTTTTTTTATTATTCTGAAGAGTGCCTATACACTGTTTTTTTTCCCCACGCTTGCTTTTAAAGTTTTTCGCTGGAGGGTAAGCCGTTCCAAAGAAGTGGCGAGCGGACTGTCTCTTATTTGGGCGTCCAGGATGATGCAGATAGCCCAAATGGAAGTCTTTGTCGAAAAACCATCCGCATGGGATGCGCTGGCAAATGCCAAAAAGATTTTTGCCATCAGTCATAAAAGTTTTTTTGATTTTTGTTTGGCGCCGTATGTTTATATGAAATTAAATGCCGACGGGAGTGCCTCCGGTTTTATGCCGCGCATCATGGTGGCCAAAGATCATTTCAAAGATAATATCTTTCTTTACAAATTTATCGGCATCGGCCGGATGCTTGAGGCATGGGGGATGATTTTTGTCGATCGCAAATCAAAAGAGCCGGGAAAAGCGAAGCGCGCCGTGAGCGAGGCGGTCAAAAAAATCTTGTCGGGAGATATGACCTTTTCAATTTATCCGCAAGGAACGCGCGCGTGGGGACAACGGGCGCGGGACGGTTTCAGATGGGATGCCGGCTATTTTTGTGTCGGCAAGGAAAAGCGGCTGAAACAAGAAGGAGGCCATTTGAAAAAGGGAGTGGCCTACATTGCGGTGGAGACGGCTTTGAGTCTTTTGAAACATAATTTATCCGGGCCGGTTTGGGTGGTGCCGATTGGGATGGATGGCGTGGGGACAGCTTGTCCAAAAAAATCGCTCCAAGTACAAACCGAGACAAAAGTTTTTGTCCGCATTGGTGAACCGATTGTGGTGGAACCGAAAGAGTTGAGAGAGTTGAAGAGTTTGAGTTATCAGGAGGCTTGCGAGAGTCCGTTGTACAGAAAAAGGGTGGAGAATGTTTTACATTGTGTTGATGTGGCACTGCAAAGCCTTTTGGAAGTGGCGACTCGTTTGGAGCGGCGGTTTTTTGTCGATTTGCGGGAGATTTTAGATCCTCGCGGAGTAGATGAAGTGGCGGTGGCGTTGAAACAGTGGCGTCACGATGGGGGTTATGTCGTCTATGTTATTTTGGATTTTATTTATGCCTTGCCCCCCAAAAAATGGCGCGGTTTTTTGACGGAACTGGCCAATCTTCTGCGCCATGAATGCACCCGTGATGATCTAATGACCCTACGCACCAAAATCGCGGAATGTTTTAGCATATAGTGCCAGGCACCAGGTGACGATTTTCGTCGGCCTTTGTCTTATTTTCGTCAGGCTATTTTTTCTAACACTTTAAAATCATTGAGTTTTTTGTTGGCATGTTTTTTGCTTTCTCACCTAGTGCCTGGCACCATGTGAGCAGTGAAAGGAGAAAAATATGCCGAGAGAACTTCGAATCAAAGGGGATGATATACAATATCATCTCATTTTGCGGTGTAACAATAAAGAACCATTGATAAAAGAGCGTGCCGATTTTGAGATGCTGCTCTACCTATTAGAAGAGGTTAAATGCAAATTTGAGACACGTATTTATAATTATGAATTTTTGAATGCACACATCCATCTCATGTTATCGACACATCAGAATTTTTTTGTGGATGAAATTATGCATTCTTTCTGCTTTAAATACGCCAAAGATTATAACAAACGACATAAGCGCAACGGGCATTTTTGGGCACATCGGTATCGAAGCCGCATTATTTTGAACGATCAGCACGGTTTAGGTTGCTTACGATATCAGCATCGTAATGCTTTATCGGCGGGACTTGTTGCCAAACCGGAGGATTGGCCTTGGAGCGGCTATCGATTTTATGTATATGGGGAGCCGAACAGTCTGTTGGATTATCATCCCAGTTTTTTGGCTCTCGGGGAATCGGAAATGCAAAGGAGAATCTCTTATCAGAAATTAGTCGAAACGCCGATTCCAGCCGACAAATGGAAAGGACTTTTGGAAAAAGGGAATGGCCTGATGACGCAGCGTTTTTTGATTATGTTAAAGCAAGTAGAACGATTGAAAAACCGTCACCTGGTGCCTGGCACTATATGATTGTTTTTATTTGCTGGATGGTTTTGGCGTAATCCTTTGTGTGGAAAATGCCGGAGCCGGAGACAAAAATGTCGGCGCCGGCTTTGGCAAACTCGGCAATATTTTCTGTTTTTACGCCGCCGTCGACCTCAATCGGGATATTCAAATTTTTGGCCACCAGAAATTTTTTGAGTGCGGCGATTTTTTCCAAAGTCCCATCAACCGTCGATTGCCCTCCGAATCCGGGGTTCACCGTCATCACCAGAATAAAATCGGCCAGCCTGCAAAATGGGAGAATTTTTTCTAAAGGAGTCGGCGGGTTGATCACAGCGCCGGCCTTGCAGCCCAACTTTTTGATTGCCGGTAACACTTGCGCCAAATTGCACGTCTCTATATGCACGCTGATCCAGTCGGCGCCGGCGTCTTTAAACGCCCCGATGAACTTTTCCGGGTTTTCGATCATGAGATGACAATCGAGCGGCAGCTTTGTAATTTTGCGAATCGATTGGACAAGAGGCGGCCCCATTGTGAGATTCGGCACAAAGTGGCCATCCATGATATCGATATGGATCAAATCGGCGCCAGCCTTTTCGACAGCCAAAATTTCTTCACCCAGTTTTGCGAAATCAGCGGATAGAATAGATGGGGCGATCTGTTTTTTCATTTAAGAACCTCACCGATCGGAACAGGAAATCCTTTCAAAAACTCCGTAACACTCAATCTCTTTTTTCCTTCGAGCTGTACCTCTAGCAGGCAGAGCCGGCCTTGTCCACAGGCGACCGTCAACCCCTGCTTGTTGCCAACCACCGTTCCCGGTTTTGCCGTCGTCGTTTCCTCAAGAACGGCCGCTTCCCAGATTTTCAGACGTTTGTCGCCGACGTAACAAAAAGTTCCCGGCCACGGGTCCAAGGCCCGAATTTGATCAAAAAGTTTTGAGGCCGGTTTTTCCCATTTCAGACGTCCATCCTCTTTGACCAATTTTTTTGTCATCACCATATCGTTAGGATTTTGTGGTTTGGCCTTCAATGTTCCTTTTTCCAGATCGTCCAATGTCTGAGCCAAAAGTTTGCCGCCTAATTCCGCCAATCTCATTTCCAGTTGCAAGGCTGTCTCAATCGAATCGATGGCTGTTGTGGCCTGCAGATAAATAGCGCCGGCATCCATCTCTTCCGTCAGCGTCATTGTGGTAACACCGGTGATCGCCTCTCCATTCAAAATGGCGGTCTGTATCGGCGAGGCCCCGCGATATTTCGGCAGCAAGGAGGGATGGAGATTGACAGCGCCGTGAGAAACAGCGTTCATCAGACGCGACGGCAAAAATTTTCCGTAGGCCACCACGACAAGACAATCGGGCTTTAACGCAAGGAGTTGATGAAAAACCTCTTCCCCCTGAATTTTCGGCGGTTGCAACAATTTGAGACAGAGTTCATGAGCCGCCGCCGCAACAGGGCAGCCCGTTAATTTTTGCCCGCGGCCGGCCGGTTTGTCAGGTGGTGTGACCACTGCCAAAATTTTGTGCGACGATTCGTGGAGTGTCCTTAGTGAGGGGATCGCAAAATTGTCGGAGCCGAAAAATAGGATATTCATTTTATGGTATTTTAACTTTTCTGTAATACATTGGTGAGCTAAAAACCATAAGTATTTCTAACATTTGATCCGCACCTTCGGTACGTCTCAAATGTTGAAATACTTTAGAACACCACTTCCGGATGGCTTTGGGTGTGTTGGTGTTTTTTTATTTTGTCGAGATATAATTTTCTTTTGAGACGGCTCGCCTTGTCGATGATGAGTTTGCCGTCGAGATGGTCGATTTCGTGCTGGAGACAGACGGCCAAAATATCCTCTCCCTCGATGATCTTTTTTTTCCCATCACGGTTGAGGGCCTCCACTTTTACCTTTTGCGATCGCTTCATCACCTGCGAAAATTCAGGGATGCTGAGGCAACCCTCCTCCCATTCAATTGATCCAGAGCGTTCTACAATAACCGGATTGACTAATTGATAAAGAACTCTTGGTCCCTTATCCCCCTTCCAGCTGACATCCAACACAATAACCCGTTTGGATATCCCCACTTGAGGGGCGGCCAGCCCGATGCCGGGCGCGGCATACATCGTTTCGGCCATCTCATCGAGGAGTTTTTGAATTATCGGCGTGACTTTCTCAACCGGTTCACAAACGGTTTTCAAGAGCGGATCGGGATAGATTTGAATCGGCAAAAGACCCATGCTTTTCATCCTCTTACATCAAATGGAGGCAGTCAACGTCTATTTGCAGTTGCACTTGAGTGATCTTTTCCCGATCGAGAAATTGTTGCGCATGGGTCAGAAGATGTTTCAACATTTTTGAATTTTGGCTTTTGAGCAGAATTTGCCAACGGTATTTGCCGCGTAGTTTTGCAAGGGGGGCCGCGGCAGGACCCAAAATCGAAATGTTTTCTCTCTCCCCAAAATATCTACGCAATTTTTTTGCCGTCTCTTTTACTTTTTGTTCATTGGCTCCCTGAATGCGAATTTGTGCGAGTCTGGAAAAGGGAGGATACTGCAATGTTTCCCGCATCATTAATTCCTGTTCGCTGAATTTTGCGTAATTGTGTTCGCGGGTGCAAGTCAGACTGAAATTGTCAGGCTGAAAAGTCTGGATTAGAACGTGGCCCGCTTTTTTGTCTCGTCCTGAGCGGCCCGCCACTTGAGTTAGAAGCTGGAAGGTTTTTTCATGGGCCCTGAAATCGGGGAGATGCAATGTTGTGTCGGCCAGCACAACGCCGACCAGCGTGATATTTGGAAAATCGTGTCCTTTGGCGACAATCTGTGTCCCGATTAAAATATCGGCCTTCCCCCTTTTCATTTCGTTCAATACATGATGGCGGTGTTCCCTTTTTGCAGCGGTGTCTTTATCGAGCCGCAGAATTTTGGCCTGCGGAAAATTTTTTTTCAATTCTTCTTCAAGGGCTTGAGTCCCTTCACCCAAAGGTTTGATCGCCGCGCTTTGGCATTCAGGACAATTTGCGGCGGTCCCGATTTTGTAATCGCAATAATGACAAATCAAAAGGGGCGGTTTTTTGTGATAGGTCAGCGTGATGGAACAGTTGGGACACCGGGGCGTGTGGCCGCAATCTTCGCAGAGGAGAAAGTTGGCAAAACCGCGCCGGTTGAGTAAAAGCAGACTCTGTTCGCCGCGATAGAGTCTCTCCGAAATCGCCTCTTTCAACGGGGGCGACAACGTATGAGAGCCGTCGACGAATTTATTTTGCCTTAAATCGATAATGGAAACGGTGGGCAATGCGGCGCCCGTTGCTCTTTGCGTCAGAGGGATGTAGCAGTACTTTCCTTTTTTCGCATTGTAGAAGCTCTCCAATGAGGGTGTGGCGGAGCCCAAAATAACGGGGATATTTTCTATTTTGCCGCGCACAATGGCGGCATCTCTGGCGTGATAATAAAATCCCCCTTCGGCCTGTTTGTAGGAAGAATCGTGTTCTTCATCAATAATGATGGCCCCCAGATTTTGGAAGGGGGCGAAAAGGGCGGAACGGGTCCCGACGACGACATGGATTTCTCCCTTGCGCATTTTTTCCCAATAGACCATTCGCCAAGCGTCGCTGAGGCCGCTATGATAGATGGCCACTTCGGTATTCAGGCGGCTTTGCACACGCCCGATTAGTTGCGGCGTGAGGCCGATTTCCGGCACCAGAAGAATCGCCTGTCTTCCGCTTTGTAAAATTTTTTTGATACATTGCAGATAAATTTCCGTTTTGCCGGAACCGGTAATGCCGTGCAGGAGAATAGGAGGGGATGATTCGACCCTTCGACTCTGCTCAGGGTGAGCGGCGTTAAAATCATCGCTCGTCCTGAGCTTGTCGAAGGACAAAATAGTCTTTAACGCCTCTTGCTGCTCTTTAGTCAGAACAAATTCTTCCGTCTGATGAAAATGGGAATGTTCCTCTTCTTGAAGGCGCGGCGTTGCTTTGGCCGATCCCTCTGCCTGCAATAATTTGGAGGGAAGGGCGGCCCGACAGACTTCACCGATGGGGGCCAGATAATAATCGGCGAGCCAGTTAAGTAGCTCGATCATTTTTGGAGAAAAGGTTTCAAAATCATCTTTGACCTCGATGATCTCGCGTATCTTTTTTTCGTCGAAATTTTTTGGCGCCTCTGTTGTCAGACCCAAGCAAAACCCAACCATCTTTTTATTTCGGAAAGGAACAACCAACCGCATCCCGGGCCTGACTTTGTCTTGCAGGCCTTCCGGAATTTTATAGGTAAAGAGTTGATGGAGCGGCGTAAGTATGGCGATTTGTGCAAAATGCAACCGCGTTGTCATGTTACGCGAGATACTCTATGCTCCCCTTTTATGAAAGTAAAAATTATGACTATTGGCAAGCTCTCTTTAAAGCCGGTGGGGGAGCTGGTTCTGGAGTATCAAAAGCGCCTCAAGCATTATTCGCCGGTTGAAATGATCTCTCTTAAATCGACAGAATCGGTTCTGGAAAAATTAAAGCCGGCCGATTTTTTGGTAGCGCTGGATGAAAAGGGAAAATCGTTTGACTCTCGCGCGTTGGCAAAGTGGCTGGAAAATAA
>JAHFSU010000031.1 GCA_023265595.1 Deltaproteobacteria bacterium
TTGAATCAAGTCGATGCGGTCAGTCTTTATCTCTCGACACAGAGAATTGTTTACGTGCCGCGCTTGACGGAGGCAATGCAACTGAATGTGAGCCTGACACTCTTGGGAAATGCGGCCGCGACCGATAGAGAAACCCTGCAAAAATTGGTCACGCGCCATATTAATACCTTCAACAAAACATTGGTGGATCGTTTGGAATATTACACGCCGCAACTTGCGAAAGAATTCAAGCCGATGGAAGATGTCACCTTCGTAGTCCAGTCGGGTTCTGAAAAAGAGACGGTGGCGACATGGAAGGGGGGCGAATGGAAATGGCTCGCCGCTGGCAGTGCGGCGCCTGCCGCAACACAAACGGCACCTCAAGCCGAACCGCAAGTGACACCGCAAGAGGTTGTGCCTCAACCCGAAAAAAAATCGTGCAAAAAAAGATGCCCCGCGTTGATCGGTGGCGATAAAACCGATCAAGAAGAGGTGGCGCCCCAACCGCAAACAGAAGAGGCGCCGCAAATAGAGGCCTCACCGAAACCAAACGCCTCTTCAGAAATCCCTAGCCAATCGAATACAACAGACACGCCCCGCTATGGCGTTGGGCAATAAAAATCGATCGTCTCTTCCCTTGAACGTTTCAGCGCTTTCTGCCAACATACGATTGTTATGAATGAACCGATCCCTCTCGACAAACCACCCTATTTTTTGATTGCGATGCCGCAACTTTTAGATCCTAATTTTCACCGGTCTGTCGTGTTGGTTTTCAATCGTTCGCAGGAGGGGATCTTGGGATTGGTGATCAACCGGCCGACCCCTTTGTTGCTAAAAGGTTTGACCATTCCCGACGTCTCGGTCGATAAGTCGCTTACGGAAGTCCCCATCTGGTTTGGAGGTCCTGTGGAACCAAACCGGATTTGGTTGTTGCACAAAACAAAATCCCCCTCGACGCCGGAAAGTATGCCGATTGCCGATGGGGTACAGCTCGGGGCCCCATTTCGGTTTTTAGATGAAAGAGCGGGCGGCGATTTGCTGCAACCCGAGGAATTTAAATTGTTGATCGGTTATGCGGCTTGGCAGCCGGGTCAATTGGCAGAAGAACTGCAAGCGGCCTCGTGGTTGGCCTCTCCGGTTGATCCGAAACTTCTTTTGGAAACGCCGCCTGAAAAAATTTGGGAAAAGGCCGTTCGCAATTTCGGGATTGAGCCGACCCAATTGGCAACGGATACCTCCTCATCACTTCAATGAGCATAGGGTAGCAGCTACCATATGCTCCTCCCATATGCTTACTGCCCCAGATATTTGATGAAATCGATTTTGGTGATGAGACCGACAAAATCGCCATGTTTTTTGACGATGGCGATTTCATTTTGTTCAAAAACTTTCAGGAGTGCATCGATATTTTCATGGGCATCCAAGGTGCGGAGATCGGTTTTCATGATGATCGTGACCGAATCGGTGGCGGCTACCTCTCCGCGGGCCATCGGCGCCAATACATCACTTTCGGTCACCAAGCCGATGATCTGTTTTCCATCAAGCACAGGAAGTTGGGAAACGCCGCTCTTCGACATCTTTTCAATCGCCAGTCCAATCGTGTCTTTCATCGTCGCAAAAATAACCTCACCCTGATCAAAACGTTTATGAATCAGGTCTTCCACAACGCCGTACGGTTTTGCAATCCCCTCCCACAAACCCTGATCTTGAATCCATTGGTCGTTAAAAAGTTTCGTTAAGTAGCGGCTGCCGGAATCGGGCAGAATCACAACGATATTTTCCGGTTTTTTGAGCGTATTGGCATATTTGATGGCCCCGACAACGGCGGCGCCGCCGGAGGAACCGACAAAAATCCCCTCTTTGATCAAAAGGGCCCGCGCCATTTGATACGATTCTTTGTCATTCACGCGGATCATGTGTGTCATCAAGGTCAAATCGGTTGTGGAGGGGAAGAAATCTTCGCCGATCCCCTCGATCAAATACGTATGCGGCTCTGTTTTTTTCTTGTGATGAAAAAAATCGAAAAAGACGGAACCTTCCGGATCGACGCCGACAATGTGAATCTCCGGTTTTTTCTCTTTGAGATATCGTGCGACCCCCGTCATGGTGCCTCCGGTTCCGACACCGAGCACCAGCGCATCGATTGTCCCATCGGTCTGTTTCCAAATTTCCGGCCCCGTCAGTTTATAATGGGCTTCGGGATTATCAGGATTATGATATTGATTGGCGTAAAATGCGTTGGGAGTTACTTCGGCCAGTCGTTTGGCGACGGAATAGTAACTGCGCGGATCTTCCGGAGCCACGTTGGTCGGTGTGATCACAACTTTGGCGCCAAAGGCACGCAGCGTGTTGATTTTTTCTTTGCTCATTTTGTCGGGGATGACAAAAATAAGTTTGTAACCTTTGATGGCGCCAGCCAATGCCAATGCCATACCGGTATTGCCGCTGGTGGCTTCTACAATCGTGCCGCCCGGTTTGAGTTCGCCACGCTTTTCGGCCTGTTCGATAAGATAAAAACCGATTCGATCTTTGACGGAACCGCCCGGATTCATAAATTCCAATTTTGCGGCAATAAGGGAACTTATATTTCCGACAACTTTATTGAGACGCACGAGCGGCGTGTTGCCGATCGTTTCCAAAATATTTTTTGAAATCCCTTTGAACGTTTTTGTCATGCAATTTTCTTTGAAGGATTCTCGATTTTTTTGCAAGCGTGCAAAAATGAAAATTTTGTCAAGGATAAAGTATATAACTAACTATATGATATTATTAAATTTTAAAAATAGTGTGTTTCCCATTTTTTAAATTTGTTACAATGCGGCCAATCAACAAAAGGAGAGTTATGGATACAGCATCCTTACAATCTCTCCACGATTTAACCCGAGCTGCATTAGGAAAAGAAGTTTTCTTCAATCCCGATGCTGTGATGCATGCTGCTGTTGCTTTTGTTGAGCAGGGTTCCACTCAGTTCGTAGATCCTGTACAACTCACGAATCTCGATAGTTTCTTGGATTTTGTTGCTACCGATGCCCATCGTCTTTTCGCTCCGACACAAAGAGATCAAGCGGCGGAATTTTTGAGACGTCTGAGAGGGGGAGGGCTGCAGAGCCCCATTCCCGACTTGGCTGTTGCCATCCGTCCTCCGCCACTGCCTTCTACTTCTCCCTCCTCTATTGCCTTGCCGATTCCTCAAGGGACGCAACCGGCTTTTGATCTTTTGATCCGCGCCCCTCACGATTCTCTGTTGCAATTATACAACCAAGCTGTGGCGCAACACACCGGAGAGCCGCAACAATTGCGGGCTATTGAAAAAGTTTTGTGGCTGAGACCTTTGGAGAAGCGGGATTATCGAGCGGCGGTTGAATTTTTAGAATTGTTGCAGAGTGGTCCTATCACTCATACCGCTGCCCAACGGGAACAGGGGCGGTTTTTGATCGAACTTCTGGCTCCGGGGAACGATCCGCATCAGATGGTCGAGCGTTTGAAAAGCAGCGGATTGGCTCAACGAATCGGTGCTTATGCGGGAGCAACACCGGTCGTCATAGAAGTTTTTCCAGAAGGATCCATCCGTGCTCGTTCTCTGCCCGATCTCTTATTGCAGTTGAGCACACTCATGCAGCAGGCGGCAGAAGATGGCGACTCCCATCTTTTGGGAAAATTAGCGCTGGCCGCAAAAAAAGTAGCTGGCGCTATTCGTATTTCGCAGTTGACCGGAATTGGTTTGGCAGCCCCCCCACCGAAACCGCTCCCAAGAATTTTTCAGCCGGTTCCCCCTTTTCGTCATGATGAAGGGGCATGGAAATATTTTGACGAGTTTGCAACCAGCCCCGGCATGAATGCTCTTCTAATGCCCTTGGGCGTTGTCGAGCATGTGATGGCATCCCTCATTATGAGGGATATCTCATGGAAAGAATCGTGGGATGAAGGGGTAGGGGCTTTGGGTGGTTCTGCCGTGGTGGGTGGAGGGCTTTTGGCCACTGTTTTTACATGGCATCAGATCAGCAAAGTGCTTGGGGATCAGAAATTAAAAATGATATTGGATGGAATCAATAGTCGCGTGTCGCCAAGAGTGCGCGGCTATCTCCTCCCCATCCTTTTTATTTCGGCGTTTAGTTTTATGGCGCTCAGGGCTTCGCAAGATTTACCATTGGATGAGGTCTGGGATTATCGTCGTAATATGTTTGAAGAACTGCTCGAAGGGTTGGGAATGAGCTATGTGGTAACGGGGGGTTCCCTTTTTACCCTTCATCGTTTGATGAAATGGAGAGAAGAACCGATCAGCAAACAGGGCGCCAGAGGTATTTGGATTGTAGCGATGGGTGCGGGAATGTTGGCTCAAGATCTTTGGACCAGTTGGCGCCGAAGACAAAAAAGCAGAGAGTTTAAAGAGCAAACGTATAAAGCGGTGGCCGAACTACTCGATTTTTTGCCGACCGTTCCGGAACATATGCGGGCTCCCATTTTGGAAAATATCGATCGCAAGTTTTCCATTCTTATCGGGCTCAACATTACTGAGTTTTCGAGTGTAGAAGAGGCTATTGAATACTCTGCAAGGCGGCAACAGGTTTTGGAAAATTACGAGGGTGTCGGAATGTCTCCGAAGCTGGCAAAGGAACTGGCTGATATGATGGAGACAAAAGAACCTCTTACAAAAGAGGCACAAGATATTGTCAATTATTTACTCAGTAAAATAGCGGGAAACAAGGAGAGAGCGGCGACATTACCGGTTAGTATTTTGTCAGTGCAAAAACGCCGGATTTTGGAGCTTTGGAGCAGTAATCTTGCCGATGTCGCTCATTTTTTGGTCCAACCGATTCCGATTATGATTGGCAAAAATTCCGACGGCTCTATTCCTTCCGCGCAATTTACCGATTGGAACATCGCCCACACCATGGCTTTGTTTCGGCAATATGTTGCTTTGCGCGAAAAACTCCAAATTCTAAATGGCCCTTTGCCCTATGTGGAAAATGAAAAAGAGAGGAATGGGATTCCTGCAAGTTGGTAATATTTTGAAGGTATTCGGCTCCTTCAGGTCTTGCAAATGGGTTCTTTTTCGGTGTATAAGCCCCACTTCATGGATTCCCAATCACAAATGGAAGCCCTTTCCCGCGGTGTTGCAGAGCTTTTAACGCCGGCCGAGCTGGAAACAAAACTAAAAAGAGGGAAACCGCTCAAGGTTAAAGCCGGCTTTGATCCGACGATTGCCGATCTCCATTTGGGCCACACGGTGATCATGCAAAAGCTAAAGCAGTTTCAAGATTTGGGTCATCAAGTTATCTTTTTAATTGGAGATTACACAGCAAGAATCGGGGATCCCTCCGGCCAAATTAAAACCCGGCCGGTCTTGACGGCCAAAGAGGTGGAACAGAATTCCAAGACCTATCTCTCTCAAGCCTTCAAAATTTTGGACAAGAAGAAGACAGAGGTGAGGCGCAATAGCGAATGGCTCGGCAAAATGGATCCGATGGAGATCATCCAGCTGGCCGGTCATTATAATGTGGCTCGCATGATGGAGCGGGACGATTTCAGAAAACGGTCTCAAGAGGGGGGACAAATCACGATTCAGGAATTTGTCTATCCGTTGCTGCAAGGCTACGACTCGGTGGCCTTAAAAGCCGATGTGGAACTGGGGGGGAATGACCAGAAATTCAATCTGGCCGTAGCGCGGGACATTCAAAGAGCGTACGGTCAGGAGCCGGAGGTGATTTTGACAATGCCTCTGCTGGTTGGGACCGACGGTCAAAAGAAGATGAGCAAGAGTTATGGCAATTACATCGGCATTACTGAGCCGGCCAAAGAAATTTTCGGGAAAATCATGTCTTTGAGCGACGAACTCATGTGGCGCTATTATGAATTATTGACTGAGGAAGATTTAGCCGCGGTTAAGAAATGGCACCCGAAAGAGGCTAAAATCGGTCTCGCAAAAAAAATCGTCGCCCGTTTTTATAATGAAAAAACGGCTGAAGAAGAAGCGAAGGAGTTTGAAAAAGTGTTTGGACAAAAGGCGAAACCGACGGAGATTGAAGAGATGGTTTTGCCAAAACAAGAATCGGCGGTTTGGTTGGTCGATGTGATGGTGACCTCAAAATTAGCGGCTTCCAAGGGTGAGGCGAGGCGTTTAATTGCGCAAGGTGGTGTTCGTCTCAATGACAAAAAGGTCGATAATCCCGATGAAAAACTCGATTCTTCTCAAGAATATTTGCTTCAAGTCGGTAAGCGTCGGTTTTTACAGCTAAAATAGGGGGACGTTCCCCCTGTTTTTTTGACGGTGGTGTCAAAATTTTGACGGAGAGCCTTTAGGGAAGGGATATGCCTAAAAAATCTTGGAATGTGGCGGTCGTGGGGGCTACCGGTGCGGTCGGTCAGGAGATGGTTTCGATTTTGGAAGAGCGGAAGTTTCCGGTGGGAAATTTGAAATTGCTCGCCTCCGAAAATTCGGTCGGAAAATATGTTTTTTTCGAAGGCCACGATTTTCTGGTCGATGTTTTGAAGGAAGATTCTTTCAAGGATCAAGAGATTGCCCTTTTTAGCGCCGGTTCGGAAGTAAGCCGTAAATATGCACCGCTTGCGGCCAAGGCCGGCTGCGTGGTGATCGATAACACCGCCTGCTTTCGGATGGAGCCCGATATTCCGCTAGTTGTCCCCGAAGTGAACCCTGAAAAAATTGCCGAATATGAAAATAAAAAAATTATCGCCAACCCAAATTGTTCCACAATCCAGCTGGTTGTTGTTTTAAACGCGTTGATGAAACGGGCCAAAATCAAGAGGGTTGTGGTTTCTACCTATCAGTCGGTTTCGGGGGCCGGTTCCGCCGCCATGGAAGAGCTCTCCAAACAGACGGTCGCCATTTTTTCCAACAAGGATATCGAGGTGGAGGCATTGCCGCATCGGATTGCGTTCAATTGTCTACCGCACATCGATGTTTTTTTGCCGGACGGTTATACAAAAGAGGAATGGAAAATGATGGAGGAGACCTCCAAAATTATGGGCGTTTCTGTCCCATTGACAGTCACAGCCGTCCGCGTCCCCGTTTTTTATGGGCATTCGGAGTCGGTCAATATTGAGCTTGAATCGGCCATTACCGTGGCGGAGGCGAGAGAAATTTTGCGCGATGCCGTGGGAATAAAAGTAGTGGATGATCCTAAAAATAATCTCTATCCTTTGCCGATTTCAGCCGCAGGGGAAGATCCGATTTTTGTCGGCCGCATTCGGGAAGACAAGACCGTTCCGCATGGCCTCAATTTGTGGATTGTGGCCGACAATATCCGCAAAGGGGCCGCGCTCAATGCCATTCAGATTGCCGAAATTTTGATCCAAAAATATCTGTAATGCGCACCATCAAATTGACATTAGAATACGACGGTACAAACTATTCCGGCTGGCAGAGTCAGACGAATGGAACAGCCATTCAGGATGTTGTCGCACGGGCAATTCAGAAAATGGTCGAAGAAAAAATTGTTTTGCGCGGCGCTTCCCGCACCGATGCCGGCGTTCATGCCTTGGGTCAAGTGGCGATTTTTCAGACAGAACGCGACATTCCCTGCACCGGTTTTTTAAAAGGGTTGAATACCTTGCTACCGGAAGATATCCGCGTGAAACGGTGCGAAGAGGCAGTCAACCCCTTTCATCCGGTTAAAGATGCCAAGCAGAAAGAGTATCATTATCTGTTGGAAATGGGGGAGACCCCCTCGGCGCTCAATCGAAATCGGGCTTGGTGGGTGGGATCTAATTTGGATCTCAAAAAAATGGAACAAGCGAGCCGCTGTCTGATCGGCGAACGCGATTTCAAAAGTTTTCAGGGCCCTTTATCGGCTACGAAGACGACGGTGAGGAGATTAGATTGTGTGTCATTGCGAGTCCCGAAGGGGCGAAGCAATCCAGCTAAAAACTTGGATTGCTTCGTCGGCCTTTGGCCTCCTCGCAATGACGTCGTATGTTTCCAATTCATCGGCAACGGTTTTCTAAAATATATGATCCGAAATATTGTCGGGACCCTTGTCGAAGTGGGGCAGGGGAAAAGGCCCGTGGCCAATGTAGAAGAAATTTTGGAAGCAAGAGATAGAAAAAAAGCCGGGTGCTGTGCCCCGGCCCATGGGTTGTATCTTGTGGCCATTCAATATTAGTTGTCTTCTCCGTCTACCCCTTCACTCTCACCGGTCCCTTCGCTTCGGCTCTCCGATTCCCCTGTCCCTCCTTCGTTGTCCCCTCCTGTTGCGGGAGCCTCTTCCGAAGCCGGCTCCGAAGCCGGGGTCGGGTTCGGATTGGGATTGAGCTCAGGGGCTCCGTCGGCGCTGTAATGACCGCTGACTTCGGTTTCCACATCATTTCCAATGCTATCCCCATCTGCCGCAAAGGCGAAATCGTTGCCTTCGCCGCCACGGATGATATTCCCACTTTGGCCCTCGTTTACGATGAGAGGAATGATGTCGATGGTACTGTGTGCATCGGGTCTTTGGCCTCCGTCCGGATCCAATGTGCCCGATTCTTGTGAACCAACGGAGAGCCAAGAGAGGACTTTTGCATCTCTGTCCGTCGCGCCCATAAATTCTTGATAGTTTTTGAACCGTATTACTCGCGTCTCCGGCGCTTCCCCGTCCAGTCCCCTTTTGACAAGGATGACCAACAGATCGTCTCCCTCTTCCACGGCGTAGGCCTTGTCGTAACCGGTTGAGTCAATGCTCACCGGTTGTTCCGAATCGTTATCGCTACTTCTCGAAACAACCAGTTCATTATTTTGAGCGTCAAAACCGACATCGATATTGTCTGCATCTTCCTCGGAAATAGGAACAATGGTTTCCATCCGGCTGCGTGTATCCGAGGCGCGGGTTCGGTTATGGGAATTCAATAGATCATCTATTTTGACCCCGTCTTGAGAAAGATCATTCTTCGGGGCCAGGATCATGTCGTCATTGGCAAAACCGTTGAATTCGGTCAGGGCATTTCCGAAATTAACCGAATGGAAATCGATGATATTGGCGTTGCCGTTTCCATTGAATTTAAAATGGAGCGGGTCGTTCATCGAGTTGGTTCTCTCCCCAAGTGCATTGCGAACAATCACCGTGAATGTTTTCGGGGCGCCGTTTTCACTGTGCCCCACAAAAGTAATTTTCAGATCACGACCGTTGGTCATCGGCTCTCCAAAGGCCATGTCGTAGCCGGTTGGTATATTGAGGGATAAAACGGAATTTCCGGTGGTGGATGTGTCCTCTTCAATTTCGATGACCCCCCGCCCGGCCTCACGAGACTCCCATCCGCGGGTATCTGACCCCAGAACAAAAGTCGGATCGGGCGCCTCTGTTCGGGCGGCATGGATTGTCTGAATATTGTTTTTTGATTCTGCCCCCGGCCCGGAGGTCGGGTCGCTGTCATAACCGTGGTTGATCCCGCCGCCCCCTTCCAATATATCTCTTCCGGCCCCGCCATCGATCAGATCATCGCCATCTTCCAAATCGGTTCGCAAACCGATCGAGGCGCGCGCTTGAGCAAAATAGGGATCATCATCGCCATAAATCGTATCGGTCCCTCCCATGCCGTAGAGTTTGTCGGTATCTTTCAAACCGAGGATGTAATCGCTGCCTTGAGAACCGTTGATGGTATCTTGATAATCGGAGCCGACAATAATAAAACCGGTGGTGGTTCCGTAGGCAATGCCGCTCCCCCGTTCTCTGTCGCTGATTCGGTAGGCGCGGCTCAAATCGATCTGGACGCCGTGATTTAAAGGATGGGCATCGATCGCGATTTGGGCATCGACGCGGGTAACATGCTCTTTACCAATCCAGTAGCGTTTTTGCAGATTGCCTGCATCGTCTTTATAAGTTTCGACATAAATAATATCGGCGCCGCGGTTGAAGGCCTCCAGTTTTACGGCGTCGGGCGAGAGTTGAAAGGCGATTTGGGGGGGGCGTGTCGGGTCGTTCGTGTCTTTGATGTAGATCGTACCGGCGTAGGTACCGGCCCCTGTTATCCCTCCTCCGTTTTGCGCATCGGTCCGGATCTCCATATCTCCGTTCCAACCCGGGTTCAAATCCCGAACGAGATTGCCGTTGGCATCGGTTCCGTTCGGATTGAAAGCGCTCCCCTCCGGTGGGCTCCATTCGCCGGTTGCGAGAAAATGGTTGATGACGGTCAATTCGGATTTGAGTTTCGCCTCCATGATTTCAATTTCGGCGCGATCTCCCATCTCGCCGTAGTCGTCATCGATCCACTGTTTGGCCTGACGGACTTCGACCAACGCCTCTTGAATGCGCGATTTCAGAGCCTCCGCTTGATCGGTGGTGACCGGCGCGGCAACAGGCGGCGCCGAAGGGCCATTCGGAAATTCTCCGGGAAGGATACTTTTTGCTCTGACTTTATTCATTGGCTTGATCCTCATTGAAGAAAGAGAATTCGTCGAAGAAGGCGCTCCGTGTCGCATCTTCTTGATCCAATTCGTCGCTCATTTGTTTCAAATCCTCGTTATATTCCCAGCCGATTTCGCTCCCCTCGGGGGTTTCGGTCCAATCTTTGTGAATGACTTCGTCCACAATTTTAGGCAACTGGCCATCGATGATGCCGTTGATGGCCTCCGCACTGGTTTTTTCGGAGTTGGTTTTGACTCCGGCCGGTCTGTCGGCTGTGTCGGTGGTTGCTGTCCAAGCAGTACTTCCGATGGCCTGTATGTCGTAGAAGTCGTCGGCAATTCCATTGGGGTGATAATCGTTTTTGTCTGTTCCATTGTCGATGTCGATCGCAGCCGGATTTTTATCGTTGATTTCGATGAAGATGGATTGATTATCGGAGGCCAAGCCGGCGCCGGCGCTTTCACTACCGCCCCCTTGGCTTGTCTGGATATAAAGACGATCTCCGTTCCGGTTGCTGTCGCGGACTAGGGCGCTTACCCCTTTGGCATAAAGATCGCCGCCGTAGGAGCGGACAAAATTGCGCCCGGCCCCGCCATCGATCACCGTCCCATAAATTGGATTATCGGATGTGATCGTCTCTTCTGTCTGGTTATATTTCAATAACTGATCGATGGCATCGTCGTCGGGAGAGGGGACGATAAAAATGTCGTTGTCGTTGGTTCCGAACAGGGCGCCCCGAAGGTCTTTGAAAAAGACGCCGGTCCGAAGCCCGTCGTATTTCTCATCATCGTTGGCAAGAAAAACCGCGGAGACAGCCACTCTTCCGTTTTTCAAGCCGAATTTTTTGCGGACCTCTGCGGCCGTGTTGATAGCGTTGGCGAGGTCTTCATTTGGAGATAAAAGAGATTCCCCCTGCGCTGTTTTTTGATTCATCCCCTCGACATCCGCATTGTAGTTCGCCATGTTTAATGTGGCCGCGGGGTCGGCATCGAGAAAACCGCCGCGCAGAGTATAATCGGCGGCCGATTGGGCCCGCTCGGCCCGTTTTTTTCCCTCATCGGTGTTTATGCTGCCGAATTCTTTTTGGAGAATGGAGCCGCTCTTGTTTGTCTTTTTGTCGATTCCCGCTTCTTGATAAAAACTATCGACATCTTCTTTCCCCGGAACAACGGCTAAAACTCTTCCGGTCGATTGATAATTCTGTGCGTTCACCTGAATCGGTGAGACACGGCCCAAATGTTCGATAAGGGAAGAGGTCCCATCTGCATTCCTTTTTCTTCCTCCATTTACGGCAACGCCGACAGTGGTAGCCGCAATATAATATTTGCCATCGGCCATCTGTCCGCTGGCCACTGATGTGGCATTGCTGACGGTGGTTCCCTCCACCCGTATTTTTAGGATTATTTCTCCCTTTGCGTTGGTAAATTCAAAAAAGACGTAACCACCGCCGAGGGGATTTCCCTTTTTGTCCTTTTTGTCGATTTCTTGGGAATAGATATTAAGATCAGTTGCGCGGACGAATATATATTTTTTATCCTTCATTTCCTCTTGTGTGGGAGGAACTTGTCCCAGCATCTCTTTTCCGTTGATGGTGACGACTCCCAATTCTTTGTATTTATAGGTTCGCGGGTAGCCCTCGTTCTTTTTAGGCGTGCCGTCTTTCTCAGCTTCCACCCAAAAACCTTCCACGGCGGTGATATCGAGCTGAGCGCCGAAGGAATTGTCGGCATAGCCGGAACCGGTGACATGGTTGGATCCGTTTAATTTTAAATAAACGGTGTTGTCTCTATCCTCCGGTGCGATGCCGTCGGGATTTTCCACTTTTTCGACACCCTCCGTTGAAAGAAGGGCCGGTTGATACTCCCGATCGACCCACGGATTAATGGCCGGCTTCATGGTTTTGGGGTCGAGTAAAATGTCTTGTCCGGTCCTCGGGTGTTTGGCCTTGATGAAGGAATTGTCTTTGTCCATCGGGTCGCCGATGTAACCATCGCCATTGTAATCTTCCATCCCGTAGAGTTCTTTGCTGTAATTTTCTTTTTGTTTTGCGATTCTTTCATTCGCCTTATCGATTTCCTGATTTATTTTTACGATGGCCGCATCGATCTCCCTAATTTTTTCCTGAATGGCGATTCTTTCTTGAGGGCTCAAGCCTTCCTGTTGGAGGGACTCTTCCAAATTCTTTTTTTGTTCCACAAAACGGGTGTCGCGCACCGTTTCCATTTTTTTGACATATTTGTCTAAAATATAGGGGGCTTTGGTCGGGTTGGCCCCGATCCAATCTTCGACCGTCACCACTTTGGATGGGGAAAAATCGTTGACGGAAGGACCGCCGCCGACCGTTCCGGGGACGGATGGGGCGCCGGCAAAAAGGAGGTCGAAGGGATTATCGGGCGCCTGAACGGCGGTCTGGCCATCCCCATTAACATCTTCGCCAAAAAAACCCTCTACCCTTTGCTGGATTTCAGGGTCTAGTTCGGTCGGTGTTGTGTTGGGAGCTTCGGTGGAACCGCCGGTATCCGCTTGAACCGATTTAATGATTGTGGTCTTAAAAATCTGCATCGCCTCTATTTCTTTGCAAACCCCTTGCCAGTTATCTTAGTGTAGGAGTGTAGAAGTGTAGGAATATATAAACTAAATAAAATCAAGTATTTATATTGTTTTTTAGTTCTACGCTTCGATACTTAAACACTTCTACGCTCTCAAAAATGGTGTCTTTAGGCCCCACTTGCCCTTTCCTTTCGCTTTTTCATTTCAGCCTCTTTTGCGAGCCTTTCTCGCTTCTCTATTTTTGCCTTTTCGATCTCTGCTTTTTGGATATTTTTTTCGACCTCCACGAGGGTTCGGTCGATCGTTTCAATCCTGTCAAAAATGTCGAGCGCCTCTGCCGGTTGTAAATGTTCTTCGAGTGTGTGTGAAAAATTATTTCTTCTTTCGATGAGGGTTTCCCGCAAAAGGATGTAGCGATCGATAACAGTGGCCAACAGCTTGGAACGATTGTCGATTTGCGGGATGGGGCCTAAGATGTCCCGGGTCAAATCGGGGACAAGAGTCTCTTTCATGGGGTTCGATTTTCTGAGCCTTCTGGCCTCGTTGGCTCCTGCAAAAAGGAGATTCATTTCGGTTTTTATTTCGGAGGGGTCGACACCTGTCTCTGAATTTTGGTTGGCATCTTGAAGCTGAAAGGCACTCTCTAAGAGATCGAGGGGATGTGCGACCGAATCGGCCTTTGATTTTGGGTCAAAACGGATGCTCATACCGGCTTGAGCTATGCAAAACTCTTGCCAACTTATGCCGGTTTTTAATACCGATAATAATCGGGTTTGAAAGGACCGGTGGGATTGAGGCCCAAATATTTGGATTGTTTTTCAGTCAGCTTCGTCAATTTGGCATCGACTTTTGCCAGATGAAGGGAGGCGACTTTCTCATCCAGTTCTTTTGGCAAACGATAAACACCGATCTTTTTATATTTTTCACGATGCGTCCAGAGATCGATTTGGGCCATGACTTGATTGGTAAACGAATTGCTCATGACGAAAGAGGGGTGTCCCGTGGCGCAGCCCAAGTTGACCAGACGCCCCTTGGCCAAAACGATGATTTTTCTTCCGTTGGCAAAGGTGTGATGATCCACCTGCGGCTTGATCTCTTCGGTCTTGGAATTTTTTTCAAGCCACTCCATATCGATTTCAACATCAAAGTGGCCGATGTTGCAAACGATGGCGCCGTCTTTCATTTTTTCAAAATGTTCTTTGCGAATCACGTCACAACAGCCGGTGGTAGTGACAAAAATATCGGCAATCGGGGCCGCCTCTTCCATCGTGACGACGGAATAGCCTTCCATCGCGGCTTGTAATGCGCAGATCGGATCGATTTCGGTGATCAAGACTTTGGCGCCGTAGCTCCGCATCGATTGGGTGCAACCTTTGCCGACGTCGCCGTAGCCGGCGATCACCACTGTTTTGCCTGCGATCATCACATCGGTGGCCCGTTTAATCCCATCCGCCAACGATTCGCGGCAACCGTAAAGATTGTCGAACTTCGATTTGGTCACCGAATCGTTCACATTGATAGCGGGCACTTTTAGTTTTCCGGCCGCATGGAGTTTCTCCAGATTGTGAACGCCGGTTGTGGTCTCTTCGGAAAGGCCGACGACTTTTTTCATAAGGTCCGCAAAACGGTCTTCGTGCATCCAATTGGTCAAATCGCCGCCATCATCCAAAATGAGATCGAAGCCTTCATCGCCCCAGCCGACGATGCTTTGTTCGATGCACCAGTTAAATTCCTCAACGGTTTCTCCCTTCCATGCGAAGACCGGAATCCCTTTTGCGGCAACGGCTACCGCGGCATGATCTTGTGTTGAAAAAATATTGCAAGAAGACCAGCGAACTTTGGCGCCGAGTTCCATCAAAGTTTCGATCAAGACTGCGGTTTGGATGGTCATGTGGAGACATCCGGTGATTTTGGCTCCTTTGAGAATTTTTTGAGGGCCATATTCTTTACGAAGTGCCATGAGTCCCGGCATTTCGCCTTCGGCTATTTCGATCTCTTTTCTTCCCCAGCGGGCGAGCTCCTGAAAACGGGCAGGGTTTTGCATCGCTTCTTTACAAACGGCAAAATCTTTCATAGCGGATTCCTCTTTTTTTAATGCAGCGGCGGTTGGCATTTCCCCCCCTCAACACCCCTTCGAGAGCATATGGTAGCAGGTACCATATGCTCTTATGCGCAAAGACTCCGGAGCGCTTCGGCTTTGTCCGTTTTTTCCCATGTGAATTCCGGTTCATTGCGGCCAAAGTGTCCATAGGCGGCCGTTTTTCTAAAAACAGGTCTTAACAGATTTAAGTGTTTAATCATGCCGGCCGGTTTGAGCGGGAAAATTTCCCGGATGGCGGTCACTAATTTATCATAAGATACTTTTAAGCCGTCAAACGAGTTGACATAAACCGAAACGGGATCGGCATAACCGATCGCATAAGCCAATTGCACTTCGCAGCGGTTGGAAAGACCGGCGGCCACAACGTTCTTGGCGATATAGCGGGCCATGTAGGCGGCTGTCCGATCGACTTTGCTCGGGTCTTTACCGGAGAAGGCCCCGCCACCGTGATGGGCCGCGCCGCCGTAGGTGTCGACAATAATTTTACGTCCGGTCAAACCGCAATCGGCATGAGGGCCGCCCAACACAAAACGGCCGGTCGGGTTGATAAAATAGTTCGTGTTTTTATCGTAGAGATTATCGGGCAATACCTTTCGGATGACCTCTTCAATAACCGAATTTTTCAGTGTGTCATAAGAAACGTCGGGGTCGTGTTGTGCCGCAATAACAACGGTGTCGATGTAGGTCGGCTTGCCATTTTCATAACGAACCGTCACCTGCGTTTTCCCATCGGGTCTTAAAAAGGGAAGGGTTTTATTTTTGCGAACATCCGACAAGCGCTTGGCCAGCTTATGGGCAAGCGAAATGGAAAGAGGCATTAGCTCAGGTGTTTCATCGCAGGCATAACCGAACATGATCCCTTGATCCCCGGCTCCCTGCTCTTTGAAAAGACCTTCCCCCTCGGTGACCCCTTGGGAAATGTCGGGCGATTGTTTATCAATAGAAGCCATGACGGCGCAGGTATGAAAATCGAGGCCGAAAGCGGAATCGGTATAGCCAATTTCCTGAATCGTTTTACGAACGATCGCCGGAATATCGACGTAACATTTTGTGGTGATTTCGCCGGCGACAATGGCAATGCCGGTGGTGACCATCGTTTCACAGGCAACGCGAGCCGCCGTATCTTGTCCGATAATCGAATCCAAAACGGCGTCGGAGATTTGATCGGCAACTTTATCGGGATGCCCTTCGGTCACCGATTCCGAAGTAAAAAGATAGCTCTGGCTCATATCAATCCTCCTCCCATATTCTGGGAATACCCACTTCTTTATATATTGATGAATATGATCTAACCACTTTCGCAATGGGCTTTGACCCTTATCGATGTTAAAAAAAAGTGTCAAGAAGAGGTTTTTAAGCCTTCTCGTCTTCTCGGCAAAGAATTTGATAAATTTTCTCTGCGTCTTTGGCTTTCAGTAATTCGTCCCGTAATTCCTGATTTTTGAGGAGTTTGGAGAGGCGCGCCAATAATTTTAAATGGGTGCTGGTAGCCGTTTCAGGCGCCAAAAGAACAAAAAAGAGGTTGGTCGGCTTGTTGTCGTGGGCCTGAAAATCGATTCCTTCGGGACTGCGTCCAAACAGAATCACGATATTGTTCAAATCTTTAATTTTTCCGTGTGGAATGGCAACGCCATCCTGAATGCCCGTGCTTCCGAGTTTTTCTCTTTCTAAAAGGATATGGGCGATATCATCCTTTTTCAAAGTCGGGTGGACCTTGGCAAGGGCCTCGGCAAATTCCATTAAAGAATCGACCTTGGTCTTGGCGGCCAAATGGGGAAGAATCAATTCTTTGGATAAACTGTCCGCTATCTTCATGGGTGGCGCACCATAGTCCAATTTAGGTTTTGATGGCAACAGGATTTTAATAGGTTCTAAGGGTCAGGGTTTGTGTTCTTTTAAACGTTCCTTATATTTTCGAAGTTGTCGTTCAAGTTTGGAAACCGCTTTGTCAATAGAGGTATACATATTTTCGCTTTTTTCATGGCTCACGTGTTGTTTCCCATTTTCCGTCAGGGTCATCTCGACAATATGATTAAATTTTTCGACATGAAAAATAACATGGGCTTGGATCGGTTTGATCAAATATTTGTTGAGTTTGTCCAATTTTGCCAGTGCATGGGTTTTGAGGGCATCACTGGTGTCCATGTTGCGGAATGTAAAAGTGGTCTGCATTTATAGCTGCCTTTTTCTTCTGGATGATGGGAGTATCCCCAACATCTCGCGGTATTTCGCCACAGTTCTCCGGGCGATGTCAATGTTATATTGGTTTTTGAGTGTGGCGGTAATTTCCTGATCACTCAACGGATGCGCCGTTGCTTCTTTAGAAACCATTTTTTGGATGTGTTCTTTGACGACCTCGGGGGCGACCCCCTCTCCGTTCATTGAAGAGCCGAGTCCTGAGTTGAAAAAATATTTCAATTCAAAAAGACCGCGTGGGCTGTGGGCATATTTATTCGTCGTGACACGGCTGATCGTCGATTCGTGCATCCCAATATCTTCCGCGACATCTTTTAAGACCATCGGTTTCAGTCCGGTGACCCCTTTATCAAAAAAGTCCTTTTGGAATTTGACGATGCTTTTGGTGACGCGAAACAGCGTTCTTTGCCGCTGGTGAATACTTTTGATGAGCCATAATGCCTGCCGCAATTTGTCCTGAATATAATCTTTGGCCTGATTGCCAACCGTATCTCCGGCCAGAATCGCGCGGCGGTAGAGGGGGCTGATATTGAGTTTCGGAAGTCCGTCTTCATTGAGTGTCACAATATATTCTACGCCGATCTTGTGGATAAAAACATCGGGGGTAATGTATTGCGGTTGTTCGGCGGAATAAATGCGTCCCGGTTTGGGGTCCAATTGGTGCATGAATTTGGCAATTTCCGTAACGCGATCGAGATCGATCCCCAGATTTTTGGCAATCTGTTTATAATTGTGGCGTTCCAGATCGGACATATGATGTTCGATCACTTTTGCAACCAGTTCCGTTTCTTCCCCACCCAGACTTTTGGTCTGGAGCAGGAGGCATTCCTTTAAATCCCTCGCGGCAATGCCGATCGGGTCAAATTCCTGCACTTTTTTGAGAACGGCTTCGACCTTTTCCGGCTCGGCCTTCATGATATTGACAATCTCTTCCACAGTCGCCTGAAGATATCCGTCATCATTGATGTTGCCGATAATCTCTTCGGCAATTTTATGCTCAGCCCCTTTTATGTCGGAGAGCCCCAGTTGCCAATAAAGGTGATCTTGCAATGTCTTGGTCTGTTGCAGCGTGTTTTCAAATGAGGGGAGATCCTCGGAGTCTTGCGCTTTGCCAAAGCCTTTTTCGGGGGCGTTGTAGGAAGCGATATAATTTTCCCAGTCAAAATTGTTGGGCTCTTTTAATTCTCCGTCTTTGGAGCCGATTTCATCATTGGTATGTTCATGTCCCTTGTCTTCCTCTTTGGCCTTTTCATGCTGTTCCCCGTTCGATTCTTCCTCCGCTTCGATCCGTTGTGTTTCGCTCTCTTCGTCTTCTTCTTCCAAACACGGGTTTTCGGTCAATTCTTTTTGAATCAAATTGGTTAATTCCAGGCGGGAGAGTTGCAATAATTTGATGGCTTGTTGTAGCTGGGGAGTGACAACCAACGATTGGGACAACCGCATGCTCTGTTTAATTTCCAGTGCCATCGATATTGATGATAAGGCGGAGCGGGAGGAAAAGTCAACCTTGGCGCGCCTTTTTCTTTCCGACGGCAAGAGGTTGCATTCTCTCTTTTTGAGGTTTGTCAATCGATTTTTGATTTTCCCACGCCTCTCTTTTGGCTTGGGCCAAAGCGGCCTCAATAAAGTGGGTAAAAAGAGGGTGGGGGGCCAGCGGACGCGATTTATATTCCGGGTGAAACTGACAGCCGACGAACCATGGGTGTTGTGTAAATTCCACCATTTCAACGAGATTGGTTGTGGGACACATTCCTGCGATTTTCAAACCGGCCGCTTCGAGTTTTTCACGAAACGCATTGTTAAATTCATAACGATGACGGTGTCTTTCCGCAATTTCTTTTTCGGAATAGGCCTCTAAAATTTTTGTCCCCTTTTCCAAAACGCAGGGATAACTTCCCAATCTCATCGTGGCCCCTTTGTTTAAAATGGCCTTTTGTTCTGACATCAGATCAATGACAGGGAAGGGGGTTTTGGTATCAAATTCGGTGCTGTTTGCATTTTTCAAATGACCTAAATTTCTGGCAATTTCTATGACGGCAAGCTGCATGCCGAGACAGATTCCAAAAAAAGGTATTTTGTTTTCACGGGCAAAACGGATAGCGCGGATTTTTCCTTCAATGCCCCGCTCTCCAAAACCGCCCGGAACCAAAATACCATGCGCTTGGCCCAAATGCTTTGCCGTGATCTCTTCATTTTCCAATGTTTCGGAATCGACATAATCGAGACGGACATTGATCCCCTTTTGAAAACCCCCGTGGTGGAGGGCCTCGTTCAAACTTTTGTAAGAATCGGTCATGTGGACATATTTTCCGACCACGGCGATGTGGGT
>JAHFSU010000060.1 GCA_023265595.1 Deltaproteobacteria bacterium
GATGAAGGAAAAAGGGACGGCGTTGCATGCGGCAACGGTGGTTGGCGATACCGTGGGCGATCCTTTCAAAGACACCTCTTCGGTCGCGTTGAACCCGATCATCAAATTCACCACGTTGTTTGGTCTTTTGGCGGTGGAGATAGCCATTGCCGAAGGGGCCGCCCCTTACGCCCAAAAAATCGGACTCGTCTTCTTTTTGATCGGTCTCTATTTTGTCTGGCGTTCTTTCTATAGAATGCGGATCCAGACGAACAGCAAAACCAGCTCTGCAACTGAAACCTCCCACAGCGGGACACAAACGGCTAGACAAACGGTATAATTTGTATCAAAAAAGGTGTCAGGTACCACACGGTGCCTGACATTTTTTTTGCCAACGTAGCTCAGTCGGTAGAGCAACTGATTCGTAATCAGTAGGTCGGCGGTTCGATTCCGCCCGTTGGCTCCAGCTAGAAAATCTTGCGCCACATTCAGCAGACATCAGCACCTAAACAAACAGACATTCAGTCTGTTTGTTTCCCCTTCAGGTCGGTGCTGCCAATTCCGCCCGTTGGCTCAAAAAGTATTATGGAGAATAAAGTGGCCGATCCAATCCGAATTTTTCGAAGTGCCGGCACGCCCCTTGAACAGCGCCGGTCAAATCAAAGATATTTTTGCAGATCCAGTATTTGTGGACGGGGCTGTAATAATCTTCAACTGCCACATCAGAAGTGTTGAAGCCGCCCCCCTTCATGATCGTGTTGTCATAAGCAATAACAGAGGCATTGTCTTTGCAACCTTGTACAAACTGCACATTCTGCGGCACCAAACCCGTTTTTTTCCACCACCGGTTGGCCGCCTCCATCGAGGGGGCGCAGTTGGGAAAAAATCCACCCTGTTTTTTGTCTTCATCCGATAAACCGCCCAGAGCATGGCCCATCTCATGGTCAAAATTGTAGGCCATCACAGGAGGAACAGCCCCGTTTCTGGCCGTCATAAAAATCTCTCCGATGACCTTTGCATTTTTTCGGTTTTTGTTGTGCAACACATTAAGCAGAAGAGTCGCATGAGAAGGCATCGAGTTCATATTGCAAAGACTGACGAGTATGGCATTAGAAAATGGAACGTGTTCGGCAAGAGGGTCCGAACCGCAACGCCCTTCGGCAGGATTGTCTTGTGTCCGCTGCACAAACCAGAAATTGAAATGATCGGCATTTGATTTGAACGGCTCGATCTGGAAAAGCCCCGCTTTTTTGAGTCCGCTTTTAGAATAAAAAAAGACATGATCGGTATCGAGGCTCAAAATCCACGGAATTTTTTTAAGGCACACCGCATTTTCGGCAACCGTCATGCCGCGGCAATCAAAAATAAGATTGATCCGCTGATTCCCACGCTGATTTTGTCCGGGAATCAACTCTTGAAAAAGACCTTTGGCTTGCACAACAAAGGATACAGTCATTAAAACTATCAGGAAATAAATGGTATTCTTTTTCATTTCTTGTTTTTCACCACATCCCCTTAAAAAGAGCAAGTTGCAAAGAAAAGGCTTATCCTTTATGTATTCGGCCCGGAGGATTTTTATATGAAACAGAAAATGGCAGGTATTGCGTGTTTCTCCTTTTTACTGTTTGTTGCCTGCGGCCCTCGCCAATATTCCGGGGGCAAATATGTCCATCCTGAAAAGACCGATCTTTTGAGCGATCAGTTTGTCGAAACCGATATGCAAAAAATCGCCAAAGACTTGAGCAAATCGTTGTTGAGCTCCGATATTGCAAAGGAGAGAAACAAGCCGACCGTCTTGATGAGTCTTTTCACCAACGCGACGGACGAACATATCGACATGATCTCTTTGTCCCAAAAAATCCGGACCGACATCTACAAGGGACAGAAATTTACTTTTTTGAATGAGCGCCTCAGGGATTCGATGAAAAAAGAATATGAATATGAGGCCGGCGGTCTGGTCTCGCCGGAGACGGCCAAAAAGAAAGGAAAACAGATCGGCGCCGATTATCTGATCAGCGGCCATTTGAGCTCGATACGCCAGCCGGTCGGGCGCCGTGAAATTGTCTATTACAAAACCACACTCGAGCTGACGAATCTGGAAACCGGCGTCATCGTCTGGACCGATGAAGCGGAGCTCAAAAAGACATTCCGCAAAAAACATGTGGGGCATTAATGGTCGGAAAGTTGTCATCCCGGCGAAAGCCGGGATCCAAATCCTTATCCTGATCTGGTTTCTGTTTGTCGGCTGTGCCAAACAGCCTTACTCGCCGACAGAGAGCGACGCCCACAAAAAATATGAGAAGGGGGATTTTGAAGGGGCGCTCGAAGCGCTCGAAAAAGAGCCGTATCGCAAAAAAGACCGTCTCCTTTATCTCCTCGATAAAGCAACATTCTTGCACGCCGCCGGCCATTACGAAGAGAGTAACACCGTTTTTGAGGAGGCCTTCCACGCCGCCGAATATTGGGAAAGCAAATCGGCCGGTCAGGAAATAGCCGCCGCTTTCACCAACGAAACCGTCCTCCCCTATTCCGGTGAAATTTATGAGAGACTCCTCATCCAGACTTTTCAGATGCTAAACTATGCGCTGCTCGGAAAAATGGATGAGGCCCTGATTGAAGTGCGACAATATCATAACGATCTCTACCGATTTTTCGGTTTTCCAATTCCAAAAGCCTATCAAGATGCCTTCGCCTTCAAACTGGCTTCTCTTTTATGGGAGCTCCATGGCCAAAAAGATGATGCACGGATCGATAATCAAAAGGCCCTCAAGTCCAATATCCAATCCGGTTCCGTACCGAATAACGGAAACGTGATTGTGATTTTGGAAACGGGATTGGCCCCCATATTGGAAGGAGAAAAAACGGTGATTGCAGACATTGTGATCAAATTGCCGAAAATAAAAGAGAGAGAATTCGAAACAGACCCTGTTCAAATCGTGGTTGATAAAAAGGAAATGTTTGAATCGATCCCTCTTAACAACATCACCACGATGGCCAGCGCCAATTTGGAAAAAAAACTGGAAATCGCCAAGACCCACAAATTTTTTAAGACGGCATTGAAAGAATGGGCTGAAGCAAAAATTTTATATACGTTAAAAGACAAGCCCTCCAACATGCCGGAGGGGGCAAGACTGGCACAGGCGATCTTTGCCGGCGCCGCCGTGGCCCTTATTGCCAACTCTTTGGAGGCGGCTGATCTGCGAATCTGGTCAACTTTGCCGAATACATTTCAAATCGCACGGCTTTCACTACCGTCAGGGGAACACACCTTAAAAATCAAAGGGACCCACAAAACCGTTTCAAAAAAAATCGTGGTACCGCAAAAACAACCCCTCTTTCTCGCCTTTCGGATTTTTTAAGATTTATTTCTCCACCTCCATCACATGAAATTCGACGCGGCGGTTTTTGGCCTTGTTGAAGTCCGAAGCATTGAGAACTTGCGGATGGCTTTCCCCCCAACCTCTTGTCTGAAGGCGGCTGTCGGTGATCCCCTGTTTCACAAGATACGCTTTGACCGCCTCGGCACGTTCTTGAGAAAGTCGCAGATTCAAACGGTCGGGGCCTTCATTATCGGTGTGGCCTTCAATGCGTATTTTCAAGATTGTCTGATTTTGTTTGAGGAGATTCGCAACCGAATTCAAAATAGGATACGACTGCGGACGAATCACCGCTCTGTTGGTCTCAAAATGGACCGGTTGCAAAATCACAATCTCTTTCCCTTCCAACTTGGCTTGTGGTTCGACAGGCTCACCATGCCCGGTCTTCAGAGGCTCACCATGCCCGGTCTTCAGAGGCTCACCATGCCCGGTCTTCAGAGGCTCACCATGCCCGCTCATCCTGAGTTTGTCGAAGGATGAGCCATGAGCTTTGCGTTCCGGCACATAGCTCAACCCCAAAATAATCCGATAGGTCGGCGCCCCGTAGCCTTTGCCAATTCCAAACCCCATTCCTAAACTCCCTTCCATCCCCTCTTCCCAACGCTTCTGCAGACCCCAATCCCATTCGGAGGGAGATGTCGCCACACCTTGAAAATCGGTCTGTCCCCAAAAATTTGAGGCAAGGTACCATTGATGATTCCGGTCAAAGAGCCAACGCCAACCGAGACTCCATGTCATCGAGGGCCCTACTTCGAGCAACGTAATACCGGAACTGACCACACTCTCTTTTCCCCTCGCGTTGACCCCCAAATTGACCCCGATCTGATGCGCCCCCAAATCGGTATCGGCTATGGCTTTGAGCCCGCCGGTAATCGAACCCTCACCAAAAAAATCGTCGGTGTTGCCGCTTGGAATTTGCAGATAACTCAATAGAGCAACTTTTCTAAACAGCTCCCACTTCGCATTGAGACGAATATCTCCCACACTCGATCCATTCCTCTCTTGGGATGAATTGACATCCTCGATCTGTGTGACCAAGCTGACCGGAAAATTGATGCCGAGATCCAAATTTTCAAAAAGGCCGTAAGCCCCCCAAAATTGCCAGACATAAAAATAGTTGACGACACCGTCGAGAGAGGCGCCGGTTCGTGTCGTACCCAATTCGATCGGCCGGTTGACAATATGCTGGGAGAGCCCCAGAGAAAATTCCCGTTTTTTGAGCGGTTCTTCCGATTCCAAAGTAAAAAATCCGAGGCCATCCGAACTATTGCGATAGAGATCGGCATTGACCCCCCAGACTTTGGGTACAAAACCGACTGAAAAAAGGAGAAAGAGCCACCAAAAAAGCATGGAGAGCGAGCCACTCCCACCCACCACGGAACAACCGGAGCCTTGCAGACGGACCGGCCCTTGGCTCGTATCGACATCGCCTCCCAAAATGGGGGATGTGGTGGCATTAGTTCCGGAACCAGTACTTTGCGTCCCCGTGGGGGTTGGTATCACGCGCGAACCGCTGGTGGTGACAATATTGGAAACAAGCGGGTCGGTCTTGAGATTCCCCTCGGAATTAAAACAGGGAGAGACGACAATGGAACCGTCGCAGAGCCCATCGCCATCGGTGTCGACCTTTCTCGGATCGGTCCCTTTCGCTTTTTCCGAACCGGTGCAGCTAAAGACAACCGTGGTTCCGTCGCAAAGCCCGTCTCCATCGGAATCGAATTTTGTCGGATCCGTTTCATTGCTATCGAGTGTGCCATCTTTATCGGCATCTTCGATATTGTCCGCCAAGCCGTCGCCGTCGCTGTCGGTCTCGCGAAAATCATAAATCCCATCGCTGTCGCTATCGCGCGGAGTAGTACCGGAGCCCTTTTCCGAGGCATCAGAAATGCCGTCGGCATCGCTGTCGGTATCGAGATAATCAGCGGTCCCGTCGCCATCGGTATCTGGATAAGCAATGCCGGCATCGTTGGTGTCGATGTCGCCGTCGCCGTCCGAATCTTTGCCGCTGGCAGCCGCTTCAGACGCCGACAAAATACAGTTCCCGTTTGTGTCATATGAGACAAGATTTTTTTCGATCAGATCGCAAATGCCGTCATTATCATTATCGGTATCCAAAAAATCGTTGATCGTGTCACCGTCGACGTCCTTAAAAGCAACGGCCTTCATCAGTTTTGCCTGACTCATAGCGGTGGCCGAATTGGGAAAATAATCCTCGGCAATGCCGTCGTCATCGATGCTTCCGGCGCTCACATAAAACCGAAATGAGGAATCGGGGTTGGCAAAATCGAGCGAGGCATAACCGTTGACATTGGAAATTCCCGAAATGGAAAATTCAAGATGTGGCTTTGTTGATGATGGAAAAAACGGCACCGTTGCCGAAACACCGGCAATTGCCGCACCATAAAAACGGGCGAGCGGCGCCAAAAAAGGATTGTTGTCGGGGCTGGCATTTCCTGCCACCGCCTGAAAACCGGAAAGACTCGTGGTGTTATTAACACCAGCCACTAAATCGGGGGTGTTGTCTTTGTTCAAATCGATGGCGACCGTGACATATTCACCGCCGCCGAGATCGGCCAAATCATTTCCCAAAAGATCAACGAGCGTTGTGGATGGAGACGAGGCATTTCCATCGCCGTCGGCATCGCCGAAAATAACCGCCTGCCCGTTGGCATCGTTGTATGTCTGAAGGCCGACATACAAGGTGTCATTCGAGGTGTCGTAGGAATAACAGACCGCTTTGATGTCAAAACCGCTGATTTGTGAAGAGGGGAAATCGCTCGGCAACCCCACATCGGGGACCGAAGTGTCGCTCATGCAAGCGCCGCCCGGAAAATCATTCGCCACATTGCCTGAAAAAAGAATTGCCGCAAGAATCCCTAAAATCATGCGGCGGATAATAGCAGTTTTTTTGCTACTGACAATTTAAAAGCCGATCCGCCTCTTTGGTTTTGGTGGAGGCGGTGTCATCAGCTCTCGAATGGCGTCAAAGACAATTTTAAATTGATGATCATATTTTTTTTCGAGTTGGGCCAACTTTTGGGCAAGGTCCTTGTGAACTTTTCAAAACGCTAGATAGCATTGCAACACCATACTCGGTAAAGGCATACGGAAGGTATCGACGGCCACCCCATTTTGAGGTCACAATTTGTGACCTCAAGATTGCAACCTCTTGATCTTCCAACTGAAATATAAAATCTGATGGGAATCTCTCGATGTTTCTTTTAACAGCCTGAATGAGCATTTTGGTTGTCACTCCATATAGTGAAGCCAAATCGGCATCGAGCATCACCTTCTGTCCGCGAAGTAATAAAATCCGTTTTTCAATCCGTTCCTCCGGAATCAAGTCTGTCATGGCATACACCTCCTGCGAGGAGATAAGCAAAAGCTGTGCCAACCATAGTTGTGTCCAATTTAAAAAGAACCACCGGGGGTGACGAAAAGGGTACAAGGGCCGACGGTTTTTGAGCTATTCACCGTTTTGGAAACACTCCGGCAGGAGGAGGGCGGGGGCGATCCCCAGTTCATCGGCTTTTTTCTTGGCCGAGGCGCAGATTTTCTCACGCGCTTCTTGTTGCCGATCTGCGGGAAGCTTGCCTACAAGACTTTCGTAGGAATCATTTTTGTAGGAATTAGCATAACTCGCTTTAAGTCCCGTAATATAATCTTCTCTCTCCTGTCCTTTGTAGGGAGTTCGTGTGCCTAAATCTTTCAAGCGCCAGTCAAGGGCTTCTTCAACTCGACCCTTTTCATACAGAAGATCATACCCGCCTGCAAAATTTTTATCTTCTTCGAAGTTTTCCAACGCCTTCTGAACATTCCCCATTCGGAGATAAATACCTGCTTTTTCATTTGGCTCGGCGGCTATCGCCAATGCGGCGTCCCAATCTTTCAAGTCTTTTAAATTATCCAGAAGGGCCCCTCGCAAATCTTTTGTCTCTTGATGTTTCTCCTCTGCTGCGGCGATAGCCCGTTCCAAAGCCGATCTTTGTTTTTGGAGAATCGCTTTGTTGTCCTTGTGTTGCCGACGTAGCTGATCGGCTTCGTCGGCATATATTTCTGCTT
>JAHFSU010000032.1 GCA_023265595.1 Deltaproteobacteria bacterium
CCGCTTGCGGATCCGAAAGTCGGCGTTTCGTGCACGTTATACAAGGCATGGCGGCCTTCCAATATCCCGGAGGCGCTGGAGCTTTTGTCTTTCAATGCCGATTTTGTCCCGGCGATGGTTTTTGCACTGGTGACCAGGGCTTCGATTGCCTGTCCCGGCGCTTCGCAGGCGATCCGCCGCGAGGCGCTTGAAAAAATCGGCGGTCTGGAACCTTTGGCGCATTATCTTGTCGAAGATTTTGAACTGGGGCGGCGCGTTGTGGATGCCGGCTTTCAAATTCATTTCACACCCTATGTCGCCGATACGGGCGTCGATTTGAAACATTTCAAGGACTGGTGGCGTCATCAGGTCTATTGGGATCAGAATACGCGGGCGGCAAATGGAATCGGTTTTTTCTTCACACTTTTCATTCGCCCTCTTCCCTTCGCCTCTCTTTACGCACTATTTGGCGGGCCATATTGGCCGGCTGTCTTGGCCGTGACACTGGGTTTGCGCTGGTTGACCGCATGGAGCAATTCCCTCTTTTTGAAAGATTATGACGGGATCCGGTCGAGCTGGCTTTTGCCCTTGCGCGATCTTTTGGGATTTTTCGTCTGGTTTGCCAGCTTCGTAAAAAGGAAGACCTACTGGAAGGGCCGGGAGTTCATTATTCAAAAGGGGAGGATGGTGGAGATATGAGTCATGGGGAGGGCTGTGATTCTTTTGTCGAGAGGAAAAGATGTCTGCCCCGGATAGAGCACCAAATTTTTATCAATCATAACAATAAGATAGAACAGGTTCTTGAAAAATCAAAGACAAAATAGGAATTTTCCATGTGATTTAAAGTGCGATTCCCTTTTCGTTCATAGAGGTGTTCATCATTCTGTAAAAATATCGGTGTATTTTTTATAAATGTATGACTGGCCATATGTTTTGTCTTTATCTTTTGGGGAGAGAATTCCCTTGTCGATAAAACGATCAATCACAGTCTGGGCTCCCGCCCGGGTAAACCCGGTCCATTTTTGAATCAGAGCTACATTGACAATCGGCTGTCCGTATAATTTTGGCAGGACAAGTGCGGCGCTTTCGGAAGCGCGTTTTCCCAATGTTTGAATTTTTATCAGATCCTTTTCGCGCAGTGCGGTAATTTTATCGACGATGTTGATCGCTTCATTGGCAGTATCGATCACCCCTTCGAGAAAAAAATCAACCCAGTCGCCAACCCTGCCATGATTTTGATAGCCAAAAAGTTTTTCGTAATACAGTTCCTGATGCTTTTTAAAAAAAGAAGACAAAAATAAAACAGGTTTTTCCAAAAACCCTTCTTTCCATAAATAAAAAGTGATCAACATTCGTCCAGTCCTCCCATTTCCGTCGAGAAAAGGATGGATCGTTTCGAATTGAGCATGTACCAGTGCCGCCTTGATCAATGTCAGAATTGAATCATCTGCATGGATAAACAGCTCAAGATCATTTAAGGCTTGATGCATCTCCACAACGGGTGGAGGAACAAATCGGGCATTGTCTGGTTTGGTGCCACCAATCCAATTTTGACTTTTTCGAAATTCACCCGGATCAGAAAAATGTGTGGCACGGGCTTGATCCATTAGTTTTTTATGCAACTCCTGCACAAGACGCAACGAAATCGGAAAGTGATCTTCCATCACACGCTTCATTCCGTAATTCAAAGCTTTAATGTAATGAAGAATGTCATCCACATCTTTGGGAACATTGGTGTTAATTTTTGCTTCTGCTTCGATCGCATCGATCATTGTCGCTTGCGTCCCTTCAATTTGACTGGAAGAGGCGGCGTCTTTGCGAAGATACATGAGGAGAAAAAAATCGGCATCCGGCAAAAGCTTGGTGATGCCGTCGAGTTTGCCCAAAAGCCTTGTAGCCTGATCGGTTTTTTTGAGCAGGGGCAAGTCAAAATCAAAGCCCTCTTTGGGAGGAAATGGGTGCGGGACAAAGGCTTTATATCCCTGTTTTTGTTCAATATTTTTTCCTAATTCAATGGTTTTCACGGTTTGTATCGTTCTTTTTAAAGATGTATACAAACCATACATGTTTGTATCTATTGGGTCAATAGATGAATACAAACTTGGGATATCCTTCACAGCTCTCCACTAAAGGCTTGGTGCAACAGCGATTTTTTCAGCTCGCCGAGTGCGGCCAGTTTTTGCTGATAGACAGAGGCAAGGCGTTGGGTGTCGGTGGCGAGGTCGGTGCGTCTCAAATGTTGAAATGCTATATCAGGTGACATCAATAGAGTGGAATGGTACGTGGTGCCTACCATGGAGACAGGAAAAAAACTCATCATCACCGCCGATGATTTTGGTTTGTGCCGCGAGGTGAATGAGGCGGTGGCGCAGGCGCATGTTCAGGGGGTTTTAACCTGTGCCAGTTTGATGATGGGCGAAGCCGCAACCGATGAGGCCGCGGCGTTGGCCAAGCGGAACCCTTCTTTAAAAATAGGACTCCATCTGACTTTGGTGGAGGGACATTCCGTTTTGTCGCATGAAAAAATTCCCAATCTGGTCGATGAAGAGGGGCGCTTTTCGGACAAAATTATCTTGAGCGGCATCCGCTATTTTTTCAGCCGCAAACTTCAAAAACAAATCGAGGCGGAAACCAGAGCCCAAATCGAAAAATTTTTGGGGACCGGTTTGAAAATAGACCACCTCAACAGCCACAATCATCTCCATATTCATCCGACCATTTTGAAAATTGTTATCGGTTTGGCTAAAGAATATAAAATTTCGGCTATTCGCCTCCCTTTTCAGCGAGCATATGGTAGCTGCTACTATATGCTCGTCGCAAAAGCTAGGCGGGCATTGGATAAAGCCGGCATTCGCCATAACGATGCTATTTTTGGGTTGAAAGAGACGGGCAAGATGACTTTGCAAGCGTGGGAGAAGATTTTTCCAAAAATAAACAACAATATTACGGAAATTTATTGCCATCCCGCAACGGCAACGGTCGGTGTTTTGCAAAAAACAATGCCCGATTACCAGCATGCCGAAGAACTCAAAGCGCTGATCGATCCCCATCTCAAAGAGCTCCTCAAAAAATATGGTATTCAACGGACAACATTTGGCGATATACCACACCGATGATTCGCGCTCTTCTTACACTTTTTTTGGCCATGTTTTTTGCCGCGATTGGGAATATTTTTTTAAGCCGTGGGATGAAAAAAATCGGGGCGCTCGATCGTTATCACCCAAAAGATGTGGCATTTTTTTTCGGTAAAGCGGTGATCAACAGCTCTATCTGGTTCGGCATTTTTACCAGCACCCTCTATTTCTTTTTGTGGCTTGTTGTTCTCTCTTGGTCGGATGTCAGTTGGGCTTTGCCAATGAATGCGGTCGAATATGTTTTCGTGGCCGCCGGGGGAGCCCTTTTTTTGAAAGAAAAAATTGATTGGAACCGTGCGATAGGCATTGGGCTGATCTCGCTGGGGGTTGTTTTTTTAATGCAGTCTTGGGGATAAAAAATGTTTAAGGCAACTTTTACACTGCTTTTGGCTTTAATCTGCGCCGGTTTCGGGAATTTGATGCTTTCGAAGGGGATGCAATCCGTTGGCCCTCTGCACGATTTTGCACCGCTAGCCCTCTCCCATTATTTTGTTGATTCCGTCACCAATCCATGGGTAATTACCGGCATCTTTTTGGAGCTGGCCTACTTTCTGCTCTGGCTCGTAGTCCTTTCTTGGGCCGATGTCAGTTGGGCTTTGCCGATGAATGCGGTTGAATATGTCTTTGTTGCTATCTTGGCCAAAATTTATTTTGGCGAAAATATCCCGTTCAACCGCTGGGCCGGCATTTTTTTAATATCCGTCGGTATTTTGTTTTTGATGAAATCGTTTAAACCCAGACCCGCCACGGAAGCGCTGGCGGGTGGGAAGGAGAATCTTGATGAGCAACTTACCTAAAATAAATATCCCGCCGGTGAAGGCCTATTTTCCTGAAGAAGACAAGGAATGGGTCGCATCCAAAATCAAGGAGATGCTCTCCACCGGCATTTTGACGCTGGGCGCTTTGGGAAAAGAATTTGAAAAAGAATTTGCGGCTTTTGTCGGCACGCAATATGCGGTGGCGGTCAACTCGGGCACTTCTTCCATTGAAATCCCTCTGCGAATTTTGGATGTGGCCGGCAAAGACGTCTTGGTTCCGACCAACACCTTTTTTGCCACGGCGGCCGCGGTAGTGCATGCCGGCGCCAATCCTGTTTTTGTCGACATGAATCCCGAAACATTTGCCGTATCGCCCGAATTATTGGAAAAAAGATTGACCCCCAGAACGGCCGGCGTCGTTTTGGTCCATATTGCCGGGCTAGTTTCGTATCAAACCAAAGAAATCGCCGACTGGTGCAAGAAGAAGGGGCTTTGGCTTTTTGAAGACGCGGCCCATGCCCACGGTTCCACTCTGAATGGCCAACATGCCGGCACTTTTGGTATCGCCGGCAGTTTCTCTTTTTATCCCACAAAAGTGATGACATCCGGTGAAGGGGGGATGATTGTTACCAACGACAAACGGATTTTTGAAGAGGCGCAACTCTATCGCGATCAGGGAAAAACTTCTTTTTTGACCAATACGCACGGCAAGATGGGTTACAACTGGCGCCTGAGTGAACCGCATGCGGCGATCGGCTTGGTGCAAATCAGAAGGCTCAAAGAGATTTTAAAAAAGCGGGAAGCGATCGGCAATTTTTACAATACTGAACTGTCCCAGTGCGAGTTTGGGCAGATTTTGAAAGTCCCCCAAGGGAGCACCAGCAATTATTACAAATATATTTTTATTCCGAACAAATTGAATGATCGGTCGTCCTTCAAAAAATCGTTCAAAGAAAAAACCGGAGTCAGTTTAACGGGCGAGGTTTATGAAATGCCGCTCCACAAGCAGCCGGTCTTTCAGCCGTGGGCGAAGGGGAATTTTCCGGCAGCCGACGATCTCTGCGCGCGCCACATCTGTCTCCCCATTTTTCCGGCAATGACAATGGAGGAAGCGAAACATGTGATGGCCAGTTTAAAGGAGGCGTTTTATGGCTAAGGTTGTGGTGACGGGCGGTTCCGGTTTTATCGGCTCTCATGTGGTGGATAGCCTGCTTGAGGCAAAGCATGAGGTGACCATTTTGGATTATCACTGCAAGCCGCACAGAAGTGATGTAAAATATGAAGATTGCGACCTTTTGGATTTTGCATCGGTCTTAGAGGCCTGCAAAGGGGCGGAGCATATCTATCATATCGCGGCGGTCTCGAATGTGAATTATGCCCACAAATATCCGGTCTATTGCACCGACTTGAATGTGAAGGGGACGGTCAACGTTTTGGAAGCGGCGCGTGTTCACAATGCCAAGCGCGTCTATTTTGCATCGACCGTTTGGGTTTATAACGGTTCCAAAGAGGCGGAGCCGATTACTGAGGACTCGCCATTTTATCTTCCGTCGGCGGGGCACATTTACACATCGACAAAAATTGCGGCCGAGATGCTTTTTCATAACTATCATCAGCTCTACAATATTCCCTTCACTATTTTGCGTTATGGAATTCCTTACGGCCCGCGTATGCGCGAGGAGTTGTTGATCCCGATTTTTTTGAAAAAAGCCTTCAATGGCCAGCCGCTTACGATCACCGGCGAGGGGAGCCAATATCGGAATTTTATTTATGTCAAAGATATGGCGAAGGCCCATGTGTTGGCAATGAGCGATGTGGCGGCCAATCAGGTTTATAATCTGGAAGGGCCTGAAAAAATTACAGTCCGCCGTGTGGCCGAATCAATCCAGAATCTTTTGGGCAAAGATAAAGTCAAAATCGAATTTTTGCCGGCCCGCCCGGGGGACTTCGGCGGCAAAGTAGCCTCCGCCGCTAAAGCGAAGAAAGACTTGGACTGGGAGGCCACAACCGGTTTTGAACAGGGTTTAAGCGCCACCGTTGATTTTTTTAAATCAAAGTGGGACACGGCGTTCTAATCATCATTGGGAAATATTAAAACTAAATACTTGAGTCGTGACAACTAAATATGTTAGTCTTGCATCATGTTAGAGGCCCTGTTTGGCAACAAGACCAAGGAGAAAGTTCTTCTTTATCTCTATACCCATGGGGAAGGATATGCGCAGGAGATTCGGCGAAAGCTTAATCTCCCCCTGCGTTCCGTCCAATTGCAATTAAAAGGACTGGAAGAAGGGGGTGTTTTGTTCTGTCGAGAGAGAGACCGTACGATTGTCTATCAACTCAATCCCCGCTATCCTTTTTATCAGGAAATTATCGTCTTGATCGAAAAATTGTTGCAGGCCATCCCCTCTGAAATACGCAATCGGTTTTACACCCCCCGCCTGCGTCCCCGCCGTCAAGGGAAGCCGCTATGAGGAAATTGGATTGGAAGAAAATGACGGTTACAGAGGTGGGCGCTGCTGTTTGCAATCATTTAAGAAATAATAAGATTCCCGTTGTTTTAAGCGGGGGCGCTTGTGTCAGTATCTATTCAAACAACCAACATACCTCTCGTGATCTTGATTTTGTCATGTCCGATTATTCCCTTAAGGAAATCGATCCCATCATGGAATCGCTCGGTTTTAGACGGACGGAAAATCACAGACATTATGAAAATCCGGATTGTATCTATTTTGTTGAGTTCCCTCCGTCTCCCTTGATGGTGGGCGAAGAATTTGTCACTAAAACAGCGATCATCAAAAATATATATGGAAAGTTGAGACTCTTGAGGCCTGTAGATAGTGTCAAAGATCGTTTGTCCGCCTTTTATCACTGGAATGACCGGCAAGCGCTGGAACAGGCGATCCTGATTTGCAAGACGAAACGAATTGATAAAAATGAAATAAAAAAATGGTCTCAAAAGGAGGGGGCTTTGGAAAAATATAAATATTTTGCAGAACTTTTGAAAAAGGAGTAGTAGCCATCCCTCCATGTCTAACAAAGTTCTTGTCACCGGTGCAACCGGTTTTATCGGCGGTAATCTGGTCCGGTTGCTCCTCAGGCAGGGTTGCCAAGTGCGTGCGTTGGTTCGTCCGTCGAGCGATTTAAAAAATCTTGAAAATTTGGATGTCGAAAAAGTCTATGGCGATTTGAACGACAAAAAATCGCTCGTCAAGGCCTGTGACGATTGCGAACAACTCTATCATGTGGCGGCAAGCTATCAATTTTGGTCTTCCGATCCGCAAGAATTTTATGCAAGCAATGTCGAGGGGACACGAAATATTTTGGAGGCCGCCCGCCAAACGCACATCCCAAAAATTGTTTACACAAGCACCGTCGGTACGATTTGCTATCCTTCTCATCCCTCTGAATTTTCCGATGAAACCCGCTGGCCGACTCAAAAAGATCTTCACAATGATTATAAACGATCCAAATTTCAGGCAGAGCAGGTAGCGCTACAGTTTGCCAAAGAAGGTTTGCCGGTTGTTATTGTGAATCCTTCCGCTCCGATCGGCGCTTACGATATCAAGCCGACACCGACCGGAAAAATCATCGTCGATTTTATCAACGGAAAAGTCCCTGCCTATGTGGAAACCGGTTTGAACATTATCGATGTCGAAGATGTGGCGATGGGGCATTGGCTCGCCGCGCAAAAAGGAAAAATCGGGGAGCGCTATATTTTGGGAAACAAAAATGTTTCGCTCAAAGCAATTTATACACTCATCGCCCATCTGACCGGCAAAGAACCGCCCAAAGTACGTATTCCCTATGCCGTGGCTTGGGGTGCGGCGGTTGTGAGTGAGGCCCTTGGAAAATTTTCCGGGAAGAGACCCAAAATTTCTTTGGGGGCCGTCAAAATGGCCAAACATTACATGTATTTTTCTCCGGCCAAAGCGGTCCGTGAATTAGGCCTTCCTCAAAGTCCCATAGAAAAAGCCTTTGCAAAAGCAATCGAATGGTTTAAAAATAACGGCTATCTGAAAGGGTAGCCTATGACCGATCCCATAAGGGGGGAAGTCAAAACGGTTTTTAGCCCATTCGATTGGCCTCAAGACTCTTTTTTTTCAAATCCGGAAAATCAGGAAGAAATGGAATATTACCGCAAGTCCAATGAGGCGCTTCGTCAATTAACAGCCCCTTTTGCCGCGTTTCCTGATTGGGATGAAAATAATATTGATGCGTTGTCTAAAAGACTGGAACGATTTGCAAAAGGAAACAGCAACAGTGATTTTAATTTTTCGTTTTATACGATGGCCCGCAAAGACCCGCGGGTGGTTGCTTTAGCATTACTCCAGTTACATAATAGTCCTCGTGTTGCTCAACTTTTAATGCCCCTCAAGTATTTCCTGACAGAAAGTTACAATGCCATTTTATGGTACTTGGCGGAATATAATTCCTCCCGCATTTTGTTTGCAAAAGAGGTAGAGCAATGGGTCGATGCGATCCAAATTTCCAATGCGTCCGCATTGATGCCACACGAGACGATCGAATTAAAAATCAAGGTGTTGTCCGAAATTGCCAAGAGACGCCCGACCTCGTTTTTGCCGGACAATTGGAACCTCACCGGGCGTTACAATGGTTTTGTCATCACAGGGGTGGTGAGGAGATTTTCAGGAGGTCAAAAAGAATTGACAATTTTTGTCAGCCTCGGTGAAAAAGAGATGGCGCCTGAAGAAGCCCATCCGGCAAAGATTTCCGAGACCTATCTAAACCTTTTTGATTCTTTCCAATATTCTCAGGACATTTTAAACGTCATGGAATATCTCTATCCCGACGGCAATTTTGTCTTGAAGGTCGATTTTGAAAGTGGAGAGTACCACGCCTTTTTTGATCCACAAGGGGCCTATAACTATCAATTTTTCATCAGTTACTGACTTCGGTTTCTGTGAGGCACCCTTTTATATTCGCCCGGTTTCAATGCACCCAATTGGAAAGAACCGATCGCAATACGGCGAAGTTTGATCACATGCAGCCCTATTTTTTCAAGCATTTGACGGACCTGCCGGTTTTTTCCTTCCGTGAGTGTGATCCGCATCCAACAATTATTTTCCGTTTTTTTGTAGACCTCAATCGTTGCCGGTTGTGTCACACCCCATTCCAGTTTGACACCCCTCTCCAATTTTTCGATTTGAGACACGGCGGGAAGGCCGGCCACTTTTGCCTGATAGGTTTTGGGGACTTTTGATTTGGGATGGGTCAATTCATAGGCCAGATCGCCGTCGTTGGTTAAAAGCAAGAGTCCTTCCGAGTCAAAATCGAGGCGGCCGACCGGATAGACCCTTTTTTCGATATTTTTCAGATAATCGTAAATAGTGGGGCGGCCTTCGGGATCGTTGCGCGTGACCATCACGTTTCGGGGCTTGTAAAAAAGATAGTAGACCTTTTTTGTTTCGGGGCGAATCGGTTTTCCATTGACCGTAATTCGATCATGATCGGGATCGGCCTTGCTGCCGAGTTCGGTCACTTTTTTCCCATTCACAAAAACACGGCCGGCCGCAATCCACTTTTCGGCTTCCCGTCTGGAGGCGAGTCCGGCATTCGCAATAATTTTTTGGAGTCTTTCCATGATCCTTTATGGGCATGCTTCCTGAAAAAAGGGGATAAGTAAATAAAAATTTACTTTATTTGAATACCTTGCTAATCTCCGTTTATGGCTCATCAGCGGGATTATTATCAGATTTTGCAAGTGGCCAGCCACGCCGATTTTGCCGTCATCAAAGCCGCCTATTACACACAACTCAAAATGATGAAAAAGCATCCTGATTTAGGGGGTTCGCATGAAGAGGCCGTTCTTTTGAATGAGGCTTATGAAATTTTGAGCGATCCGATGAAACGAAAAGAATACGATCAAAAGATTTCCGGTGCGGCGCCGGCTGTCCCTTCCGCAAAACCGGTCCACTATGAGCCCAAGGCCGAGCAACGGCGGGCGATGCGCTTAAGTTTTTTGGAGCCCTTTCAATTTCGGAAAAGTTATAGCGATTGGCAACCGGCCCAATTTCGCGACATCTCTTTGTTGGGGGCTTGCATCCGAACGCAGGAACGCTTTCGTGTCGGCGAAACATTGGAGCTCGACGTTTCGCAAACCCCTTTTGTGAAGGGGACCGCCAAAGTGAGATGGGTTCGCGTTTTGCCGCAACGTTTTGGCCTGCCGATATACGAAGGCGGCATTGAATTTCAAAAAATCAATGCCACCTCTTTTCGATCCTACCTGCAAACCAAGGGACTTTCGAGTCTGCTCTAGATTATTGAGCGACGTCTCTGTCCATCACCGTTTTGCGGCCGTCTGTTTTGGCGTGTTCGATCGCCTGATCGATAGCTTTGGCGACGAGAATCGTCAAGGCATCCATCGTGGAGCCCGAAGTGTTCATTTGGGCTTTTTCTTTGACATATTTCTTGACCTTCGAGGCGACCACTAAAATTTCACTCATATTTTCTCCTCCCGCCTTTTGGCGGATTAAATGATTAAATTTTCTTCAAAATGGCTCAATGCCTTGAATGCTTGAAAACGCTCATTAATCTCTTTTTTAGTCAAATGGCGCATTCTGTCCAGTCCAAAATCTTCGACCTGAAAACTGGCCATGACCGAGCCGCAGATGACCGCCCGTTTCAAATCCGTTTGATCGAGACGACCATTGTGCTTGGAAAGATAGCCGACAAAACCGCCGGCAAAGCTGTCTCCCGCGCCGGTTGGGTCTTTGATGTCTTCCAGAGGAAAACCGGGGGCCGAAAAAACAAAGTCGTTGGTGAACAGGATGGCCCCATATTCCCCCCGTTTGATCACCACGATTTCCGGTCCCCATTTCCGGATTTTTTTGGCCGCCTTGACGAGATTTCTCTCCTGCGTCAGTTGTCTCGCCTCGGATTCATTGACCATGAGAACCTGCACTTTTTTGAGTATTTTTTTGAGCGCCTCCGGTTTGCTGGTAATCCAGAAATTCATTGTATCCATCGCGATCAACTTTGGGTTTTCCATCTGTTTCAATACTTCAAGCTGGAGCGTTGGATCGATATTGGCCAGAAAAAGACACGGCGATTTGCGAAAATGTTGCGGCAAAACGGGGTTGAAGTTTGCAAAAACATTGAGATGGGTCTCCAACGTTTGGGCCTCGTTCAGATCGTAACCGTAACGCCCCTTCCAGTGAAACGTTTTTCCGTCGCTTTGAATTTGCAGACCGGAGAGATCAACCCCGCGCTGTTTTAAGAAGGCAATTTCGGTTTCATTGAAATCCTGACCGACAACACCGACGAGTTGAATCGGAGAATAAAAAGAGGCTGAGGCTGAAAAATGGGTGGCCGCCCCTCCCAAAATCCGCTCCTTTTTGCCGAAGGGGGTTTCCAAATCATCGTAAGCGACAGAACCGACAACAAGAATGCTCATAGGCGGCGGGGAGAAAAGACGATTTTGACGATTCTGTCAAGTGACATATGTTAACAGGCACCCTATGCTTCGTGTTCAAAAATTTTTTACAATATCGAAAATTTCTTTTGCGGTGGTGAGGGCTTCAGCCGCTTCGGTCTGGTTTGGAGAACCGCTGGCCTTCATCCCGGGGGCCGCGTCGGGATAGCGGAGGGGGACATAATAGCCGTCGATAATCGTGAGTTGCTCCATGTGCCCTTTGAGATTGAGTTCCGGAACGCGTTTTGCCAGTTCGCGCAGATTATGACTTTTAGGGTAAGAACGGCCCAGCTTCACCAGCGCCCCTTTGAGTGCTTTTTCGATGGCCTGTTGGGACAAAAAACAGACCTGTGAATAAAATTCTTCTTTTAATCCCAATGCGGCAAATTGGATATCGTCGGCGGCTTTTGTCAGCCATTCTTCATGCGGCACGGTCATAAAAAATTTTTCCTTTCTCCAATATTTCCTCTTTCAAAAAGCGATTTTTTTCCGTCTCGGCCGCAAGTTCTTCGGGAGACCAGATGACATAATCAACACCCACGGCGCATTCCGATAAAAGAGGGGCCAACTCTTTGACGCGGTCCCAATATCTTTCCGGCAGATTTTTTTTGACGATCAAGAGATCGAGATCGCTGTCGGACGAGACGCGGCCCTTGGCCAAAGAACCGAACAGAATAATTTTTTCGGGCTGATAGGTTTTTTTGAGTCTTTGCACCAATTTTTTTAGATTTTTTTCAAGCATTTTTTTGCGCTGGCTTTTCAAAACCACGCTTTGAAGCTCCGAAAAATAGGGATATTGGGGATTGAGGAAAAAATATTTTAGGGGACCCTCTTTTTTACTGCTTAAAACCCCTTCTTTTTCCAATTGAGCAAGATGGCGCTGCAGGGATCCTGCGGGAATGGACAAACGCCGCCCCAAATCTCTCAAATAGATGCTGGCAGAGGGGTTGGAATAGAAGAAGTCCAGCAGTGTTTGGGCTGTCTTGGATTTAAAATGGATTGTAAGCATTTATGGAACAACTGTAACAGAAACCATAACATTGACAATACAGTATTTGTAAGTATTTGATATTATTATCTTTTATATTTTTTTCTCTCTCAAAAAAAATAAAAAAGTTAGCAACTTTTTTCGAGACTTGCCGAAAACCTTAGTGGTAGCAGTGACAGTCAACTGCAGAATTTAAGATAATCATAAATAGTGGTCAAAAGACCAGAAAGGAGATTTTATGGGAGCAATAAAAAAACAGGAGGGATGTCGTGTCGGGGCTAATTTTATCGAATATGGGAAATCGAAGGAAGAGGTCAGGACTAAAGCGGAGGCTTGTTTAGGACGATTGAAAAAGGAAAACCCAAACAAAAGTTATTATATTCAAAATGTAGGAGGCGATGTCTTTACCGGTGTGGCATTGATAATCGATGAGTACCGTGAAAGTGTGGCAGAGCCAGATATTTCTTTGCCGTTGGGATGTCGGATTGATACCAAATTTATAGCACAATCCGATGCGGATACTTGTGCTGAAGCCTTGACAAAAAAGAGCGGTATTCCCCACTATACCCGATTTTTTGCAGAACTTATAAATGGACCGGATATTCGATTCAAGACGGTATATAGAATTGCAAAGGCAAACAAATAACTCGTAACTCGTAAGGAGCCGTATACCTCGTGAAGTGTCTGGCTCTTTATCCACTTTGCATTTTCCGTCGGATACTTTATTCTCGCCAAATGCTGAAAATCAGGCGGGTTGTGGTCAAAATCGGGAGTTCCGTTCTTTTGAACGATTCTTCGGGGCTCTCGGTTGCCTTCTTCAAAACGCTTAGCCTTCAAGTCGATCAATTGCGGCGACAAAAGATCGAGGTTGTCCTCGTCTCTTCCGGCGCGATTGCCGCGGGGATGCATCGGCTGGGCCTCAAAAAACGCCCCGACTCCATCTCCCGCAAACAGGCTCTGGCCGCGTGCGGGCAGACTGCTCTTATGCATCATTACGAAAAGGCTTTTGGAAAATTAAAAATTCCGGTGGCGCAGATTTTGCTGACGAAAGAGGATCTCAAAAATCGCCCCCGCTATCTGAACGCGCGCCACACACTTTTTGAAGTCTTAAAAATGAGGGCGCTTCCGGTGATCAATGAAAATGATACGGTGGCGGTGGAAGAGATCAAATGGGGGGATAACGACAATTTGTCGGCGTTGGTGGCCCATCTCGCGGAGGCCGATCTGCTGGTTTTGCTGACCGATATCGACGGTGTTTACACGGCCGATCCGACGATCAATAAAAGAGCAAAAAAATTGAGTCTCATTCAGAATATCGATGCCACCCACAAACAATTTGCAAGCGGAACGAAAAAAGAGGGGAGTGTCGGCGGTATGCTGACAAAATTGGAAGCGGCGGAAAAGGCGGCCCACTTTGGGATTCCGACTGTTATTACAAAGGGGAGAACTAAGAATATTTTGATGAAAATTGCGGCCGGTGAAAAGGTGGGGACGATGGTTTTGCCAAAGGTAAAAAAATGAAAAACACGATAGCCGCTTTGGCCAAAAGGGGAAAAGAGGCAGGTATTCAAGCCGCCACGCTTGCTTCTCAAAGAAAAAATTTTCTTTTGTTGGAAATGGCCAAGGCGTTAAAAAAATCGGCCCGCCTGATTTTTAAAGCCAATGCGAAAGATTTGAAATCCGCCCGCTCCAAAAATTTGTCACCGGCGTTCATAGACCGTCTCACGCTGAATGAAAAGAGATTGAATGAAAGCATTGCTTCATTAAAGGCCCTCGCCAAATTGAAAGACCCGGTCGGTGAAGTGGTAAGCCGGTGGCGGCGACCCAACGGGCTTTTTGTTGCAAAGGTGAGAGTACCGCTTGGGGTGATCGGGATTATTTATGAATCGCGGCCCGATGTGACGGTCGACACGGCGGCGCTTTGTCTCAAGTCGGGAAACGCGGTTATTTTGCGGGGCGGCTCGGAGGCCCTTCATTCCAATACCGTTTTGACCGCCATTTTGCGCGGCGTTTTGAAAAGGAACGGAATCGATCCGAATAGCATCCAAACATTGCCGAACATCTCTCACGAGGCGATCAAAACATTGCTGAGCATGGACCAATATATCGATCTGATTATTCCGCGCGGCGGTGAAAAATTAATGGCGATGGTTCGCAAACTCTCTAAAATTCCGGTGATCCGCCACGATAAGGGGGTCTGCCATATTTTTGTCGATCGGGACGCCGATTTAAAAATGGCGGAAAAAATTATCCTGAACGCAAAGACGCAAAGACCGGCCACGTGCAACGCAATGGAGTGCCTGTTGGTTGATAAAAAAATCGCGGGGCGTTTTTTGCCTCCGTTGCTTAAAAATTTGAAAAATAAGGGGGTGAAGGTTTATTCGGACGAAAAGTTTTGGGGAAAAGAATTTTTGAATCTTCAATTGGCTGTGCGGGTGGTTAAAGATATGGATCAGGCGATGGAACATATCCGACAATACGGCTCTCTCCATACCGAGGCGATAATCACGCAAAATAAAAAACGGGCCGAGAAATTTTTGAAGGAGGTCTTGGCCTCGGTTGTTTTGGTCAATGCCTCCACACGCTTGAATGACGGCTATCAGCTGGGGCTTGGGGCCGAAGTCGGTATCTCCACGACCAAACTGCACGCCTTTGGGCCGATGGGTTTGGAAGAATTGACGACAACTAAATTTGTGGTGCGGGGATCAGGCCATCTTCGAGAGTAATTCGTAGATCGTCGTCGGTTTTTCTTTCCCTTTTACTTTTACCTCTCCCAATTTTTTCGCTTTCACAAAATCCTTCACTTTTTCGTAATGCTCTTCGCTGATGATGATCTGGGTCCCATAGTCTTTATTCAAACCCTCCAGACGGGAGGCCAAATTCACATTGTCGCCGACGACCGTATAGTTAAATCGTTTTTCAGAGCCCATATTGCCGACCACCATCGTTCCGGTGTGAAGGCCGATACCTATCTGCAAATCGTCGATCCCGTATTTTTGACACCATTCCTTTTTATGCAATTTTAATTTGTCAGCCATCTCGAGCGCGGTCAGAGCGGCGCGCAACGGATGGTCTTTCTGCTCGAGCGGCGCGCCGAAGACCGCCATGATGGCGTCCCCCATGTATTTGTCGAGCGTCCCTTCATATTGAAAAATGACTTCGGTCATGACGGTAAAATAATCGTTCAGTAATTGCACCAGTTTTTCCGGCGGCATTTTTTCGGATGCGGAAGTAAAACCGCGGATGTCGGAAAATAAAACCGTCAGCTCTTTGCGATCGCCGCCAAGATGAAGTTGTTCAGGGTGTTCCAACAGGTGTTTGATGACCGCGGGGCTTAAATAATGCTGGAAGGTCTTTTTGATTTTTCTCTTTTCGCGCTCTTCCGTGAAATAGCGGTGGATCGTAATGCCGCCAAAGACCAACACCGTGTTCAAAAAGGGATCCAAATTATCGAGAATAAGGTGATACCTCAGAAAAGCAATGTAGCAACCGAAAGACAACAGACACAAAAAAAGGATAAAAATGAAAGCGCTATTCAAAGCCTTGAAACGGGGAAGGATGATGCCTAAAAAAAGCCCCGTGAAAATCAACAGGGCCAGTGAAATGATTTTTGTCGTTTCGTCTTGAATTAAAAAATCGCCGTTTAGAATATTATCGATTGCGTTGGCCGTGATTTCAACGCCCGGAAAGTTTGGATCCATCGGCGTTACCCGCATGTCGTAGATGCCGATGGCGGTGGCTCCAATTAAAACGATTTTGTCTTTTAACGAATCAGGATTGACTTTATTTTCCAGAACATCCACAGCGCTCAAATGCGGAAATGTTTTTCCGGCTCCGCGGTAGTTCAAATAAATTTCTCCGGAGGGATTGACCGGAATTTTGATTGCTCCCAGCGCAATCCCATAAAGAGCCCCTTTCGGATCGAGAAGGGGTATCGGAGAGAAATCTTTCGCAACGCCGGCCATCTGCAATCCCAGCGATGGGTACAGATTTTTTTTGTAGGTTAAAAGAAGAAGGCTTTTTCGAATCACACCGTCGGTGTCCGGGAAAACGTTAAAAAACCCTTGATGGCCGGTTTCCAGACTTTGTGCAATCGGCGGCACATTGGTTTGAACGCCAAAGACCTTGCGTCCGGAGATATCGCTCTGTTTGGAAGACTCCGCCAATCGGGCGCCAAAAATGCTTTTGTCATTTTCTCCGATTTCTTTTTCACCGATCCCTGCCGATTGCATCTCTTCCGGAGTGGTGTAGAAAAAATAGCCGAGATAGGCATTGGGGAGTTTTTTCAGGGCATTCGCTAATGGGACATCTTCTCCTGTCGGTTCCGAAAAAGTGATATCGAAACCGAGTCCTTTTGGTTGATCCTGAGCCAGATTTTCAACCAGTTTGGCCATGATCGAACGCGGCCATGGCCATCGGCCGATTTTATTGACGCTTTTTTCATCTATCGCAACAATCACCACACTGTTTTGTGTCGGAATGGGGCCGCGGATATTGAAAAAGAGGTCGGTGATTTTGGAATTGATGGTTTGAAACGGGCCCGGAAATAAAAATCCGGCAACCAACACCAGAAAGGTGATCACAACGGCGATAGAGAAATTTTTTTTCACGTTTGATTGGCTATGTATCGGTGAAGATTTACCAGAAAATTTAGTAAATCCCAAGGATATCTTTGGCTTCGTCGGTGGCCATCGTGCGCGGGTCCCATGGGGGCGAAAAAGTGATCTCGATCTGGACACCCTTGACTTCGGGAAGGGCGGCAACCACCATATGCGTCTGTCTCTGGATTTCCGGACCGTAAGGACAGCCGGGGCTCGTCAGCGTCATGCGAACATTGATTTGGCCGGCATCTTCATTTTTTTCAATGCCGTAAATCAGTCCCAAATTGACGATGTCGATGTGAATCTCCGGATCGACGACGCTTTTCAAAACTTCCATAACTTGTTCATCTGTTGGAAATGCCATATTCCCTCCTCTGCCAAGGTTTTCTCTTGACGGGGGTCATGCCGGCATTTTTGACCGCTGTCAAGATCATCTCGACATTGTCTTCAATAATCACACCGGCTTTTTGCGTTACCTGATCTTCAAGGGCGATATCAAAATCGTCGGCCCCGTGAAGCAGGGCCTCCACGCCACCGATGCCTTGGGTCAGAAAAGAGGCCCGAACCCTTTTTATATTATCGAGATAGAGTCTCGAAATCGCAACGGTCCTAAGATAATCTTCATTGGAGGTGACCGTTCCGCCGAGAGCCGTATTTTGGGATTGATAGGTCCAGAGAAGAAAACTGGCAAAGCCGTTCGTTTTGTCCTGATGTTCGCGCAGATGTTGAAGGTGTTCCACCCGCGCTTCATAAGGTTCGCCAAAGCCGATCACCATGGTGCTCGTCGTGCCGAATCCGAGATGATGCGCCGCGGTCATGACCTCAAAATATTGTTCCACAGAATATTTTTTGGGAGAGAGTTTATGACGCCACTCTTTGGTGAGAATTTCGGCGCCACCACCCGGAATCCAGCATAATCCGGCATTTTTAAGACGTTTCAATGTTTCTTCAAGAGAGATTTTGGAATTTCTGGCGATGAACAAAACCTCGACAGAAGTGGGGCCGTAAATTTCTATTTTATCCCCGTAACGTTTTCGAATTGCCGAAAAAAGATTTTCATAATGATCGATTTTCAAAACCGGATTAAATCCGCCTTCCATGGCGACAAGACTTCCCCCTTTTGAAAGAAGTGCGTCCGTTTTTTCAAAAATTTCAGAGAGGCTTAAGACATAACCCTCTTTCTCTCCCGGCCTTCGGTAAAAGGCGCAATATTTACAGTCGGCCACGCAGATGTTGGTGACACTGATAATCCGCATGATGATGTAAGTGGCTTGCCCTTGCGGCGAGATATCGGCACGGACTTTGGCTGCCTCTTTTTGCAATTCCGACAAGGGGGCATGATAAAAAAATTCCGTTGCCTCTTTTTCGCTCAAGCGGGTCATGCCGGCAAAATAGACAGATCCCGATTTTAAGGCAAGCGGGTTTTACGGATGTTGCTTTTTCTTCATTTCGTCAATGCAGCGGCGGTCGGTGCTTCCAAAATTTTGCGTGGTATAAAATATTTCTTTTTGTCCTTTGAAAATACCGATGCCGATGTGAGTCGAATAAGGGGCCAAGATATTGGCTTTGTGACCGGGACTGTCCATCAGTTGTTTTTCGGCGGTTGCACTCACTTTTTCCCAATCGTATCCGTTGCTCATGGCGATATTTTCGGCAATGCAGAGAAAGCGTTTTGTCGTCGGAAAAATACGATCACCGGGGCCCTTTCCCTCCGGATCTTCGTGACTGAAGTAATCTCGGATCGCCATATCGAAGCTGTGATTTTTGGCCGCTTGAACCAGATCACAGTCGACCTGCAGAGCCGATAAATGATGGCTCGCACGATCTCGATTCAAGTTGACAACCATCTGATATTCCCAAAGGGACATGCAGGCCGCCTGCGTCGGGATTGTTTTTATCGTTGCGGCCAGACGATTTTGTTCCGCTTTTTTAAATGTATCGATGGTTTTTTGAATTTGGGGAGCCACTTTTTTTTCCAGCTCTTCGGCGCAGGCCTCGGCATCCACCACACCGGCCTCACGGCATAATTCGCGAAATTGTATTTTTGCGATCGGCATGTCTACTTATCGGCGGGGCCCAAAAAAGGTTGCGTATAAAAATTGGCGGCGCCTTTTGGACGAAATCCGAACCTTTGCGCACCTGCCCGCCCGTGAGAGATCCCCAAGGCTTTAATGGAGAGCTTTCATCGGGAGATTAAGAGCGGGGGGCAGATGATCAAAAATGCTCCTTTTTTTCAATTTTTTCATTGACCGCCCAGGTACTCATCCAGCCATTCTTTACAGTCAAGCGTTTCTTCATGCATCGCCTATTGATTGGACAATTCTT
>JAHFSU010000009.1:0-17124 GCA_023265595.1 Deltaproteobacteria bacterium
TGATGATCGGTATTCACATCGCAAGGGTTCGATTCATTGTAATTCATGACGCCGTCGTATTCCTGTCCATCTTCCAAACCGTCGCCATCGGAATCTTTAGAGAGCGGGTTGGAGACAAGTTCGATACCGAGAGTCAACTGGGTCAGCAATAAGCTCGAAACATCGCCGTCGTAGGAACCTTGCACCTCTTTGAGATCTTCAATGCCGTCGCCATCGGTATCCGGTTTTTGAGGATTGGTACCATAGTAGGGATGCACCGGATCGCTGGCTCGAATAGTTCTATCGGGATGTAGCATTTCAAAGGTGTTGCAACCGGCATTCACCCGAATCACATAGCCACCTTCTTTGATGGGACTCGCGTTAGTACCTTCCAATTCCCACGCATCGGGCAAACCATCACCATCGGTATCTTCAGCCGCCGGGTTGGTGTAACGCTTCCAGAGGACGACTTCTGTGTAATCATCAATGGTATCGTTATCGGTGTCGGCTAAAAGAGGATCGGTTTCTGTTGTCAGTCGACCTCCCAAACCTCCGATTTTGACAATCTCTCCATCCGGTCTGCAAACCGCCGGTGCAACCGGTTCCACAACTTGAGATGCCGCCCCACCCGCATTGGACCCCTCGCTACCTTCGGCACCGGGTACCGGCGGCAACGGAATGCCAACCGGTGTTATTTCGGGACACTCTTCTTCACCATCGCGCAGATTATCTCTGTCGCGGTCTAAGAAGAAGGCAAGGACTGAGCGGTGTGTATAAATTCGCTTTTGGTCGCACTCTTCACCCGGGGTGAAGGGACATTTGTCCGGCTCGGCACCCGTGGTGGAAATGCCATCTACTTTTCCATCGCCATCGCTGTCTTCTTTGTAAGGACACAAGTTTTGACCCAAGCTGTTGGGGTTGTCACAGGGGGTACAGCTTCCTTCCGGATTTTCAACGCAATCGGGAATACCGTCTTGGTCGATATCGGAGCAGGCAATCTTGATGGTCTGCCACTCTTTTTTGAAGACGACGTATTCATCCCCCTCTTTCTTCAGTTGATAGGCGTCACCGGAAGCGTTCCGATCGACATACTCATCGCTCATCCCTTGAAAAATCTCGTTGATTTTACAGGTGCGGCTGCATTTTCCTGTGACGGCCTCATATTGACCACGGCAAACATTGTCTGGAGTACCGTCGCCGTCATTGGTAATTTCATTGTAAAGATCGGTTTCGCCATCACTGTCAAATTTTCCGTTCAGGTTCGTCGGGTGACGGATGCCGATGTTGCGGCAGACCAGCAAGACGCGATCATGAGTGCTTTCATCGTAGGTTGTAGGATCATATTCTTGTGGATCACCACTGCCATCCCTCTTTATCGAGAAGATTCCATAAGCAGCGCCTACTTCCGACTTTCCCTTATTGGCTAGCCATTCAGTACAATCTTTTGTATTTCCATTCTGATTGATATAAGGTGCCAGCTCGGTATTACCGCTGTTCCATCTGAAATATTGCGCGCGATTGCCTTGAGCAAAGGTATAGAAACGATCTTCGACATAATCGTTGATGTTATCGCCGTCGCTGTCTCTATCGTTGGCATTCGATTTATCGTCGTTATCGACATCGCAGAGGGTGTCATTTCCCCAGTTGGCCTGCAAACAGTCTCCGCCATTGAGTTCTTTACCATCCGGAATGCCGTCTTCATCAGTATCCGGATTTCTCCAGCAGGAGAATTCCGTATCACTGCATTGGCACCGTACTCCCGTATTTTCGACAACGTCTTTAATGCCATCACCGTCACTGTCAAACTCGGAAGGCGTTGAACCTGTCAATTCGCACTCTCTCTGTGTCTTAAACCCGATAATAATATCACCACCCACGCCGCCGGTACTTCCGGAAACACCCTGATTACCGCCGCCGGTCTCCCCTTCAGAAACCCCTTCGCAGGTGTCTCTGTCATTAATATCGCCCAAAACTTTGACCTCACTGGAGGTAGCCGGTGAACCGTCGGATAGTTCCGGAACAAGAATGATTTTATTGATTTCAGAGGGGACTTCCAAAATAAAGGTAAAGAGGCCTCCGAATTGGCTTTCCGCGGCATAAGCAGAACCGGTGGAACCGATTCCGTAAGGACAGCTTTCCCCTGTGCAGTCCTCTTGTTTACCGACATAGGTCAAAAAGGTACCTAACTTATTGTTGTCCACCGCATAGACATGGATCCGCTCGACTCCTTGAACCTGATTTCGAAGAAGGTTGGGATCTGTCTGTTGGGTGACCGCATTAGAGCAAGCGAACGATTTTTTGACAACCGCCCCGCGGATCAGAAATTTTCCCTCTCCCTGAGGGCTCATTTCGGTGACCAAAATATGGGCATCGGCTTCCGAAAGAACATAGCGTTTATTTCTTCCCGTGGCGACCGATTGCATTACGAGGTTTTGAACAGCCGAATTGCCGTCATTGAAATCCACTGTCCCGTTCGCATTCGTTTTTGTTACAACCCTTGAGGTCCCCTGAAGTTCGATGTTGGCCTGATTGCCGCTGTTTTTAATGACAATGCCGTTTCCGCTGATCCCTTTGATAGAGACGTTCGGAAAAATTTTGATCCCCTGAGCCCCCTCATCGATCACAATCGCGCTCCCTCCTGCATCGCTAATCTCAACATTATCGAGTGTGATGTCTCTTACCTTTTCGTCGAAACAGAGAGCATGGCCGGGGGCATTGACGATCGCAATATTTTTCAGCGTAATGCTATGCGTACCTTTGAATTTAATGGCGCAGGCCTTGCCTGTCATGCTGCTAAAATCGAGCGTCACTTTTCCTTCACCCCTAATTTCATAACCGCCATTGTCTTTGGTACCCTTCACATTGATCGGCAGCTGTTTTTTCAGGTTGATTTCCTTTTTCCCATCATTGGCAACCGGATCAATTATAATCGATTTGCGACAGGCGCGAAAACCGATATCCTGCTGATTGGCATAGAAGAGCGCTTGTCTCAAAGTGGCGCTGACTCTTCCGCCCGCTCCATCTCGGTTTTCATTAATAGTACAATCGTCGATCTTAATCCCACCGGGCAAATTATCCCCTCTTTCGGCCCATGCCGATTTTTCAAAGGCGAGATGACAGGTCAATAGGGCCCCCAACACCATCAGCCATTTATTTATCTTTTTATGTTTCATATCTTTCTCCTGCCCTTATCCCCTTGATTAACATCGCATTAGAACCGAAGCACTTCAACCATCGCCGTGACTTCGACAGTTTGTCCTCCACCCTGTGTTGCCAAATCTATCGGCGCGTTTTTAGGGTAGTTGGGATCGACCGTTCTGTCTCCACTATTCCCCGGAAACGCCAGTCCAAATATGCTGGTCAATGGCAATCCCGCGCCAAGCAAAAAAGTGAAATCGCCGAGGTGAAATTTTATGCCTCCTTGAGGGGTCAGTACCGTTCGGATGTCTCCGAAGAGGCCATCACCTTCCCTCTTTCCACCGCCGATAAGTACCGAGCTGGTTGTAAGAAGAACGTCCGCTTCTAACCCGCCGAAAATACCGAAAGATTTATTGAGCCAGTAAGTGTATTCTACAAAGGGACCGCTGGAAACTAAATTGCCGACTTTATCTTCTCTATTGACATCTTCTCCCTCTGCCCTCCCTTTGCGAGCTTTTAGCGCAATACCGGCCGACCACTCAGAGTTGGGGGTGGCAGTGAGCAATTTTCCGAATTCCACAGCGCCGCCGAGTGAAAAAGAATCGCGAACTTCTTCAAACCCCTGAAATTCCTTCGCATCTCTCGGTTCAAAACCCAAACCGGCGTTTCCGGTGAGGTAGGTAAAACCGGCCCTCAAAAAGTATTCACCATAGACATCTTTCAAAATTCCTTCTTTCACACCGTCAAGCGTGAGGGTTTCTGTGGTGGCACCGGCCATACCGCTTGTGCCGCCCGCACTGGGTGTGGTGACATTAATCCCCTTAGCCGGATTGGCGAAAAACTCCTCTTCCAGTTGGGGGGAGCCCTCGCCAACCGCGGCCTCGCGAACTTTCTTATTCACTGCGCGCACTTTGTCTAAAGCTGGTGCATTTGGATTTTCCTCATCGGCCCTCAAAATTTTAGCCTTGGGGAGTTTGTTGAACTCTTCGCAATTTTTCTTGGCAACTGGGCTAGAATAATTACAAGTATTGATGCCGATCAGCGATTCCATCTCGCGGATCACTTCGATAAATTTGTGGATATCAACTGGATTTCCTTGTGACCCCTTAATTTTAAAAACTGGATATTTTGTTGTGCCGTCGGGCAACGTGTCGTCATTGGGAAAACTCAAATTTTTGCTCATGACTTTGTTATTGATCACTTTACCAGTAGTATCGCGTTCTACATCGGGGTGATTTTTATACTCATCATGCAATTGCTTTAAGTAGCTGGATAACATGGCATCACACTGCGTTTTGATCATCAGATTATCTTTTGCATTGGAACAAATGCCTTGGGCTCTTGTCATCTCTGGCTGAGCGATGAGATTGACCATTCCAAAAACCGTTAAGAAAGCCTCATTTTCTTTCACAGGCGGAGTGAATGGTACAGCCGGCGCAGCTGGTGCAACCGCTTTATCAATGGCTTGAGCCAATGTTTTGCCAACCGGGCTTTCGGGTGCGAAAAGAGCGGTCACATCAAAAAGACGAGTTCCGCCACTGACACCGGTCATGGTTTTTGAAAAAGCCTGAGCAACAACATTTTTATTTACAAAAAGATCGACAACGCATTGGGAGGTATTTTCTTTAACAGTTTGATTGACATCTCGAAAACAGATTTGCTTTACAGCCTCTTCCAGTTGATCATTTTGAAGGGCCGCGGCATTGGCATCTACAGTCTGCTCGCAAGCCGTTTGGGAACGAGAGTTGCTACAAAGCTCATTTTTAATTTCCGGAATATTTTTTCCACCGCTTATCATAATAGACTCCTTTTCAATGCTCCCCCTAGTCTTCTTCCCTTCCAATATTGTTTTCGTCGGATTTCAAAAAAAGTTGCGTGAAATTTTGAAAAAAAATGAATTATTTTTGATGCAGTGCGCTATAAAGATAAAAAGGCAAGTTATTTCAATTAGATATGCCATAAGCATGCAATGAACATTTATTGGTTTACGTTAAAATTTCCAGGGAACCAAACGGAAACCACCCAATCCTTGTACTTCATAATCTGACGCTGGATGCTCTACTGTCGGTTTGTAATCTCCCGGCGTTAAGAATCCTGTGGCTTTTGCACCAAGAAAGAATCGAACAGCCGGGGAAAGGGCATATTCATAATCTACATCCAAATCTGCACCCAACCTTTTGGTAAGCAAATAATGAGAAATTGAAGCTTTTGCCACAACATCGGTATGAGATGTCAAACGTTCTTCCATAATTGCATTTAGGTAATTTGCCTTGAATTCAAAAGAAAAATCATCAGTACTAAATCCAGGCAAAATATCTCCTCCACAGCTACGTCTATCATCATTGTAGGCCACTCGATCACAAAAAGCTGATCGACCTATCGGTGTCAAAAGCATTAAGAGATGAATATTGGCTCCAACTAAAAGATAGTCTTCTGCAAAAGATCTTATGCCTGTAACATCTAACACTCTCGGATTTTGAAGGAGGGGTGCCCCCTCTAACTGGGCAAATAAACCTATTTTGGGACTCATTATGCCTACAGTATAGCCAGACTCAGAGTCAAATTGAGCAAGAGAGAGGCCCCATTCAAAAAAACTACGATCCGAAACAAGGTTTAGATGATCGATACCTAAAATAGTCCCTGAAATACCCGGATATCCATCCTCATCACCAAAAAAGGAGAGATCAGCGATAGTATAATTTACAAGACTAGAAGAGCCTTCTGAAACAAAACCGGGATTTGTGGAAAGGGCGATATGCAACCCCATCTGACCATCAGTACCAATGGTACCATCTTCTGTAATACTTCCATCACGACTGCGGGCCGCATGGTCAGGATGTGCCGTATTCCAATTTTTAAAAATTCCGGGATAATTGAGACGTGCCTTGCGAAAAACAGGACCGATGCCAAAAGCGAAACGACTATCCCAATCGGTGTAGGTTTTTACTTCCTCTCTGCGTTTTTCCGTTATTTTAATGACTTGACCTAATGCCTCTACCGGTTCTATTGGATGGCGTTTAAGCAAACAGTCGCTTAATTTATCTTTGTCTGTTTTACCGTCTATAAAATCCTTGATGCAGGGGTCCACATGTCCGTGATAATCAATAAAATCTTTCAAAGGTGCCGGTTTTTCCCCAAAAAGGTCTACAGCATTAAATTGATGCTCCCTCCCCGTATCATCCGGTTTAACATCGGGAAATACCGGTTGTTCCCCAGGAGGATAGCGCAATTGTGTTGATGGAACATTATTTGTATCTGACATAAACAATCCCCTTTCAATACATCCGTCGTCGGATTTCAAAAAAAGTTGCTAACTTTCTTAAATTTTTTTTGATGCACCGCATAAAATTACCACACGGTACCATGTACCGTTTGGTAATTGTTTTATTAGTTATTGAAATAATTGATGTTTTAACGATACACTTCTTTGCGGTGTTTGAGGCGGTAAATGAAGATTTTTAAATTTTTTATTTCTTCCGTGACCGATGATAGGTTTTCAAAGGAATGGCAAGATGCTCGTCCAATTTGTATTTCACCAGCTCAAAAATATCTTTTTTAATATCCCATTTTTTGATTAGTTCAGAGAGAGGCCCTCTTTTTCCCCTATCCGCATCTTTTTTTACTCGTCGCGATTTTTTTATAAAACGGATGTTGTCAGACATAAAAAAAGATTAACAAACTCAATAAAGCCTAACAAGGGACAAAATAGACATCGGTCGGTTTGCATTCCGGTTTCTGGACGAATTCGGCTTTGACCTTCATTCCGACCCACTTGAGGTTTGCTTCATTTTTTAGGGTAGGCTCTAAGAAGGGATAAAACTTAAAACCTGCGATAGATATCGGATCGGTGACGAACTCGAAAAATCTGGATTTGTCTTTTGGCATCCGTTTTCCAGTATAAAACACGATAATCACCCACCCGAAATTTGCAAAGCCCCTTCAAATCCTCCGGCATTCCCTTGAGGGGATGATGAATAATATTTTCAGCATTATTCGCGAGCCATTGAATTCTACGGAAGATTGTTTCTCTGATGTTTGGAGTAAGGTTGTCTAGGTCTTTTTCGGCAGATCGAAGAATCAGGGCTTGATATTCCATTTTTTGGCCAGTTCTGAAAGCGGTCTTCCTTCCCCCGCTTCTGCTTGGACTTTTATTTGCCGTAATTCTTCAACAAAATCGGAATCATGAGACATCAGCCAATCTTCCAAATCTTCCTTGGAATCCGCTGATTCAAAAACACTGACCGGTATTTGAATAGTTTTTTCAGGAACTGTCTGTGCCATAGCGACCATTCTAACAAAGTCCTTGGTTTATATCAAGCGACATCATCCAACCACAAAATAGATATCGGTCGGTTTAAATGCGGGTTTCCGGACGAATTCGGCTTTGACCTTTAGGCCTACCCATTTGAGGTTTGCTTCATTGGGCTTGAGTTATCAGATATTTCTGCTATTTATGCCCCATGAAAAAGAGTGTGGCGCTTTGGTTTGAAAGAGCTCAATATGATTTGGAATCGGCCCGCTTAATGATGGAAAATGGCCGCTATCTTTATGTTGTCTTCATGTGCCAGCAAGCCGTTGAGAAACTCTTAAAAGGCATTATTCAGGAAAAAACCGATGCATTACCGCCATACACGCATAATTTGACTCTTTTGGCAAAATACATTGATTTGTCCCTTTCCGAAGAACAATTTGATTTTTTAGCCCTTTTGAACCGATACTATCTCAACACCCGTTATCCCGATCACAAACAAAAACTGGCCGACAATATCGACCAAAAAAAGACTCATCAGATTTTGAAATCGAGTGAGGAACTCTATCAATGTTTGCTAAAAGAATTAACAATGTAGAGGAGTTGGTTAAAGCATTTGTTCTGGAACTTGAAAAACATATTCAAGTGGATTTGGTTATTTTGTTCGGTTCTTACAGTCGTGGAAAACCGAGGGATTTTAGTGATATCGATATTGCTGTTATTTCCCCGGATTTCGAGGGGGGAACTGAAAAGGATTGTCTTCTTTTGGATAGAATTGCGAGGCGCATCCATCCGTTGATTGAAGCTATCCCTTATAATTCACAAGATTTCAAAAATTTTGAATCCGGAGATTTTGTCGACCAAATTCTGAAAACCGGCCGCGTTATTTTCAAAAGAGCCGCGTAAAATCAATCCTCAAACCGGGACAAAATAGACATCGGTCGGTTTGCATTCCGGTTTCTGGACGAATTCGGCTTTGACCTTCATTCCGACCCACTTGAGGTTTGCTTCGTTGGGGTTCGGTCCCACAAGGCGTGTGAGGAGCAACGTATCGGCCCCTTCAAATTCAATAAGCCCCAATATAAAAGGACACTGATCGAGAAATGCCTCGGCGCCAAAGTGACAGACCGTAAAAGAGTGGATACGTCCCTCTTGCGGCAATTCGACCCAATCGCACTCGGCGCCACATTCCATGCAGGAGAGTTTCGGTGTGGCAAAAACATAACCACACTTGCAACATTTGGTTCCTAAGAGTTTTTTGTTCGCAAGCCCCGCAAACCATGGGGAATCCTGTCCGTAAGAATGGATGTAATCGATCGCATACGGTTGCTTGATGATGATCGGAGCCATCGTCTTCAGCGAATCGAGAGAGTCGGGAAAAATAACCGGCTCCAAAATTTCTCCCCCCTTCATTTCGCGAATGCGGTCGATGAATTTCTTTTTCATGCGGCCTCCAAAATGGACACGGTGACATACGTTCCGGTACCGGCGTGGGAATGGATCAAACCTCTTTTCGCCCCTTTCACTTGCAATGCCTCGTCTTTAAAATGTTTGGCGATGGTTCCTTGCAACTGCCACAAGGCAAAGACCGCTTGCATCAAACCGGTGGCGCCGACCGGATGACCGCACGCAATCAATCCGCCGGACGGATTGACCGGACAGACCGGTTTTTCTTTCAGCTTCATTCCATAATCAATGCCGGGCATAAATGTTTTTCCCGATGTGGCCATCTCTCCCCCTTCACCATAGCGACACAATCCTAAATCTTCGTAGGTCTGGATTTCGGATGAGGTATAGGCATCGTGCAATTCGACAAAGTCGAGCTCTTCCATCGGATTTTTGATGCCGGCGTTTTTGTAGGCCTCACTTGCGGCCGAACGCCCCGCACGGAAAGAATGGATTCCCGGATATTTCAGATTTTTGTAATCGGCTTCTTTTTCAAACGAAAGGAGCGGCACTTTTTTATGCGGCCGATCCGACATCCGCATGGCATCAGTGCCACGGCCGATGCCGGTCACTTTGACTTTTGGCAACGTTTGGCCCGAGGCCTTTTCCAATTTCCGAACCCCTTCTTCCGATGCCAATACAACAGAAGCGGCGCCGTCGCTCATCACGCAGATATCGAGGCGCGTTAAAGGCCACGCCACCATCGTCGATTGGCGCACATCTTCAATCGTCAGCTTTTGGCGCTTTTGCGCATACGGATTGTGATACGCATTGCGATGATTTTTGACCGAGACATGGGCCATCTGTTCCACTGTCGTGCCGAATTCCTTCATGTGGCGGACGACCATCATCGCATAGTAGCCGGAATAAAAACCGCCGACCGGAAAATCGAAACTGACATCGCTGGCCAGCGCGATAAATTCATTTCCTTTCCACGTTTCTACATGGCTCATCGTTTCAAAGCCGTAGACACAGCAAAGATCCATGTAGCCGGAGGCAATGGCTTTGTAGCCCTCTTGAAAAGCCAAGCCGCCGGTGGCCCCCCCGCCCTCCACACGGTGCGACGGTTTGGGACAAAGCCCCAGATAATCTTGCGCCATGATTCCCGACATCAACTGGCGCTGAAAGTGATCGGAGAAATAAGAGGCGACCGATCCATCGGTCAGCTCCAAAAAATTTTTATATTCGATTCCTAAATCATTGACGGTGTAGTCGACTGCCTCTTTGACAATCCCCTGAAAGGTTTTGTCGTGCCGCGCCTTGGTAAATTTGGAAACGCCCCCGGAAACAAGATAGACCGCTCTCATGACTGAAGCTCCTTTCGAACCCACTTTACAATTTCATCCGTTGTGGCGCCGGGGAGAAAAACTTTTGCCACCCCCATTTTTTTCAATGCCGGAATATCTTTCTCAGGGATAATGCCGCCGCCGAAAACGGCGATGTCGTTCGCCCCTTTTTCTTTCAGCAACGAAAGAATTTGTTGAAACAAAAAATTATGGGCCCCCGATAATATGGAAAGGCCGATGGCGTCAACGTCTTCTTGAATGGCGCTGGCGACAATGGCCTCCGGCGTTTGATGCAGACCGGTGTAGACCACTTCAAAACCGGCGTCGCGCAGCGCGCGCGCGATCACCTTGACCCCGCGGTCATGGCCATCAAGGCCCGGCTTTCCTATCAAAATGCGCAAAGGTTTTTTCATATTCGGACTCTCGTACGCTCGTGCGCTCGGACGCTAGTACGCTAGTACGCTAGTGCGCTCGTACAACCGAGCGCACGAGCGTACTAAAATATTCCCGGATCGTGATATTCTCCAAAAACACTTTTCAATGTCTCCATCATTTCATTCAATGTGCAATAGGCCCGAACGCAGTCACAAAGCGGCGGCATGATGTTTTTGTTGTTTTGGGCCGCGGCTTTTAATGCCGTCAACGTTGCCGACACTTTTTTGGCATCTCTTTTTTTCTTCACTTCCGCAATTTTTCTGGTTTGCGCTTCGTGAATATCATCCGAAATTTTCAAGGTCTCCATCGGCGGTTCTTTGGCCGTTTTGAATTCATTGACGCCGACGATAATTTTTTCTTTGCTGTCGATCTGTTTTTGATAACGGTAGCTCGCCTCGGCAATTTCGCGCTGCGGATAGCCCGACTTCACCGCCTGCACCATCCCCCCCATTTTGTCGATTTTTTCGATATACGTATTCGCTTCTTTTTCCATCTGATTCGTGAGCGACTCCACAAAATAAGAACCGGCCAAAGGATCGATAGTATTGATCACCCCCGATTCGGTTGCGATGATCTGTTGTGTGCGCAGAGCCGTCATTGCGGCCAGTTCGGTCGGAAGGGCCAGCGTTTCATCCCACGCATTGGTGTGGAGCGATTGCGTTCCCCCCATGACGGCGGCCAGAGCCTGAAGGGTTGTGCGGACTACATTATTATAAGGTTGCTGCGCGGTTAAAGAACAGCCGGCCGTTTGCGTATGAAAGCGGCACATCATCGAGCGATCGCTTTTGGCGTGAAAACGATCTTTCATGATGTTGGCCCACATGCGGCGAGCGGCGCGAAACTTGGCGATCTCTTCGAAGAAATCGTTGTGGGCATCGAAAAAAAACGAAAGGCGCGGCGCAAAATCATCGACCTTCATGCTGCGTTCGATGCAAGCCTGCACATAGGCAATCCCATCGGCCAAAGTGAAGGCCAGCTCCTGCACCGCGGTGGAGCCGGCCTCGCGGATATGATAGCCGCTGATCGAGACAGAATTCCATTTAGGAACTTTTTCGGTGCAAAACTCGATCATGTCGACCACCACCCGCATCGAAGGATCGGGGGGAAAGGCATAGGAATTTTGCGCAATAAATTCTTTCAAGACATCGTTTTGAACGGTGCCGCCGATTTGTTCCCAACTCACCCCCTGCTTTTCGGCCACCACCAAATACATGGCGAGCAAAACGGAGGCGGGGCCGTTGATCGTCATCGATGTGGTGACTTTATCGAGGGGGATGCCATCGAATAAAATTTCCATGTCTTTGAGCGTGGAGATGTTGACACCGCACTTCCCCACCTCACCGGCGGCCCGCTTTTGATCAGCATCCACTCCCATCAACGTTGGAAAATCAAAAGCGACGGAGAGACCGGTCTGACCGTGCTCCAACAAAAATTTATAGCGTTTGTTCGTCTCTTCGGGGGTGCCAAATCCGGAGAAAAGGCGCATCGTCCAGAGGCGGCCGCGATACATTGTTTCATGAAGGCCGCGCGTGAAAGGAAAATGGCCGGGGTTGTTGAGATCCTTTTCGTAATTGAGTGCGGCAACATTTTCCGGCGTGTAGAGCGGATCGATCGGAACGGAGGAGATGGTTGTAAATTTGTTTTTCATATTTTTTCGTACGCTCGGTCGCTCGGACTCTAGGTCATACGAGCGTACTAGCGTAAGATCTCTTTCAACACTTCGCGAGCAATCACGATTCTTTGTATTTCACTCGTTCCCTCGTAAATTTCGGTGATTTTGGCGTCGCGAAAGTTTCTCTCGACCGGGTATTCGCGCGAATAGCCGTAGCCGCCTAAAATTTGGACCGCCTCTTTGGTGACAAACGTGGCCATCTCGGAGGCAAAAAGTTTTGCCATGGCCGCCTCTTTGACAATGCCTAATCCCTGATCACGCATCCAAGCGGCGCGCCAAATCAGGAGACGAGCGGCGTCGAGCTGCATCGCCATATCGGCCAGTTTAGATTGAATCATCTGAAAATTCGAAATCGGCTGCCCGAAGGCCTCGCGTTCCGTGGCGTAACGTCGCGCAAAATCAAATGCCCCTTTGCCGATCCCCAAAGCCTGTGTGGCAATACCGATCCGACCGTTGTCCAAAGTTGCCATCGCAATTTTGAAACCCTCTCCTTCTTGGCCCAACCGGTTGGCCGCCGGGATTTCACAATGATCCAAAATAACCGAGGAAGTGGAAGAGGCCTTGATCCCCAATTTTTTTTCAACTTTTCCCACCGAGAAACCTTTCGCATTTTTATCGACAATAAACGCGGTGATCCCTTTATGTTTTTTTTCTTTGTCAACGGTTGTAAAAACAATGACAGCATCGGCATGGGGGCCGTTCGTGATGAAATTTTTGGTCCCGTTCAAAATATATTTGTCTCCTTTGAGGGTTGCCGTAGTCCTGAGAGCGGCGGCATCAGAGCCGGAGCCCGGTTCTGACAACGCATAGGCCCCCAGTTTTTTACCTGAAGCAAAATCGGGGAGATATTTTTTCTGTTGCGGCTCAGAGCCGAATTTCAAAATGGGCCCCAAAAAAAGAGAATTATTGACCGACATCGTGACCGCCGTAGAGGCACAGGCCGCCGCAATTTCTTCGAGGACCAAAACGTAGGAGAGTGTGTCGAGCCCTGCTCCGCCATATTCCTGTGGGATCATCATCCCCATAAATCCGAGCTCCGACATTTTTTTCACATTCTCCGCAGGAAACTCCGCCTTTTCATCGAGCGCGGCCGCCTTCGGCGCAACTTCTTTCTGCGCAAAATCCCGCGCCATTTGGTAAATCATTTGATGGTCTTCGTTGAGCTTGAAATCCATAATAACTTTTCCCCTCACCCTTCGCCACACTACCGGCGGACAGGCAACCCTCTCCCACAAGGGGAGAGGGAGTTAGGCAATATATTTATAAAATCCTTCCCCTGTTTTTCTTCCGAGCCTTCCCTCTTCAACATACCTTTTTAAAAGCGGGCACGGTTTGAATTTATCCTCTTTCAATCCCTTATGCATCACCTCCAAAATAAAAAGGCAGGTGTCGAGACCGACAAAATCGGCCAGCGCCAAAGGGCCCATCGGAAAATTGCATCCGGTTTTCATCGCGGCATCGATATCTTCTTTCGTCGCCAAACCCTCATGCAACGCCCAAACAGCCTCGTTGAGCATTGGCGCCAAAATCCGGTTGACGACAAAACCGGGGCTGTCCTTCACCGTGACCGGTGTCTTCCCCAATTTTTTGGCAAGCTCCAGCGTTTTGCGATGTGTTTCATCAGAAGTTTTTTCTCCGCGAATGATTTCGACCAAAGCCATCAAAGGGACCGGATTCATAAAATGCATGCCGATCACCTTATCGGGCCGCTTGGTCGCGGCGCCCAACTGGGAAATAGGGATAGAAGAGGTGTTGGTCGCCAAAACAGTCTCCGGCTCAACGAGTGCATCCAATTCTTTAAAAATTTTTTTCTTGAGCGATTCCTTTTCGGTCGCCGCCTCAATGCAAAAATGACATGCCTTCAGATCTTCGAGTTTTGAGGTGATGTTGAGGCGAGTCATCGCCTCTTTGACCTCGGTCCCGGTTAATTTTCCTTTGGCCGCCAGTTTTTCAAGAGAGGTTTCGATATTCTTGTGGGCTTTTTGCAACGGTTCATGGGCAATGTCGTAAAGCCACAATTCAAAACCGGCTGTCGCGCAGACTTGCGCGATGCCCGAACCCATCTGTCCGCTCCCAATCACGCCGATTACTTTCATGCCGCCTCCACCACCATCGCGACGGCTTCGCCGCCGCCGTTGCACAAACTGACCACGCCGCGTTTGGCTTTTTCACGCCCCATTTCATAAAGAAGCGTTGTCAAAAGCCTTGCCCCGCTCGCACCGATCGGATGGCCCAATGCCACCGCTCCACCATTTGGGTTGACTTTTTTCGGATCGAGTTTGAGTTCTTTCAAAATCGCGAGCATCACAACAGAGAAGGCTTCATTGATTTCCCAGAGATCGATATCGCCTGTTTTGAGTTCCCGTTTTGCCAAAACTTTTTGGATCGCATCAACCGGTGCGATGGTAAACCATTCCGGTTCTCGCGAAGCGCCGCCGTGGCCGATAATTTTTGCGAGCGGCTTCAGCCCGAGCTGTTTCGCTTTTTCCTCGCTCATCACCACGCAGACCGCTGCGCCGTCACTGACCGAGGAGGCATTCGCAACCGTTACCGTCCCCTCTTTCTCAAACGCCGGTTTCAATATCGGGATTTTGTCAAATTGAACGCGAAACGGTTCTTCATCTTGATCGATTTTTTTAGTTCCATTTTTATCTTTGATCTCCACGGCAACTATTTCCTGCGCAAACTTTTTATTTTCGACCGCCTTGAGAGCCCGTTTGTAGCTCTCCACTGCGTAGCCATCCTGCTCTTTGCGGCTGAAGGCATATTTTTTGGCGCAGATTTCGGCACAGCTTCCCATGTGGATGTTGTTGTAAATATCCCAAAGGCCGTCACAAACCATGCTGTCGATGATTTCACCGTTGCCCAACCGGAAACCTTGACGGGCTTTGGGTAAGAGGTACGGTGCGTTGCTCATCGATTCCATGCCGCCGGCCACGACAATTTCAGCATCGCCGCATTGGATCATGGCATCGGCCAACAGGACCGCTTTGAGTCCCGAGGCACAGACTTTGTTGACCGTCAAAGCACCGACTTTGTTGGGGAGACCGGCGCCAAGTGCGGCCTGACGAGCCGGAGATTGGCCAAGCCCTGCCGTCAAAACGCAACCCATGATGACTTCATCAACTTGATCGGGTTTGAGACCGGCCCGCTGAACCGCCTCTCGAATCACGATAGAACCGAGCGCGGTTGCTTTCAAAGAAGAGAGGGAACCCAAAAAAGAACCGACCGGTGTCCGACACGCAGAAACGATTACTGTTTTCGACATAGTTTTGAAGAGATAAAAGAGCTTGGAATCATTGTCTATGACAAAAATCAGCTTTCACGGGGGTTATAAGGGTGCTTCTCGGCCCACTCTTTCAGCCATTTTTCAATTTGAGGATCGATTTTTTTCGGCGGGACAATTTGAACGACCACATATTGATCTCCGACCTCCCCCTTTTTTCCCAAAATGGGTGTTCCCTTTCCCTTCAGACGAAATTTTTGGTCACTGGCCGTTCCGGCAGGAATTTTCATGTTGGCTGTTCCTTCCAAGGTCGGAACGGTAATCGTAGCACCGAGGAGGGCTTCATAAATGGTGACGGGAGCTTCGCAATAGATATCGGCCCCCTCACGCCAAAAAATGGGATGTGGTTTTACCGTTACATTCAAATATAAATCGCCGACCTTTCCTCCGTCTTGTCCCGGTTCCCCTTTTCCGGTTACACGAACTTTGGAGCCGTTATCGACACCCGGCGGAATTTTGACTGTTAACGTTTCCGTTTTATTTCCTTTGCGCAGATGCATTTGACGATTGGTGCCATGAACCGCCTCTAAAAAATCGATATTGAGATCAGTAGAGATATCTTTGCCGGCGGTGGGGCCCGCCTCTTCAAAGCCGGGCATCGGTCTGTTTTTGCGGCCGCCACGCCGGCCGCTTTGACGCATCCCCCCCATTTGAAAAAGTTCGCCAAAAAGATCGCCCAAACCGCCCATCCCTTCGGGACCCCCTTCCCCTCCAAGCCCACTAAAATCAAATCCCCCCGAACTTTGAGGCCCCTGCCGAAATTCCCAGCGAAATCCGCCGGGCCCTTGTCCACCGCCGCCCCCTCCTGGAAAAGGGCCATAGCCCGCACCTGCGGCGCCGAACATGTCATATTGCTTCTTTTTTTCGGGGTCGGACAAAACGTTATAGGCCTCTGAAATTTCTTTAAATTTTTCTTCGGCCCCTTTGTCTTTGTTCACATCGGGATGATATTGCTTGGCAAGCCGGCGATAGGCCTTTTTGATCTCATCATCCGAAGCCCCTCTTGCAACACCCAAAACCTGATAAAAATCTTTAGCCATGTTGTCTCACTTTTAGGACACTTTGTCTCAACCTGACACAACTTACAAAATAATACTAACAAAATGTGAAATAATATCAATAGATTAATCGATTATTACTTGGCACATCGATTGCTATTCTTTCAAACTAAACAACCAAGGAGATATTATGAGTGATGTCTGTAAAGCTATTGAAGTAACCCGATTCAACCCGGAAGTCCCTCAAAAACCTTATTCAAAAGAGACCCGCTATTATTGCAACATAGGGGAGAATCAAGATTGCTTTACTTATGTCACAGAAAGGGAACGCGGTTTTTGTAAATTAGAAGACGCGATTAATGACCGTTGTACAGAGAGTGTTAAAATGAAAGTCTGCACCGATACGGCTTTGAATCAACCAAATTCCAGTTATGTTGTCAGTCTGGATGTTGCCTTGGCAAAGGCATTGAAGGCCGTCATCAATGGAGGGAAAAACGAGGCATGCGAGACAGATTATGTTATCTCGAATGGTGGTATGTGCAATTTGATAGGCTTTTTTAAAGGAGAATGCATTGTCAAAACACCTGTCAACGTTTGCGCTAAAAAAAGTGAGGCAATATGAGTGATGCCCCAAC
>JAHFSU010000009.1:17134-57048 GCA_023265595.1 Deltaproteobacteria bacterium
GATTAATCGATTATTACTTGGCACATCGATTGCTATTCTCTCCTACCAAGGAGGAAATTATGAGTGATGCCCCAACAAAGTTAAGCCGTACCGCCCTTTTTGAGGGGAAAATATGCGAACCGATCTCGCCTAGCAAATCGTATTGCCTTTATGAATCGCTGCAAAGGGAGGTGGCCATTGATCCAAAACCGCAAGAATCTACCGTCGAATTAGAAAATCGTTTTAGGCAGGCCGCCGAGGCGTTAACCCAAACAATTGGAGGTTATCATGCGGTTTACTTCAAAGATTTTGTCACAAAAAAGCCAGACGAGGCCGCCGTTCCTGCCACAGCGACCGTACCCCCCCCAGCACAGGACAAATGCGCCGGTGAGTGGAAAAATCGGCCTGTTTGCAAAAAATAATTCTGGGTTTAATAAAGGGCTGAAGAAATTTTGCCGGCGTTGTCAGGATGATTGCTCGCCAGTTTTTTGATATCGTAAATCAGATCTTTTCTATTGAAGCTTGAGTTTTCGTATTTACCGGTGTCCATTCGGATCGCGTCACAGGGACAGGCCTCCACACAGAGCCCGCAAAAAATACAGCGGAGTTCGTTGATCGTGAAAAGTTTGGGGCGTTTTTCCACCGTTTTATCTTCTGTTTCCTCAGCGATAATTTCAATGCAGTTGGCCGGACAGATCGTCTGACAAAGCATGCAAGCCGTACAGCGAATTTGTCCGTCTTCCCGAAGCATCAAACGGTGTTCGGCCCGATAGCCGGGGGGCAGCTCTTTTTTCTTGTCGGGATATTCGATCGTCATCCGGTCGTCGATATGAAAAAGGCTGTGCAACAGATGGCCGGCCGTAATGCTTAGCCCCCGGAAAATTTCGGGGAGATACAGTTTCTCCCAAAAGGTGAGGTGTTCTTTTCTGTTGATGAAATAGCTCATAATCGTTTTTGTCACTCCGGCGCAAGCCGAAGTCTATTCTGGATCCCGGCTTCCGCCGGGATGACATTTAAATCTTGGCTCCGGTGATTTCTTTTTGTGCCTGATATTTTCCCTGTTTGTCCAGATAAGAAATATCACAGAGCTCATCCGATTCCAAAAAAATCAATTGGGCGATCCCCTCATTGGCATAAACTCGTGCCGTCATACCGGAGAGATTCGAAATAGACAATGTTGCAAAGCCTTCCCATTCCGGTTCAAAAGGGGTCACATTGACCAAAATACCGCAACGGGCATAGGTCGATTTGCCGTAACAAATAGTCAAAATATTTCGGGGAATTCGGAAATATTCGAGAGAGCGGCCCAAAATGGTCCGGTGCGGCGGAATATCGCAGAAAGCCCCCGCTTTTTCTTCAAATTCCAGCGATGAAAACGTTTTCGGATCGATAATAACACCGGGCCTGTCTTTAAGAATTTTAAATTCCGGTGCTAATCGAAAATCGTATCCATAAGAAGAGAGCCCGAAAGAGATGCCGCCGCGAACTTGCAACGGCTCAAAGGGTTCAATCATTTTATTTTCAAACGACATCTGCTTGATCCAGCGATCAGATTTGACAGGCATAGAGAGGCACCGTTTAGCAGTAGACTCTTTAAATTGCAACCTCTCAAAGAGATTGATATGTTAGAAAAGGTGAAAAGAAAAACGAAACAGATCGGCTTTGTAATCGTCATTACTTTTGGGCTTTTCTGGCTTTTTGTTCTCTACACGCAGTTGACTCTTCCCAATGCTGAAATTCTAAAAATTCAAAATCCGGAGACAACTGCCTTCATGGAGCGCTATAAAGGAGAAAAGCCGCTGCAGTACGCGTGGGTCCCGTATTCGCAGATTTCCCCCCATTTGAAAGAAGCGGTGGTTACAGCCGAGGACAGCTCTTTTTTTCAGCATAGCGGGTTTGACTGGCAGGCGATTACCGAGGCTTTTCAAAAAAACTGGCGCAAGAAAAAAATCATCCGAGGCGGATCGACGATTACGCAGCAATTGGCAAAAAATTTGTATTTGAGCCCTTCCAAAAATCCGTTTCGAAAGCTCAAAGAAATTCTGATTACGATTCAATTAGAACAGCAGCTCTCCAAACAACGTATTCTGGAAATTTATCTGAATGTCGTGGAATGGGGCGACGGCATTTATGGCGCCGAAGCGGCGGCCAAACATTATTATAATACAAAAGCGGGCAATGTGACCGCATCCCAAGCCTCTTGGCTGGCGGCTATTCTTCCCAATCCTAAATTTTATGAAAAACATCGGGCAAGCCGTTATGCCCAATCCAAAGCCGATCGGATTTTAAGCATTATGGGTTATCGAAAAGCAGAGAAAGAAAAGGGGAAAGAGGTAAAACCGGAATCGATGATCGACGAGACCTCCATTACGAAAACAGAACCGGCTGCCATTGAGCCGACCGAAGCAATGCCTATGGATGATACCTTTAATACGGAAGATATCCCGCCCGAAGAAATTCCCGACGAAGAGTTTTGAAAAACAAAACCCCGTCCACCCTTTCGGGGAACGGGGTTTTCCTTCAAGGAGAAGGATAAATTAAATATCTCTGTCTTTAACGGTAGCGCGATTGTTCGATTTGGCTCTTTCAACCGCATCGTTGAGCAGATCTTTGACTCTATTGCTCAAGGCATCAATGGCGGTTGCCGATGTTTGGCACCCTTTTCCCTTGATGTATTCTTTCACCTTCGACTGCACGACTAAGATTTCTTCTGCCATAATTCCCTCCTTTTCAATCAATATTAGGGTCTCTTTTTAAAGATGGGGCTCTTTCTTGTCAAGGAGAAAGGCTCTTAAAACTGTCTATTTGAGCACTTTCCGGCACTTTTAAGAGTCTTCCATTGGAGCTATAATAGCGGCTTGTTTTTTCTCCAAGGCCATCATACTCGACCACTTCCTTTGAAAAACCGACACTTTTTCCCAATGTCGGTTTTCCATCGGCATTGAAAAAAGAAGATTCGATAAGACGCCCCTGACTGTCGTATTGGATTTTATAAAGGGCCCAACCCTCTTCATTATTAACAATCGACCCTTTCAGGCCGTAGTGCGTTATCCGAACAGGATAATCTCTATCATCAAGAATGAATTCATATTTCTCAACCTTTTCTTGAGGAGTAGAGGGCCAAAGGCCGGCAAAATGATAAGAGTAAGAAACCGCTAAACTGATCTGGCGATAAAACCTAGTGTTCTCTTTTGCAAGGGCAAGAGATGCGAGCGCAAAAAGACAACACCCTGTTATCACTAGGCATTTCATCGATCATTTAAATAAGGGATTTAACCTTTATTTAACGGCTACCAAAGCCTCTTTTTGCACCAAAGGAGCGTCTGTTATTACGATCACCGCCACCACCACCACCGGGAGCTCTCTCCTCTTGTGGACGGGCCTCATTTACATTGAGTTTGCGCCCTTCGATTTCCTGACCATTGATTTTTTCAATGGCCACTCTTGCTTCGTCGTCTGTGGTCATTTCCACAAAACCGAAGCCTTTGCTTCTGCCGGAATATTTGTCGGTGATTACTCTTGCCGACTCAACAGTTCCGTGCTGACTGAACATCTCGGACAATTTCTCGTCCGTTACTGAGTAGGGAAGATTCCCTACGTAGAGCCTTTTGCCCATGACTATCCTCCTGATTCGCTGAAAGCACTAACGCTTCAAGCACTATTGTTATAACGTAACAAATTTATTAAACATTTACAATCATTACCTTCTTTGACAAAAAATAGCGCCCCAAATTGCCACAGGCCGCCGAGGCATTGGCGTATAATGGTAATAACCATATCGGGATATAGAGATAATCGGGGCGGGTGTAAATGAAAAAGCCCACAAATCCTAAGATTCCTTCAACGGCACTTCCAATGAGCGCTGTCACAGTTGCCAAAATAAGACTCTCCCAAGTGCGGTCGTACAAACCCCATCCAAGCAAATAAAGCAACAAAATAATAATGGCCTTCTCCATATTGCTTCCCGCATAGAAAGCGCTGACCCAATAAGCGATAATAAAGAGGATGACGGAGGTAATAACCGCCGGTTTCAATTTCCAAATAACAGGATGGATGAGACAATGGGTAAAACCGATGACAACGGTGGCTATTCCTAAAATCAGGGGTGTCCACAAAGAGATTCCCAACGCCATCGGCTTGGCATAATAAGCGGCACCACCATAAACATGAAAGCTGTCGAGAACCGAGCCGATAACCGCCCCCATGATGAATAAAAGAAATAACCGACGTTTTAAGATCATTTTCATAGGAGCATTTTTTGAATCAATCCCCCTTCCACCCAATCGGCCAGAAAACGAGCCGCCTTTTCAGCATCGCCGATTTTTTCACAAATATCCGAAAAGGGTTTTTTAGCCAAGGCTTCATTTAATGCGACAGACTCCTCTTTGGAAATTATTTTATGAAAAACCGCATGATCTTTTCGCCAAATGCGGATGCAATCTTTTTTGCTCGTCTCGATCAATTTAAATGCCGGTACAAATTCAAAGCGGAGATGCGGCCATTTTGCGATATCGATTTTTTGCAAATCTTCGATCGAAATGGTCGAGGCCTCTTTCGCCTCAAAGAGCATCGCCTTTTCCCACTCCAAAAGAGCTAAATCATAAAGTTCCGGCCATTTTTGCGAAAGGGGCGATTCTTTTAAAAAAATGGGGAGATATTTTCCGACATATTGAAGATAAGGGGTATCGGAGGGATGCCGCAAAAGGTAGTCAGTCATCAAATTGTTCCAGTTTTTCTCGCCGATTTTTTCAAAAACTTCCGGGTAATCTTCTTTGATCGCATCGTGAATCCGCCAAAAATACATATTGGCGTAGATATTGAGACGACGCGTCGGAGACAATTTTTCGTCTCCTTTAAACCAATCCTCTATCTGAATTTCCGGAAATTGTCGGAGCCCCTCTTCCACTCCCTCCGGCGCCGTGATCAATTTCCAGAAAATTTCATGAACTTTTTTAAGCGGCTGTTTTTGCATAGCCCCTCGCCTGTTCTGCTTCGGCTTCCAACACCGAAAATTCGGGGATGTGGTCGTCCCATTCAATCAGAGTGGAACGGAGTCCGATTGTTCTGATCGTTTCATGATAGAGCTTCCAAACCGGATCGATAATCGGATGGTCGTGTGTGTCTAAAAGATAATCGCCGTAATCGCTATGACCGGCCAAATGATATTGCCAAACGCGATCTGCCGGAACGTTTTGGATATAAGTTGACGGATCAAACCGGTGATTCACACTGCTGACATAAATATTATTCACATCCAGTAAAATGCCGCAGTCGGCCCTGTTCGCCACCTCCGTTAAAAATTCCCATTCAGGCATGGTGGCGTGACGATATTCGATATAGCTCGAGACATTTTCGAGTCCGATGGACCTTCCCAAAAAATCTTGAACCTTTTCGATCCGCTCTACCGTATTGGCAACGGCCTCTTCGGTGTAGGGGAGCGGCAAGAGATCGTGGGCGTTGTGTCCGCCAAAACCGGTCCAGCAGAGATGATCGGTAATCCACGCCGGCTGAATCCGTTCGGCCAAACGGCGCAGTTTTTTCAGATAGTCAAAATCGATCTTGTCTGTGGAACCGATCGAAAGAGAGACACCATGCATCACGATCGGATATTTTTCACGGAGCTTATCCAATACCGCAAGCGGTCTCCCCCCCTCCATCATGTAATTTTCTGAAATAATCTCGAACCAATCGACTTGTGTTTTATTCTCAAGAAGATGGGAATAATGGGGTGGACGCAAACCCACCCCAAATCCTAAAAATGGAGACTCTTTAACCTTTAACAACCTTTCCGCCTTTATCCGTACATTCTTTTTCTGTCTGAACGTTTGTCCACCCTTTTCCTTTGCAACCGTTCTTGCCGGCGCAAGCATTCTCTTTGCTGTGACAGGCCCCCTTGCCTTTGCAGGCATTGATTCCTTGGCACTTCACTTTTCCTGCATCATCCCCCTTCTTCTCTTCTGCTGCCGACACTTTGCCGGAGGCAAAGAGAGCGGCTACCGTGAGAGCCAATATGGCTCCCGTCATTTTTTTGTTCATTTTTCCCCCTTGGTTGGGGCAAGAGAATAAATCAAAGAAAAAAGTTGTCAATGAAAGGGATAGCTGTTAGGGGCAGCCTCTCTTTATGGGACCCATTGTCAAAATTGCTTCGGCCGGGAGCGCCCCTTTTTCAATGAATGCTCCGCTGCCTCCTCCAACACCATCTGTATTTATCCCTGCCGCCGATATCACCCCTCCTTCCTCTGGAACACAAAAAAAACCGTTCCAAAATTCTTGCGATGATTTTTTGAGAAGAATTGAAATGCAAATGACAATGGACGCCAAAAAAGGTATTCCGGCAACACATCTGACCTATGTACTTCCCTTCGGAAAGGGTCTTATCATCGATTGGGCAGACCGAGAGCGGGAGCTCTGGATTCAGATCAAAAGCAAACAAAATGAGAACGCGTTTCAGGAAGTTTGGGAAGAAATGACAGGAACGAATGGCACCATAAATCGGCTTTCAGAAACCATCGGCAGAAAATTAAGGAACGTTGAAAATTATCCTTTCAGTTCAGCGGTAACATGGGCTCCCCTTGACGAAGAAGATCGGCCTTGGAGCGTTTTTCAATTGCGCCATCATCATAATAGAACGTCGCAGGGGATAACGCTTTCGCTAAAGGTGCCGCCCCAATCCGAACCGATGCAATGGATCCGGGCTTGTCTTGAATCCCTTTTTGGGTCATAAAGTATTTCAACATTTGAGACGTACCGAAGGTGCGGATCAAATGTTAGAAATACTTATGGTTTTTAACTCACCGATGTATTACAGAAAAGTTAAAATACCATAAAGTGGACATTCTCATCCGACATGATCCGACATGCTGAAAAATTTTTTTTTAACCATAGGCTTTATTGCGTTGCTTTATTGGCTATTGGCTTATCAAATTCTTCCAAGATTCTGGCGTGATTTGGAACCGGATCCGAGGTTCAATTCTGAACCGAAAATCACCCATACTAAAGAAGGGATTCCGGGCGATCCGATCAATGTGGTTTTGGCCGGCACTCAGGAGGAACTCGTGCAGGCCATGCACAAGGCGGGATGGTTTCCGGCGAATGCGCTGACTTTCAAAACCGCGGCCAAAATTGTAAAAAGCGCATTATTCAAAAAACCGTATCCGAAAGCCCCCGTCAGCAACCTCTATTTTTTCGGCCGCAAGGAGGACCTCACCTTTGAGCAACCTGCGGCGGAAAATATCAAAAAACGGCACCATGTCCGTTTTTGGCAATCCGATACCCGATGGAAAGAGACGAAGCCGGTTTGGCTCGGAGCCGCTACATTTGATACAAGCTACGGTTTCAGTCGTTACACCGGCCAGATTTTGCACCATATCGACGCCGATATCGATGCGGAAAGGGGCAAACTCTTTTCTGATCTTGAAAATGCAAATGAGATTTTGCTGCGCTATCAAGCAAGCGGCATTGGCCCCACCCTTTCGGGGCGCAACGGCGAAGGCGATCGTTATTACACCGATGGCATGATCGATGTCGGCATTTTACGCTGAATGAGGATCCTCTTTAGTGAAATTCTTTTTGGATTTTGCCTGTTTTTTTATCGACCTCAAACCAGTTTAAGGTGGCGGTGTGCCCGTTTTTTATTTCAAAAACATGCACAACCCATGCCGATTGGGAATCGGTTTCATGATCCATTTCAATATGGGCGTTGGGAACTTTTTTTAAATATTTTTGGACCTCCGGCAACTGACGCACCAAAGCAACCGCTTTTTCCTGTGTCATATCCGCCCCGGAATAAACGACCCAAGAAATCCCGAGACAAAAAAGGAGAGTAAAAAATTTCATGATCTAATTATTGCAGAAAGTGGCGCCTGCGCCCGCTTCTGGCGGGGCAGAATTCTGCAACGGTTAAAGAACAATGGAATGACTGTTAGGCCCTGTATAGTATTGAACTTGATGTGCCCATCCTAAAGAGGGAGATTTTCTTCTATCAGCCTCAGTGACTTTTGGTGGCTGGCTAAACTTTGTTTTACCACAAGATCCGAAAGCGGTCGTTAGCTTTTTCCGATCCACTTCACCGAATAAAGAAGGAACGGCCTTCCTATTTCCAGCTTTATCAACCCGAACTTCAACGGTGACAAGTTTACGAATCGGTTCGCATTTCAGTAGCTCTCTACTTTTGGCCCAAGCTTTAGCGTTATCATCGACTCCATAAAACCGCCCGTTACCTGCAAAGGTTGGAACTTCTTCGATACCCAGAAGGTCAACTGAGAACTTATGCAGGTCAACTTTTGTGGAATTTTCTACGCGACCATCTCCCATAGAATCTCCTTTCAACCAATAATTCCCCCACCCCTTTATTAAGCTGGGAGATTTCGCCAGCTATCACTTTGCGTCCCCTAAGGGAACAACAAAGATTGTGCCTGTCGCCAAAGGGTTCATCTTGTCATTCCAGCCCCGTGTCAGAGCACGGGACAGGCTCCGGCGGGAATCCAAAAGCGCCTTCCTCAACCAGACGGTCTCATTCTCAAACCGGCATTCGGTTTTTTTGCCTGCCTAGGACCCTGGCGCCAAACCCTCATAACCAATTTGGGTATCCCAGAATGTCGTGCACTTATTAAACGGGACAGCGGTCGTTGTGGAAAGTGTCGGCGAGCAGCCACTCCCGGAACAACCAAACTGTATGTATGTGCCTCCATTGGTAAATAAGGGCCATATCACACCACCGGCTACGCCAGGATCAAGGTTCTTGGTAAAATTCCCCCAAAAATCCTGCATGGCATTGGCCACAGTCTGTTGTGAAGTATTGAGGGTCTGCAGGAGCACATCCGGAATGGGCGGTCCCGTATTGACCAGTGGGACACTGTTGAAGAGAAATGCAAGATCATCACCGTGACATGCCGCACTTTGACACGCTAAACAAACCGCACCCGTACAACTAGGGTCAGTTGATGTATTCCAGTTTATGTTATCATTGGGGACTTCCGGAAAAATGTAAATAAAAACAGAACTGGATGCCTTGCTCGCAAGGTATCGCGCCGGACAGCCAAACAGATAATCTGTCTCCACAAGCTGATACTGCGTAATGTTGTTTCCGCCAGAGGTTGGGATGTAGGGTGATGTGGCTAGCACCTTGGCCGCATCGGTCGCACCAAACAGGTCGGTAACCTTTTGTTCGTACTCTGTGCTGGACAACGTGGTTGCATTGATATTTTCGGCCACGAAGAGATTCCCTTCGCTTTGCACGTTCCCAATAACCGCCGGCATGTTCAGCAGTCCCGCCGATGCCCCTGCAATGGCCTGTCGGACAAGAAAGCTGTCATCGACAATCGGAAAGAAGGAACCTGCCGCCGATTGTGCTGTCAAAATGCTTGCAATCGATGCGGACTGCAGGCAGCTTAACGCAGAACCGGCACTTATTCCCGGGCATACTGACGTCAAAAAAGTATTGGTCAAAGTTGTAACAGCCGCACTCCCGGAAGCATTGAGCTTACTTCCCAAAAGATTACTCTGGCTCATGATCGCCCTAAAATAGGGTGTCGTTGGTCGGCTTGAGGGGATCGATAGCGCATGTGCGGTCACTGAAATAGCCCCTGCGCTCCATCCAAAAAGGGTAACCTTGTCGGGATCGCCGCCGAAATTGGCAATATTGTCTTGTACCCACTGCATGGCAAGTTGCTGGTCTTTCAGGCCCATGTTGCCACGAATGCCATCGGCGGCATCATACAAAAAGCCCAATGCACCGAGACGATAGTTGATCGAAACTACCACCACTTTTTCACGCGCGGCCAGCATTTCACCATCCCAGCCATTGATCCCGCTCCCGTGCCGAACATATTGTCCCCCGTGGATCCAAAACATGACCGGAATATGATTTGAGATTGTGGCAGTCTCCGGTCTCCAGATGTTCAGAGTAAGGCAGTCCTCACTGGTGCCATTGACCGGTTGGAAAAAGGCAGGAACAGATCCGGACTGGGGACAAATCGGGCTGAATTGGGTGGTATTAATGGTACCTGCGGATTTGGGATATGCTTCTGGCGGCATAAAGCGCAAGCCACCGGTCGGTGCCTTGGCATAGGGAATGCCAAGGTAGGCATAAACAATTGCAGTGTTAGATAATGAAACACCTGCTGACAAGGTTAGGCTTTTGCCACAAACAGGCCCGCTCGTGGTCGCAACGGTCGCTATATTACAAGATGAAGAAGTTGTGCCACAGGCCATGCCGCATAGAGACAATAAAAAAAGACCTGCTATCTTATACATGAGTTTACCGCTTCTCATGACAATCCTCGCACATAATGAAAATCCCAATGCATTGTATGATTTCGGGCCCATTGTAGATGTGAAAATGCACTAAAAGGGGGATTTTGCATTGGCGATGTAAAAATTACAACATTAAACAGGTTTTTTGGGTGCCAGATCACGATGGCGATTTGTCGTGATAATACTTTTTCCTTCTAACTGCGCTGTCTCTTGTAAAAAAATCTTGAACCCATCGACAGCGGTTACTTCCTGCAAACCGTCCACGTGCATTTTAAGATTATGAAACATCTCATGTTGTTTGGCTTTGATTTTAGCGTCTTCGAAAGTTTTGGCGGCGACAAAAACATTGATGTGAGATTCAAAGGCACCGTCACAAAGAGAGGGATCATAATAACCGCAATGCACAAGAAAGAGTTTCATGGATAACCTCCATTTTTCTTGCAAAAAATTGCGTCCCCTACCGGATTCGAACCGGTGTGTCCGCCGTGAAAGGGCGGTGTCCTAGGCCTCTAGACGAAGGGGACGAAAATTTTCCCGATACACGATATTCGATACACGAGGAACGAAATTTTGCGTCAGCTTTCGCATACCGTGTATCGTATATCGGGACAAATTTTGCTGACGCAAAATTTGTGAGGCGCCCGGGGCTCGAACCCGGGACCCTTTCCTTAAAAGGGAAATGCTCTACCAGCTGAGCTAGCGCCTCTTAATTTAAAAAATTCGGGTAATCAAAAAAGTCGCGGCACAGTATAAAAGGGGCTTATTTATGTCAACATGACTTTAAAAATTTCCCTATCGATAAGCTTTTAGGTAGTGGGTCAGTTTGTTATTCCTGCGAAAGCAGGAATCCATGGATCCCCGCTTTCGCGGGGATGACATCGGCAAACTGTTCCACTACCATTTTTTAAAATCTCTTGCATATCTCCTGTATTTCCCGTAGTTGGGGCCCCCATTGTTTATGAAAAGTGCTCGAAATAAAAATGTCCGTAATATCGCCATCATCGCCCATGTCGATCATGGCAAAACGACGCTGGTCGATTTTATGCTCCGCCAGTCTGGCACCTTTAGAGTCAATCAGGCTGTCGACGAGCGGGTGATGGATAGCATGGATTTGGAGAGGGAGCGGGGCATTACGATTGCCTCCAAAAATTGTTCGATTGAATGGAAAGGGGTCAAAATCAACATCATCGACACCCCCGGCCACTCCGATTTCGGCGGTGAAGTGGAGCGCGGCTTGAAAATGGTCGATGGAGCCATTCTGTTGGTCGACGCCTCGGAGGGGCCTCTCCCCCAAACCCGATTCGTTCTCAAAAAAGCGTTGGAGGCCCGACTTAAAATTGTTGTCCTCATCAACAAAATCGACCGGAAAGATGCCCGCCCTCAAGAGGTCATCGATGCGATTTACAGCCTCTTCATCGATCTCGATGCCGATGATGCCCAGATCGAATTTCCGATTTTGTACGCCATCGGCCGTGAAGGGATCGCTCAAAAAAAATTGAATGAAAAAGGAAAAGACCTCTCCCCTCTTTTTGAAACGATTCTGGAAGAAATCCCGCCGCCGAGTTATCATCCCCAAGAGCCCTTTCAAATGTTGGTGACCAATCTCTCCTATTCCGATTATGTCGGCCGCCTTGCGATCGGCCGTGTCTTTAACGGAAGCGCCAAAATCAGCGACAATCTGGTTTGCATCGGCAAAGATCAGACACCAAGACCGTTACGTGTCTCCAGTCTGCAAGTTTATGAAGGGATTCGTCTGCAAGAGGCCGAAAAAGTGGAGCCGGGTGACATCATCATTCTCTCCGGCATTGAAGAGGTCGAAATCGGCGATACAATCTGCACGCTGGAATCGCCCAAAGCTTTGAAGCGGATCACGGTGGATGAACCGACCATTTCGATGAAATTCATGATCAACACCTCCCCTTTTTCGGGTCGCGATGGAAAAATCGTCCAGTCCCGAAAAATCATCGAGCGTTTGCAAAAGGAGACGCTGCACAACGTGGCGCTTCGCGTGGAAATGGGAGAGGGTTCCGAGAGTTTTGTGGTCAAGGGCCGCGGTGAATTTCAGATGGCCATTTTGGTTGAAACGATGCGCCGCGAAGGTTTTGAATTGGCGATCGGCCGCCCGCAGGTGATCACAAAAGAAAAAAATGGAGTACAACTGGAGCCGATCGAACATCTCTTCATCGATTGCCACGAGGAATTCATCGGCATCATCACCGAAAAACTGGCACTCAGACAAGGGCGGATGATCAACATGGTCAATCACGGATCGGGCCGCGTGCGGCTCGAGTTTTCAATCCCAAGCCGCGGTTTGATCGGTTATCGGAGCCAATTTTTGACCGACACCCGCGGGATGGGACTGATGAATTCCTATCTGCTCGGTTATGAGCCCTATCGAGGCGATGTCAGAGCCCGCACCAGCGGTGCGCTGGTTTGCGATCGGCAGGGGACTTCGGTCGCCTATGCCCTCTTCCATCTGGAGCCTCGCGGCACCTTGTTTGTTGCGCCGGGAGTTCCCGTCTATGAAGGGATGATCGTCGGCGAACACAACCGTGAAAACGATCTCGATGTGAACCCCACTAAAGAGAAAAAACTCTCCAATATGCGAGCCGCCGGAAAAGACGAAAACATTATTTTGAGTCCCGTATTGCCCATAACGCTCGAACGCGCGATCGAATTTATCAAAGACGATGAACAGATTGAAGTGACCCCCAAAAACATCCGATTGCGTAAAAATATTTTACAGGCTAACCTCCGCTGAATATGACAACCGACTCTTTTCACAATCTCGGCATTTCACACGAAATTTTGACGATTTTGGATCAGCTTCATTTTAAAACCCCAACCCCGATCCAACATCAATCGATCCCGGCGGGGCTGGCAGGGAAAGATATCATCGGCATTGCTCAAACCGGCACTGGCAAAACCTTGGCCTTCGGAATTCCGATGGTACAACGTTTGCAAACCATTGCCGGACGCGGGCTTATCTTGCTTCCGACCCGTGAATTGGCGCTGCAGGTCAATGAGATGATCCAAAAAATTGCAAGATCGTTCGGGATTTCGAGCACCGTTTTGATCGGCGGCGAATCGATGTTTCATCAAATCAATGCGCTAAGGCGTCGTCCCCGCATTTTGGTAGCCACCCCCGGCCGTCTCATCGATCATATGCAACAAAAATTTGTCACATTGGAGGAGGTCAGCATTCTGGTGTTGGACGAAGCCGACCGAATGTTTGATATGGGCTTTGCGCCGCAAATTAATCAGATCATTCGACGCCTACCGACCGATCGTCAAACATTGCTTTATTCCGCCACCATGCCCCATGCGATTGTCAACATTGCAACCGCCCACATGAAACTGCCGGTTCGAGTGGAGGTGGCCCCTTCGGGAACGGCCGCGGAAAATGTGGAACATGAGATTATTGTCGTTGAAAAAGAGGCAAAGCAGCCCTTGTTGGAGACGGTGTTGCGCGAAAATCAGGGGACCGTGCTCGTTTTCTCGCGAACCAAAATTGGGGCCAGAAAGATTTGCCGCAATCTGAATTTCAAAGGGTATCGGGCGGGAGAAATTCATGCCGACCGTTCACAAGCCCAGAGAAAACAGGCATTGGCCGGTTTTAAAAATGGCCGCTATCGGATTTTAGTGGCAACCGACATCGCCGCACGCGGCATCGATGTCAAAGATATCGCCCTCGTAATCAATTTCGATTTGCCCGACAATTCTGAAGATTATGTCCATCGCATCGGTCGCACCGGCCGCGCCGGCCGTGAAGGGAAGGCCATCTCGTTTGCAACCCCCGATCAAAAATGGGATGTGAGAGATATCGAAAAATTAATTCGGAAGACTTTAAAGATTGTCTCTCTCCCCGGCTCTTCGAGTTTTATAGAACACGCCGCTAAACCGGCATCCCGCACCCGAAGCTTTAGGCCAAGACGCGGTTCCCGCTTTCGGAAATTTCGGTAAAAATCAAGGGGCTGTTTAAAAAGTGTCACTTGGTGCCTGGCACCATAGGTTTGGATTGAGGCATCTGCATAAGGATCCAAAATATTTTTTGCAGATAGCAGGAATTGATGCGATTTTCGAGACTACGAAGTCTTTCCACACATTGAAGCAATTCTGAATCACCATAACGACTGTTGGATGAAGCACTGGCGCTTTGGCTCGGATTGATAATGCCCGCATCGAGCAACGGTTCTTCTGTTTCAGGGAGCGTATCGAGGCAGGCATTCAATTCAAGGGTCAAAACAAATTCACGTTCATGACATACTTCTATGGGGGACTGGGAGCACCTTCTTGTGGAACAAGTGGCCGAAGGCGGCACCGGAACGGACCCCCCGCTAATGCGCTTTGCGCTAGCGTTTGCCATTGATTACTTATTACACAATTTTTTCTTTTTTGGAAAGAAAAAAATTGTGAAAAAGATGGTCGAGCGAAAATTGTCCCGGTCCAAACAACAAAACGACCCATGAGGCGTAAAGGAATAGAAAAGGGGCCTGTTCAAAAAAAGTGTCCGGATCCCTGAAAAGATTAAAGGTCGCCTCGGCATGGGCCGTAAACAGGGCAGTCAATAGAACCACAATTAAAGGGATGGAAACAAGACGGGCAAAAAAACCGACCAACAAAAGCAATCCCCCGATCATTTCAATAGAGCCGACGAGATAGGCGTTGAATGTGGGGAGCGGTATGCCCAAATCGGTGAAAAACTGGATCGGCTTTTGGATATGGGAAAGTTTTCCGAGGCCGGCCTGAAAAAACTGCCACCCCCAATAGAGTCTTAAAATCAGGATAAAAATGCTCTGAAAAAAATTAAGCATTTTGGCCATAAAGCGTTTTCGCATATTTCAAAATGTACTTCAACTTAAATGTTGACGACAAAGGCGATATAATGCTCTAGAACATCCGGGACACTCTTCATGCCACAAACACCGGTTAACAAAGCATCTCCAAGCGATCCCGTATCCGTAAAGCTTATGAACGGCATGGCGCATCGCGGGTTGTTTTTGGATCCGAATGTTGCCAAGGCCATTTCTGCTCATTGGAATACTCCCGTGGAACAATCCGTTTTACTCGACAAAAATCGTATTCGAAATTTTTCTCCCCTATTTGCAGAATTTGAAGATCGTTATTTAGAGGCGGTTGCCGATGTTTTTAATGAAAAATTTGTCAAGCCTACTGAAAAATATCGTGTCTCTTCGGCATGGCCCCTTACGTTACCGTTGCCGATGGCTGTCCCGGGTATAGCCGAGTTCCTTTTCCCTCTTTTCGGCGCCGCTTCTGCGGTCAGCGTCGATGTGCTGTTGGAAACGGGGCTTCGCAAGGAATTCGGCGGCATAGAGGAACATCTGGCCGCCGTGGAACGGGCGCAAGGGAGGACACTTGTTTTTGAAATCGATCGAAACCCTATGGCTGTGGTCCAGATAAGAGGAGAGGTCTCTCCAACAACGACTACAGCCTCAACAACTCCATCCGCTTCACCCGAAGACCCAGATCCTTTGGCAACGTGGATACGCCGTGTAAATGATTTTCTCCGAAAGGCCAGAGGGAATAACAAGAAGCGTGCAAAGACTTTGCTAAAGGAGTTGAGAACACTTCAGAGGGAGATAAAAACCGGAAGAAAGCTCTCCAAAGACGAAGTGAGAAGCTGGAGACAAAGAGTATCGATCACCTGCCGAAATCATACAACCCGCTCTCCTCGTGCCCTCAAAAGAGCGGAAGCAATACAAAAGATGAAGGCAAATCCCCTCCTGCAGGCGGAAATTGAATTGAGAGAAGAAAAACTCCAAGCGCTTCAAACCAAAATTACAAATGCTAGGGTTAAAGGTCTTTTTCGCTCGTATCTGAACGAATTACTGAACAAACCCCAGAGGGCTTTACAAAATCCGAAGACTTTTCATTCAACCACTGCTTGGCAAAAATGGGATGCCCAATTGGAACAACTGGAGAGGGATCTTCCTCAAATCATTCCAATTGTCGAAGCAGAATGTCGCGATTTTTATGAAAGCACGGAAGGAAGAGAGCCGTTAACCAGTGCAAGACTGGCACTAATCGTTGCCAGAAAAATGAAGTGATCTGCGAATCACCTTACAAATGGGCCAGTAAGGCGAAGTCAGGAATAAGGCAAACTAAGAGACAGAAACAAAGCGGTAAGGTCTACAAAATGAAGGTAATCGCTTGAGCTAAGCATCAGTCTGGTACCATCGTTGGACATTATATATTGATTCAACAGCGATTTATTTTGTATGTTGATCAGGGGTACATTGATTGCCAAAATGGCTTTGGTTGCTCGATTTAAAATATGGGCAACCCCTTTATTACTAATTAAAATTGCGTAGGTATGTGACGGGTCGAACACAATGCCGACGGCAGTCGAAAAATTCCAATCCGGGATGCCGGCTCCGTAAGTTCCTTGCTGAACTAAATTCAAATCAAAAATGGAATCAACAGACCACAGTTCTCGGGCTGTTTCCGCTACACCCAAAATTTTCTTATTAATCCGACTGGCAGATATTTTTTCGAACTCTCCCCCCTCAAGCGCATGATAAACAGCTGTGGCAGCACCGGAATAAGGATTATTATTTCCCATGTTTAAAACGATGTATTCTCTGTTTTGTGAACGGAATAAGGAATCGTACCCGGAGTAAAAATTGCTACTCAAGGCCGATGGCAGCGAGATAAAGGCACCGGTATTTAGATCGACTAATTTGAGTCCATAATCCGTCCCCACTAATCCTTTTCTTCCCTTTCCAAGGAAAAAAGAATCGGTTGCATAAGGTATGACAGACAAGTTCAAGGTAGATCCATTCAAATCACTGATTCCTCCGATACCTGCAAGATTAAAAAGAGTCATACGATTGGCATAGTAGTTGTTGAAAAACCCCAAAAGGGTACCATCGGCGGTAATATCCCATGCATAAAGATTGGCAAAGGAGGCATAAGCGGTCGTTAAAAATTTATTATCAGGTATTGATAAAATTCTTAATCTTCGATCCGTAGAGTCTTCAATGTAGACAAATTGCCGCAACGGATCGTAAATCATTCGCCATGGATTTGTCACTGCAAAATTCTGAAGATAGGGAATTTGTACTTCAAATTCTTTGGCTGTTGAAAATGAAGTAAAAGAAGAAAAATTATCAGGCGCATATAAAATGGAAAGTCCCTCTTTGATTTTACAACCGAATTGATTCGCATGCACTTTTAACACGGTGTGAGACACCGTTTCAAAGGGAAGGCTAAAATTGTAACCACACTCACTGAACCATACCCGCCTAACGTTTTCCATATTCAGTCCCCTGATTGTTATATCCGTCCCAATGGGTAAACTTTTGGGACCCGATTCAACAATATAAGGAGTGCCCGTTCCCCCCACCGCAACGGCCGCAGAAAAACTGGAAGATAGGGTGATTTGTTCCTTTCCACGTTGAATCAATATTGTGGAGAGATCAATAGAGACAATTTGGTTGACCTGAAATGTCCCTCGCAAATAACTATTCTGCCGTATCGACGCTTCGTTCAAATTAAAGGATCCGGAAGTGGCAACATAGGTAGCGGTCATTTGGGCATTGCTACTACCAAAATTTTTTCCTTCATATATCACAAGAAAACCTTCGTCCGGATTGAATCCATACAAACCGTCTGCCCCCAATGGAACTGTTTCTCCCACAAATAAATGTTTGAACGGCATAAAGAGTGCAAACATTTTTGTCCGATCCAAGTTAATGGTTATGGAAACAGCCCACCCATCCTGAAAAAAAATCTGGCCTTGCTCTTTCGACAAATCCAGAGAAGTTAACAGATTAACGGGCGCATTTTGGGCTGCCGGAGAATTCGTAGAGCCACTGGAGACCTTTTCATCCGTTTTGGGGGGTTCATTGCTTTGGGCGGGGGCATTCCCGCCCCCATTGCCACTCCCACCGCAACCGGACAAAACAAATAAAGCGAACACAATCAAACCAAACTTCCCAGAACCTTTTTTTACTCTCAAAATAAATAACAGAGTGGATGTAACAAAAATGAAAAATAAAAAAGAGACCAACGGATTTAAAAACGCGTTTTGTGAAAGGAAGGAACACCCTCCCGCAACCGGTTCCAGTGGATCATTAGAAACACCGCCAACGGAATTTTCGTTAGACGGATTAGCAATAAGAGTTTCTTGCAATCCTCCTCTTTTTGCCGTCTTGCTGTTCGTTATCCCAAAATTTTCCGCATCCGTCACACCACCGTCATAAGCGATCTCTGGCACGGCCTCTAAAGAGGTCAATAACTCGCGGCTGTTAAAATCATAACCGCTCGAAACAAAGTCGTCATACCGAATAGCCCTATCGACATTGAGCTTTCCATAGCCCAGACGATTATTGGGAATAGGCGTAATCCCCACCGCCAGTCCGCTATCTGCTGTTAAAAAGAGTCTCCTTTTAATATTATCGGCCGGTAATAATCTGTTCCGTTCCAATAAAAGCGCAATAGCCCCCGTAACATGCGGTGCCGCCATGCTCGTTCCCGCCAAAGAGACGAAAGAAGAGGTTCGCGGCCAGTTTTGGGACACAAATTTTTCTTGAGCGGAAGAGGACATCGCAGAGAGAACCCATTCGCCGGGCGCCGCAATTTCCGGTTTCTGGCCCGTCAATGTCGGGTCCACAGTGGGACCGACGCTGCTAAAGGAAGAGACCTCTCCAATAACTAATGACGCGATATCCGGCAACCAGCCGGTCAATCCACTGATATTATCAAAATTATTTCTGCTGGAATAAGAGGCGACCGCCAAAACCTTGGACGCCGTTGCCGGAACATCAACAGTCCTCTGACTGTCACCGGATTGATAAGTGAATCCTGTGTGATTCAAGGTGCCCGTTCGTTTTGTAAAGGCGCCTCCCAAGGCAATCCAAGCATCAAAATGACCCCTCCCTTCAACGATCAAATCAAACACATATTTAGAGGCAGCAACAGCGACCCCATCATTCCCTTGGGAGGCTACAATATAAACCAGAGTGTGTTTCTTGCCATTCAATGGGTTTTGTATTTCTGAAGAATCAATCAACACATTTAATTGTCCGTCGGCGGTCGCAAAGTCGGTTGTTCCCGCTTGCGAAACCATGGGGCTCTTTTGATAATTTTTATAATCGTCAACACCAATACCAAAGGAAAGATGGCTATCGGCGGGCTGCCAAATATCGATAATCAAGGAATGAAGCCATGTTGCTTGGCTAACGAACTCAACGGCCTTTGTCTCATCCTGTAAAGGGAATCCCGCATGAACACTGGCAAAATAACTTCCGGAAATATTCGTTTCATTACCGGCGGCAACAACAATGCTTTGACCCGGCGCTCCTGTGACCAAGTTATTTAAAGCTTGTTCAAAAAGGGAAGTGCTATCATGCGGACCAAAGTGGGTTCCCAAACTTAAATTGATAACGGCCGGCATGCCCAAGGCAGATGCCTTCTGGAAAATATAGTTAACGCCGTCAACAACATGATTTGAAAAGCTTTGCAGAAGACCGGTATTATAAGTGTAATCACCGGCCACCCCTTCGGCTTCCGGAATTTTTACTGCAATGATCTCTGCATCCGGGGCAATGCCCTTGAAAGTTCTGTCACCGCCGGCGGCAATGCCGGCGACATGAGTTCCATGCCCCCCTCGATCCCTTGAAGGACATAAACCAGAACCCTCCATATCCAAGTCGCGCTCATCACATTCCAGACCATAAGTATTGGCAATTTCACGTGGAGCGGTGAAACCTCCGGAAGGGGACAAACTCTGGTCCCAAATAAATTTCACGCGAGATCCATTGATTCCCTCTTTAAAAGTAGAATGTTGCCAATCAATGCCTGTATCGACAATACCAACAATAACACCCCTACCCGTATAGCTGCGGCTCAAATTAGTTCCATTGTGTACTTGGTCCGCACCGATGAGAGTTCTACTGACATTCAAATTTGTTTTTACAGGTTGGGCTAATTCAACATACACAACACCCTTTACATTTTTCAAAGCAGACACGATGTCCAGCGGTATTTGGGCTGTGACAATGTCGCCGATGACGGAGTTGATTTTGCCTGAATTATTTTGCAAGAAACTGCGGAGTTCCTCGAGATCCCGAGTTTTTATAAAAACACCCACCGTTGTATTATTGTCCGTCTGCTCTGCATTGGATTTACCAACTCTGCGACTCTTTTTTAGAGGACTTGCCCCACCGGCAAGTCTCATTAGGATTTTCAAGTTCGGATCTAAAACCTGCGCATGAGAAGCGAACAAAGGGATGGAAATAAACGAAATCCCAATAATGGTGAGGAGGGGCCACATGCCTTGGAAAATTCTTATCCTTTTTTTTGATATCGTTTTCATTTGTCGATCCCCCATTCCATTTTGTGAGAGTTAAGAAAAAATTGCGTCTGCCGGTTGGGGTGCAAATGGAATGCCAACTTTGAAATTTTTATTGACTTAGGATTTACTTTAAGAAATCAATGTAACTTACCGATCTAGTTTGATTCTAAAATGTAAAAATTTTGATTCGCGGAATCTCTGCCTCGCAGCAAAAGAAAAAAAGCACAATTTGAGAACACACTGTACTATTTTGAAGACACTTTTTTGATGGATCCCCTGAGGAGGATAAATAAAACAGCAACAAAAAAGAATGAGGCCGACAAAAACGGGGCACTCATCCCTAAATTGTCATAGAGGAATCCTGCTAAAATAGGCCCCAACATCCGGGCAAGACTTCCGGCCGACTGATAGATTCCCATTGTCAGCCCTTGGACGCTCTTGCCTGCCCCTTTTGAAACAAGACTGGAGAGAGACGGGCTCACAATCGAATAGCCGATGACATAGACGAGCATAGAGAGAACAAAAGGTTTTAAATAAGGGACAAACGAGGCCGATACAAGACCGGGTATCATAATTAGAGTTCCAACCAGAACAAGCCGCATCTCCCCTGCCTGCTTTGCCAATCTGCCGATCGCCCCTCCTTGAATAATGGCCATCATCAAGGCCATGCCGGCAAGAATTAACCCCGCATTCATTGCGCCGAGTCCAAAACGGGCCAAAATAAAATAGGCAAAACTCGTCTCCATTTGCGCCATGCCGAAAGTCACCAGAAAAAAAAGAAGAATAGGAATACCGGTCGACTCCTCTGCGAGGGTCATCCGCCACTGCTTCCATGTGAAACGAGCCCGATGTTCGCGACGCAAATTTTCAGGCAATTCGGGTTCTTTGAGAAAAAAAACGGCAAAGAGCCAATTGGCCAGCGCCAAAGCGGCTACTGCAAAGGCGACTGTTCCATATCCCCATTTTGAAAGGACCCCACCCAGCGCAGGACCGAAAAGAAAGCCGAGACCAAATGCGGCACCGATCATCCCCATCCCTTTTGTTCGCTCTTCCGGTGGGGTCACGTCGGCGATGTAGGCTTGGGCGGTGGAAATATTGGCGCCGAAAAAACCGGCCAAAAGACGCCCTGCAAAAAGCCAAAAAAGAGACCGGGCGAAACCGAGAAGGAGCATTGAAGAGGCGATACCGGCGATGCAGGTCAAAAGGACGGGGCGGCGTCCCATCCTGTCGGAGAATCGCCCCCAAAATGGAGAAAAAAGAAATTGCATCCCCGAATAACTCATCATCAAAAAACCGAGCAGGGTGGCTGAGGCCCCAAACGACTTCGCATAGTAAGGGAGGATCGGAATCATCATCCCAAAACCGATGAGGTCGATGAAAACGACTAAAAAAATGGTGAGGAGTGCTTTTTTCTTAGCTTGCATGAAGGTCCCTTTTATCTTAAAGACACAAAAAATCAAACCCTTTAAAAGGAGAGTTTATGGCTATCGTTGAAGAATCGGAGTACAAAGGAAATCCGGTGCTCGTTATCAAAAACACGGAAGAAGACCGCTATCCGTTCAGTTTCGGCGTCAAAAAAGCAAAAATGATTCTCGAAAATCTCGAAGCGATCAAAAAATTTGTCGACAAAAACGACAAAGAAAAAATTTAAGTTTTAAGAAAGTGTTTTACGAATGCGATCCTTCGCCTTCCCGTAAACTTGCAGGTGAAAGCGCCAAAAAACCACGGATGTCGCAAGGGCGATGGCTGTCAGTACAAAGACAACATACCCTTGTGGAAACATCGTCGCGCTGAGCAGCAAAATGAGAACACCGATGCCGATGATCCCCGGAAACAGAAAGGAAACGCCTCCCATTTTGTAGAGTGTTCGGAAAGTGACCAGCATCAGGGGCGAAGAAAATGTCATCGCTAAAAACCAGCAGGGATTATTCCAGTCGACCGCCCACTTCAAAACATCCTCAGGCAGAAATTGGGCCGCATTTTCGGCCATAAAATTTGCGACAAAAAAAATGGCGGTGATCAAAACAAGATTGATCGCAATCTGCGCCACACCGGCCTTTCTCCATCTCACCTCCCCCTCTTTCTGGAACCGCGCCTGTTTCAATTTTTCTACCCGAATATTATATTGGTTCAAAAAATCGAGGACTTTTGGAGGGGCCAAACGATCAAAAGTAGCCACCCAAAAATCGGAGCTTCGGATCAGATACGGGGTCGTCAACGTCGTCATCACAGAAACGGTCACCGCAATGGGGTAAAGAAAATCGCCCGTAACATGCAACGTCAATCCGAGAGCCGCGATAATAAAAGAAAACTCGCCGATCTGCGCCAAACCCATCCCCACTTTAAGCGAAGTATTCACATCATGTCCGGCAATATAGGTTCCAAAGGCGCACGTGATAATTTTTCCGAAAATCACGGCAACAGTAATGACGGCAATGGGGCCGAGGTGTTGCATCAACAGAGACGGATTGATCAAAAGGCCAACCGCCACAAAAAAAATCGCGCTGAACATATCTTTCACCGGTTCCACCAAATTGTCGATCCGTTCAATTTCTTTAACTTCGGATATAATGGCTCCCATCATGAACGCGCCGAGTGCAACGCTGTAACCGAGTTTAAGCGCCAGAAGAGAGGAAGCAAAACAGAGACCCAAAATAGAAATGAGCATCGTTTCCCGACTTCGGAATCGGTTCACAAAACGCAAAAACGGCGGCACCGCCAAAAGCCCCATAACAAGAGTGACCGTCAGAAAAATAGCCAGCCTTGCGAGTATGCCGACCACATCCACGAAACCGATCGATCCGGTTTGTGCCATACTCGACAGCAAGGCGATCATCGCAATGCCCAAAAGATCTTCCATGATCAAAATTCCGAAAATCAACGAGGCGAATTTCTCTTCTTGCAGTCCCATTTCATGCAAGGCTTTGACAATAATCGTCGTCGAAGAAATGGAAAGAATGGCCCCTAAAAAAATGGAATTGATATCGCTCCATCCAAAAAAATGGCCCACCTCAAAACCGATCCAGACCATGAAAACGATTTCGAGAAATGCCGCAATCAGCGCCGACAGCCCCACCTCCCTGATTTTTTTCAGATTGAAATGAAGGCCGAGGCTGAACATCAACAAAATAATACCTAAATCAGCGAGTGTATGGATGGTTTCATCGGAAGAGATATAAGAAAAAGGGGGAGAATGGGGGCCGATCAAAAATCCGGCTAAAATATATCCCAACACGACCGGTTGCTTGAGCTTGCGGAACAAGACGGTCACGAGACCGGCGACGGTCATTACGACGGCCAAATCCTGAATGAGATGATTCATCGCTTTTTTCTGGGGTCAGGATTTTTCAAAATATCCCGTCTCTGTTTTTTGCGGAACATCTCCAATTTTTTTTGAAAAAAGGGATATTTGTTTCCAAGAATGGCAATGGCCAACAAGGCGGCGTTTTTTGCTCCCGCCTTGCCGATGGCCAGCGTGCCAACCGGAACGCCTGCCGGCATCTGCACGATAGAAAGGAGGGCGTCCAAACCTTTGAGCGCTTTGGATTCGATCGGCACACCTAAGACCGGCAACGAGACAAAAGCCGCTGTCACCCCGGGAAGATGGGCCGCCCCACCTGCCCCCGCGATGATCACTTCCAAGCCCCGCTTTCTGGCCGATGTGGCATATCGGTGCAAAATCATCGGAGCCCGATGGGCTGAAATAACCTTCACCTCATGTGGCACTTTAAAGTTTTTAAGGATTTCAACGGCAGATTGCATGGTTTTCCAATCAGAGTGGGAACCCATAACAACCCCAACGAGCGGCTTTGTTTTTTTCATGAAACACTAAACTAAATGAGAGCCTCAAAGCGATCAAGGACTAAATCAAGAAGATTAGCCACACTCCCTTCACGAGGCACCTGATACCTTATGACGCAAGCGATAAATATAGACCAAGACTTCGGCCATCGCTTTGTAGAGTTCCTCGGGGATTTCCTGCCCCACTTCGATCTCGATCAATGACCAAGCGAGAGGCACATTTCGGATAATCGGAATTTTCTCTTCTTCGGCCATTTCACGAATCGTCTGGGCAAAAAGACGCTGACCCTTCGTCATGATTGTCGGGGCCATCATCTCCTTTTCGTCATATTTGATCGCAATCGCCAGTTCCGTCGGGTTGGTCACCACCACATCAGAGGCGGCAACGGCCCGACGGGTATCCCCCATCGCCAATTCCTGATGCAGCTGCTTTCGGACACTTTTGATAATGGGGTCTCCCTCATCCTGTTTGTATTCCCTTTTGACCTCTTCTTTGGTCATCCGAAGTTGTTTTCGATATTGCCAGCGTTGCACCATCACATCGAGAATTGCCAAAAGGGCAAACAGGACGAAAACGCGGAAGAGAAATGCGGTCAACACCGAGGCGGCGATCTGTGTCGATTCTTTGAGCCCTGTTGTGGTGGTCAGCAAGATCTGGTCGAGATTGCTCAGCAAAACGACATAGGCAAAATAAAAAATCAGCGCAATTTTCAAAATATTTTTTGCGAGTTCGATGAGTGTCGTCATCTTAAACATGTTTTTGACATTTTCAACGATATTGAGCCGCTTGGCCTGCGGCTTCACCGGTTCGGCAGAAAAAATCGGGCCGACCTGAAAAAATCCGACCGCAATCGCAATGAGGGACAAAATCAGAATGTAAGGGAGGGTCATTTTGACAAAAACCCAAAAAGAGGCATTCATAAAATCGAGGGCATCACCGGAGGTCACCGTTTCCCGCGAGACCACATCAAACGTGGAGATCAATACCCCTTCCATCAATTTATAAAAATAGGGGAACATCACGGCAATCAATGCAAACGCCGCGATTAAAATCACAACGGTATTCATATCGCGCGATTTGGAAACCTGCCCCTTTTTGCGCGCTTCACGGAGACGTTTTGGGGTCGCCTCCTCCGTCTTCTCCTGCGATGATTGCTCTTCAGCCATACCGTCAAAATTCCCCGGGGACGTTCCATCGGTTTTTTGACGCTTTTTGGTACCAGCGTCAAAATTTTGATGGAACGTCCCCTATAGTTATCGGCAATGGGAGGGGGTAAAGTTACTTGTCTCCCAAATCATCCAATAATTTCAAGGCCTTTTGGGAATAAACACTCTTCCGTTTCGGATCCAACTCCAAAACTTTTTCCCATTCCCGCTTGGCCCCCTCGATATCATGGTTGTTATTAAACAGCGAAATACCCAATAAATAATGCTGCTTCATCTCGTCCGTCTGGTGCAACAAAAAATAGGCACCGCCACCCAAAAGAACGGCAATGAGGCATCCCAAAAATAGCAACCGGAACCCTTTTCGCCGCGGCTTCAAAACCGGCCCTATTTTTCCGTCATCCCTCACATAAAAACGGAGCCGCACGGCCCCGACCGCAATTTCATCTCCATCTTCCAAATTGGCCTCGTTCAATTTGCTGCCGTTGATCAAAAGTCCTTTGAGACTTTTCAGATCACTAATGGCAAATTCCCCTTCGATACGATTAATCACGGCATGTTTTCTGGAAACCGTCCGATCGGACAAGACAAGATGATTATTCGGATCGCGCCCGAGAAAAAAAGTATCCTGAGAAATAGGAACTTTTTGCCCCACCTCAGGACCGTTGAGAACCTCCAAATAAGCCATAAGGTATTTTTAGCAGAAAATGAGGATTAAAGCCAGCCGAGTTGGCGGTAGCCCGCTACGCTAGCCTGCATCCCCTCTTGCAGATTGAAACGGGGATGAAAACCGGCCGCGCGGATTTTACTGACATCGATATTCCAGCCCGGGGCATAAAATTGTTTCACATGAACGCGGGTGATCGGGGGTATTTTCTTTTTTGTCAAAGCCAATAGTTCGGACACGAAGGCGACAGGCCAAAGAATCGATTTCGGCGCGGCAATCTTAAAAACCTTGTGGTGAAAAATTTGAGCCAGCGTATCGGCAATGTCTTCCCATGGATAGCTATCCCCGTCGGTCACATAAAAAATTTCGCCGTTGGCCTTTTCCGTCTTGGCCGCCCAAAGGCAGGCCCTCGCCACATCTTCGACATAAGCCATCGAAATATAGCGGGGACGGCCAAACGGTTTGAAGTAGAGATGCCTCTTGGCCATTTTGAAGACCGGCAGAATCATCCTATCCCGCGGACCGTAAATCGCGGGGGGGCGCAAAATGGTAACCGGCAAACGGGATTTGAATGTGAGCAGAATTTTTTCCGCTTCCAACTTGCTGTGGCCATAAAGCGTGATCGGTTTTGATTCCATCCCTTCATGAATCGAGACCCCATTTCGGGAGGGACCGGCCGCAGCAATGCTCGAGAGCAAGACAAACCGTTTTAAATTCGGGGCCACTTTCGCGGCCGCTTCAAGACAATGCCTTGTCCCTCCCGCATTGATACGGTAATAATCTTTCGGGTTGGTCGTGCTAATCACTCCGGCCGCATGAATACACCCGTCGGCGTTTTTGAGCCCTTCTCGGAGACCAAAATTGTCGGGGAGCAGATCGCCTTGAACCAACCGAACCGATTTTCCCTTGAGCCATCTCAAATTACTGGAGGAACGAACCAAACAGGTGACCTCATGACCTTCATTCAATAAAGTATCAACAAGATGCGAACCCAAAAACCCCGTACCGCCGGTAACGAATATTTTCATAGTAGCATTTCGTAAATGCGGTAGGTCTTATAACGTTTTCCCCCCATGAATTCAATCCCCTTGTTGATCCGATCATTGTCTTCCAATGTCCAAGAGAGTTCGGCGGAGCGGTAACCCCTTTGAACCCCGCGCAAATGAATCTCCACATTCATCAACACGCTGAGCGCCCCCAAAGCCCCGCCCCGATACGGTTTCCGAATCCCCATGAGGCAAAGCCGTGCCGATTTCAAACCCCGTTTCAAACGCCACAACAATTTCGGAAGTCCTAACGGAAACAGCTTTCCTTTCAAATCCCGAATCGCTTCATTGATGTTGGGGAGGGCTACGCTGAAGGCGGCCGGATTTCCGTCGACGAAAACAAAAAAAGCCATTTCGGGATCGATGATCGGTTTGAGTTGTTTAGCGGTATGATGGATTTCTTCTTCGGTCATCGGCACAAAACCCCAGTTTTGAGACCAGACTTCATTGAAAAGCTGCATCATCAGATGGATTTCCGAATCGATTTTTTTGATTTCAAACGATTTCAGAACAAGACCAGGATGTTCACGCGTGGCGTCGGCTAGCTGTCTGGCCTGTTCTGAAATCGCCCCGACGACATAATCCCATGCAAACAGGTCTTTTATCTTTTTCAAACCGGTTGTCTGAATCAAGGAATCGTAATAGGGAAAATTATGGGTCATCATCACAACCGGAGGACGGTCGAAGCCGTCGACTAAAACACCGACCTCATCGTTAATTGTAAAATTAAACGGGCCCCGCATTTTTTTCATTTTTTTTGCTTGGAGCCATTCGGAGGCAGCATGGACCAACGCATGAGCAACCGTCGCCTCTTCAACCGCATCAAAAAATCCGAAAAATCCGGTCGCATCTTTGTGAAAATCGAGATGCCGATGATGCACCTGAGCCGAAATACGCCCCACCACCGCACCGTTTTTGAGAGCCAGAAAAAGCTGGGCTTCGCCAAACCGATAAAATGGATTTTTTTGAGGATTGAAAAATTCTTTTCTTTCAAATTCGAGAGGACAAATCCAATGGGGATCGTTGGCATACAGCCGGTTTGGAAAACGGATAAACTGTTTGAGTTGTCCGGAGTTTCGAACCGGTAAAATTTCTAAAGACATTTTTGCAATGTTCCGGGGGTTTCATGCCAACTGTAACTTTGGGTTTTGTGGGTCAACTCCGTTGGGACTTCGAGTTGGGACTTCAGAATGCCAAACTGGGGGGCCAGTTTCCCAAAAACTCGAAGAACCTGTTCCAATTCTTTTTCGGTGTGGGTTGCCATATAGGAGGTCCGTATCAATGCCTGTCCGAAAGGGACCGCCGGATAGACGACCGGCGTCGCAAAAATGCCGTTGTTGAAAAGTTCCTGCACAAACCGGAACGCCTTTCCTTCATCACCGACAAAAACCGAAACGATCGGCGTCTCTGATGGAATATAGGCAAGGCCTATTTTTTCAAATCCATCCAGAATTTTTTTCAAATTTTTCTTCAGTTGTTCAAGACGCTGCGGCTCTTCTTTGAGAATTTCGAGACAAGCCAACACCGTCGCCACGGAAGCGGGGGGCATGGCGGCCGAAAACATGAATGAGCGAGCCCGGTGACGGACATAATCGATTACATCGGGCTGACCGGCTAAAAATCCGCCGATCGAGGCGAACGATTTCGAAAAAGTCCCCATGATCAGATCGACCTCTTCAGCCAATCCAAAATGGGCGGCGGTCCCCTCCCCTTTGGGGCCCAAAACACCGAGACCGTGGGCATCATCGATAAAAAGACGGGCCTTCGGGAAACGTTTCTTAACGGAAACCAGTTCGGGGAGACGGACGATATCACCGGTCATTGAAAAAACACCGTCGGTCACGATAAAACAACCGCTCTCCTTTGGAATTTCCCGCAATTTTTTCTCCAAATCCTGCATGTCATTGTGGCGATAGGTGATCACGGTCGCCTTGCTGAGACGACAGCCTTCAATAATCGAGGCATGATTTTCGGCATCGGAGAGGATAATATCGTCCGGTCCGACCAGACAGGCGATCGTCCCCAAATTAGTCAAAAAACCGGTTGTGAAAACAAGGGTCTCTTCTTTTCCGACAAAATCGGCCAGTTTTTTTTCCAAATGATCGTGCAGTACCGTGTTGCCGTTCAAAAATCGGGAACCGGTGCAGCCGGTGCCGAAAATTTCGATAGCCTCTTTTGCTTTTTGAATGACGCGCGGATCGTGGGTCAACCCCAAATAATTATTAGAGCCGATCATCACAACAGGACTTCCATTGTAAAAAACGGTCGAACCCTTGGAATGGGCAATCGGTTTGAAAAAGGGGTAAAAACCGGAGGCTTTAACGAACTTGGCATCCTGATAATCGAAACATTTTTGAAAAATATCTTTCATGGTTGCATGAATGTAGCTGCAACTTATTGTCATATCAAGCTGAAATCATTAATGAATTTGATTTTTATTCTGAACGGCGTTCAGGAACTTAAACTCAGTTCAGGCGGGATATTTCTCAAAAGATGGGCCGCCTTGTTGATCACGCGGCGGACATCTTCTTCGCTGAAAATTTCGGTTCGGCCGACATTCAAAATCTGGGTCAATCCCAAAAGAAGGGCCCAGACAACAAAGGTCGCCGCGCGGGCCGCCTCCATTTTATCTTCCCGTTTTTTGGGGAGCCGGCTGGCAAAATATTTGACCGATTTGGCAAGCGAACCTTGTGTAATATCCCGCAACGTATTGGCGTAACCGTCCGACAGATTGATGCTCCCCTTCCCCTTGAAATTGAACATCAGCACGTCAAAGTAGCATCCGTAATCGTCATAAATCCGCATAAATTTTTCGATAAAAGAGACAAGGTCTTTGTGAGAGAGATTTTTTTTCCGATGCAGCGCCACATCGAGAAGCTGATCGAATTTTTGAGACCCCAAACAGGCAAGACCCGCGTAAATATCCTCCTTGTTTTTGAAATAGAGATAGAGCGTGCCGATCGAAAGCTCCGCAGTTTCGGCGATGTCGCTCATCGTCACATTCAAAAAGCCGCGCTCCTGAAAAAGACGCCGGGCCCCTTCCAGAATCTGTTCTTTGCGCTGTTTTTTTTCCCGCTCCTTACGCTCGACGATCCCCATAAATGTGGGCGCTCCTTTCGGGCCCGACCGAAATAATCGAAATCGGAATGCCGATCTCTTTTTCAACCCATTTTAAATAATCGAGACAGGCCTTCGGAAATTGTTTGATGTTTGTTACCGATTCTATATTTTCATGCCACCCTTTTAAACTTTCATAAACCGGTTCCACTTTCTCCCAATCTTCAATCCGCGACGGCGGGGAATCCAACATCTTTCCGTTCAGACGATAACCGATCGCAACCGAAATCGGATCGAGTCCGGAAAGGACATCGAGTTTTGTGAGGGCCAAATGATCGGCCCCCGTCATCCATACGGCGTGTTTGAGCCAAAACAGATCGAGCCAACCGCAACGCCGTTTGCGGCCGGTCGTGGAACCGAATTCGGCCCCTTTTGTCTGAAGATATTCTCCCGTTTTATCGTTGAGTTCAGTCGGAAAAGGACCGCGACCGACCCGGGTCGCATAGGCTTTGGCAACACCTAAAATTTTGTCGACCCCCTTTGGAGAAATGCCGGTCCCCGTAAAAACCCCTCCGGATATGGTGTTGCTGGAGGTCACATACGGATAGGTGCCATGATCCAGATCGAGCCCAACCCCTTGCGCCCCCTCAAAAAGAACCGAACGTTTTTGAGAAATTAATTCCTGAAGCAAATGATTCGTATTGCAAACATGGCGTTTCAGATATTGGCCATAGGTATTGTATTGTTCGTAAATCGCCTCTTCCGAAAGAGGGAGTTTGGAACCGAGCACTTTTTCTAGATAATTCCTTTTTTCCGGAACGATTTCGGTCAGCCTCTTTTTCAGCGCAAGGGAATCGACCAGATCGCTCATCCGAATCCCGCATCGCGCCACTTTGTCTTCATAACAGGGCCCAATGCCGCGGCCCGTTGTGCCGATCGCCGATCCTCCCCGTTTTTCTTCGCGGAGTTGATCGATTCGGACATGGTACGGAAAAAGAACATGGGCATCTTCGCTGATGGAAAGCTGCGACGGATCTTTGAAAAAACCGGAATTTTTGAGTCCCTCGATCTCGTCGATCAACACTTTCGGATCGACCACCACCCCGTTACTGATGATGCAGAGGCATTTTTCATGCAAAACGCCGGAGGGGATCAGGTGTAGCACACGCTTCTGGCCCTCGATGACCAACGTATGGCCGGCGTTGTTTCCTCCCTGAAAGCGGACAACGGCATCGACATCGGGGGTTAAAAGGTCGATCACCTTTCCTTTTCCCTCGTCTCCCCATTGCAATCCGATGACAACGGTATTGGGCATAAAATCTGGATTCCGGCTGAAGCCTGCCCCGCACTGCGATGCGGGGCCGGAATGACGACTATAAAATATAGCGGCTCAAATCACGGTCTTTGACAATACTACTCAAACGGCTGTTCACATATTCCCGATCTACTTTTATTTTTTGCCCCGATTTTTCGGGGGCATCAAACAAAATATCCTCAAGCAATTTTTCCATGAGGGTATGCAGGCGTCTGGCTCCGATATCTTCCATTTGTTCATTCACCATCACGGCGATATTGCAAATTTCTTTTAACGCACCCTCCATAAATTCAATCTTGATTTTTTCAGAGGCCAACATGGCGATATATTGTTTGGTTAAAGAATTGGTCGGTTCGGTCAAAATTTTAAAAAAATCGTCTTTGGTTAAGGGCTTCAGTTCCACGCGGATTGGGAAACGCCCTTGCATCTCCGGAATCAGATCGGAGGGCTTTGAGGCATGAAACGCGCCGGCGGCTATAAAAAGAATGTGATCGGTTTTCACCAATCCATGTTTTGTCATCACGGTGCAGCCTTCTACAATCGGAAGGATATCGCGTTGCACCCCCTCGCGGGAAACATCGGGGCCGTAGCGCCCCCCTTCGCGCCCCACCGCGATCTTGTCAATTTCGTCGAAAAAAACGATTCCGTTTTGTTCCACACGCTGGATTGCTTCACGCATCACCTCTTCCATATCGATCAATTTTTGGGCCTCTTCCTGCGCCAAAAGTTCCAACGCCTCTGAAACCTTAAGCCTTCGCTTCCGATCTTTAGACCCCGGCATCATCTGACCCAGCATATCTTTCAGGTTCATCCCCATCTCTTCGATGGAACCGGAGGCAACCACTTCGATCATCGGAAACATCCCTTTGGATCCTTCCGATTTCAGCTCCACATAGCGGTCATTCAATTTTCCGGAACGGAGCATCTGGCGCATTTTTTCGCGGGTATCCTCTTTTTTTATGATCCCCTCTTCTGTTTTTGTTCCGGAGGGTTCCGGCACCAGAATATCGAGCAGCCGCTCTTCGGCAATTTCTTGCGCCTTCACTTTCACTCGGGCCGTTGCCTCTTCCTTGACCATCTTGATGGCGATGTCGGTCAACTCCCGAATAATCGATTCGACATCTTTGCCCACATAACCGACCTCCGTATATTTCGTCGCCTCCACCTTGATGAAGGGTGCGTTGGCTAACTTTGCCAATCGGCGGGAAATTTCCGTTTTGCCGACACCGGTGGGCCCAATCAAAATAATATTTTTCGGCATGATCTCTTCGCGCAGATCTTCTGAGACCTGTTGGCGGCGCCAGCGATTGCGAAGGGCAATGGCCACGGCCCTTTTGGCGTCGTTTTGGCCGATGATGTAGCGATCGAGTTCCGAGACGATTTCTCTCGGTGTAAATGAGGTTTCCATATTATTTCAATTCTTCGATGGTGATATTTTCATTGGTGTAGATGCAAATTTCGGCGGCGATTTTCATCGACCGTTCGACAATCTCTTTCGCGGAAAGTTTTGTGTTTTGCAAAAGGGCGCGGGCCGCCGCCAACGCAAAAGGGCCGCCCGAGCCGACCGCGGCGATATCATCATCAGGTTCCACCACATCGCCATTGCCGGAAATGGTGAATGTTTTCGACTTGTCAGCCACAATGAGCAAGGCCTCCAAACGGCGAAGCATCCTGTCGGTCCGCCAATCTTTCGCTAACTCGACCGCAGCGCGTGTCAAATTGCCGCGAAACTGCTCCAGTTTAGCCTCGAATTTTTCAAAGAGGGTGAACGCATCGGCCGTGGAACCGGCAAAACCGGCAACCACTTTTCCTTCTCCCAAGACGCGGATCTTATTCGCCTTCTTTTTGAGGATGGTGTTGGAAAAACTGACCTGCCCGTCACCGCCGATGACGACATCCCCATTTCGACGGACACACAATATTGTTGTCGCATGAAACATTATTATTGACCTTGTTATGGTTTTTTTAGGCTTTCGGGTGGGTCTTATCGTACACTTCCATCAATTTGTCCAGTTCTACGTGGGTGTAACGTTGCGTGGTCGAGAGACTGGCGTGGCCCATTAATTCCTGAATGCCGCGCATGTCGGCCCCGTTGTTTAAGAGATGTGTCGCAAAGGTATGGCGCAATACATGGGGTGTCACTTTTTTTTGAATGCCGCTCAATTTCAGATATTTTTCGATGAGCCGTTCCACCGCCCTTGCCGAAATCCGGTCTCCCGACTTGTTCAAGAAGACCGCTTGCGAATCCCCCTTGCCGTTCAAAAGTTGAGCTCTTTTTTCCGTGTAGGCCTTTAAACTATCAACGGCTTTCTGTCCGATCGGCACCATTCTTTCTTTGTTCCCTTTGCCCAAAACACGAACTATTTTTTGCTCCAAATCGAGTTTGTCGATACTCAAAGCGACCAATTCACTCAGACGAAGACCGGAGGCGTAAAAAAGTTCGAGAATGGATTTGTCCCTGATTTCCAAAATGCTTTCCCCTTTTGGGGCGGCCAAAAAGACCATTACCTCATCCAAAGTCAAAAATTGGGGGAGTTTTTTGGGAACTTTTGGGGAACGAACCGCCTTTGCCGGATTGTTCTCGACACAATGTTCACGAACCGCAAAATCGAAAAAGGACCTTAATGTGGAGAGCTTGCGCGCCACCGAGGTAGGGCCGTGATTTTTAAAAAGATCGGAGAGAAAAGACCTCAAGACATTCGGGTTGATCTTTTTCAGAGCCTCTTTTTCATTACTATGAATATCGGGATAGTGAGAATCGATGAACCGGGAAAACTGTCTGAGATCGCCTGCATAATTTTTCAGCGTATGCAGTGAAGCATGCCGCTCTGCCTTGAGATATTGGAAAAATTGCTCAATAACAGGATGCATGATTCGAATCATACACCTCATGACACATTGTGGTAAAGGATTTATTTGAATTTCTTCTGTCGCCTGAGGATGCCCAACAGACCGGCGTTGAAAAGAATCATCGCCAGTGAAAGAGCGTTCCATTTTCCTTCCACATGAAGACTGCAACCGGAGCCTTGAACCTGTGGGACAACCCCTACCGAGGGGTTGGGATCGCAAACATCACCCAAACCGTCGCCGTCGGTATCGAGCTGATTGAAGTTGGAGACATCGGGGCAGTTGTCTGACCCGTTGGGGATCGTATCGTCATCGGTGTCCTCATCCACACTCTCGCCCGGATTCGGTGGTGCAACCGGTTCAGTGCCGGGTGTGCAATCGAGATACGTTTCGGGACACGGATCGGAAGCGATACATTTTGTGAGCGATCCGTCGCGGTCAAAACCTTCTCCGGGGCCGTCGCACATCGTATCGGCCGGCTGAAAGATTTCACCATCTTTATGGTCGCTATTCGGGTCCCAAGGAAAAAGTCTCGGATTAGCACTCTCATCAAAATCGCAGGTCTTGTCATTTCTGGCTGAAGGGATTGTATTTGGCGCTTGTGTCGAAAAGCCTCTCAAATAATCGCGGCATTCTATTTCATTACCACTGTCATTATCATCGTCCAAATCACAGGCATCGCCTTGGCCATCGGTATCTGTGTCGCGCTGATCTTTGTTGGCGATAAAGGGACAATTGTCTGAAGAGCCTTTCTTGCCATCGTTATCTAAATCGTCTTCGGGAAAATTACCGCAACTGGAGAGGGGCATGGTGGTTCCGCCGGATGCGTAGTAATTGTCATTCTCGGTCTTGTTTGGATAAATCGGACAGATATCGACACCGTCGAGATAACCGTCACCATCGGAATCAGTCCTTAAATAGAAAGGAACGCCGGTCGTTCGGGTGACAGCCCTTGGCCTCCCACTCTCGGTAGCATCATCCAAACCATCGTTGTCGTCGTCCGGATCACAGGCATTGCCGACGCCATCGCTATCGGTATCTGTCTGAGAAGGATTGTAAATAGCCGGACAATTATCGGTCTCGTCCGGACCATCACCGATGGCTCCGCTTGGTGTATCTGAATCGGTACTGCCGCCGAACAATGTTGGGTTGAGATCACAGGCATCGCCGATTGTGTCTTCATCACGGTTAGTCTGCTCTCTATTGTTTACAAGTGGGCAATTGTCCAACGGACGTATACAGGTGCCGGCATCCCCACCTCCCCAACCGGGGCCGTCGCAAATCCCGTCACCGTCGCTATCTGCTTCTAAAGGACCGGTCTCGACAGGAAGTGACGGATTGGCCGGATCGGTATCGACGATACCATTACCATTTAAATCTTCTTCGGTATTGGCTAAACCATCATTATCGATATCGGGATCACAAACATCGCCGACACCGTCTCCATCGGTATCTTTCTGGTCCGGATTAGCCACCGCCGGACAATTATCGCCGACATTTAATATCCCATCGCTGTCGGCATCGGCCGGATTGGCCGGGGCCAGTCCGATTCTGCGCTCACAGGCATCTCCAATTCCATTTCCATTGGAATCGTATTGATCTCTGTTGACCACCGTGGGGCAATTATCTAGTGCGTTGGCAACACCATCGCCATCGCTATCTCCTTCGCAAGCATCGCCGATGCCATTGTTATTACTGTCGCGCTGGTCGTGATTGGCAACACCGATACAATTATCGACACTCTGGCCCGTCCCTTCATGATCGGGAATGCCGTCACCATCGGCATCGTAGCGGCTGGCGTTATCGGTTGGATCGCTTTCATTTCTTTGAACGGAACAATCTCTGTTTAAATCTTCGGCCAGGCGTGAATTGTTACAGGACGGAGCGACGCAGGAATTGTCAATTCCATCTTTGTCAAAATCGACTTCCCAACCACGATAGGCACTGTTGCGGTCACGACCAGAAGAGCGGTCGAATGATTGCCAAAACCATTCGGAGTCGGCACAGGCGATATCGCCTGCTACGACATACAAACTATCCAAGCCATTGGCTTGGCTGCCGCCGGAAAAAGCGGTTGTCAAACCGCTTTGGCCCACCGACACAAAACCTTTTAACGCAATAGCAGAGGAGGTTAAATCCAAGTCGCGTTTGTTGACAACTGCAGTAAATCGTCTCTCATTCCATGGAAGACGTGCATCATCATCCATATCCTGTGCAATTTTATTCAACGGATCGATGGTCATTTTATAAGTGTAATCTTTTCCCTGAGAAGTTGTTTTAAAAGAATAGACTTCAACACTGCGGACCGCAGAATTGACAACACCGGTCAAAACGGTTTGCGTCGCGGTGGCAAAGGCTTGCCACAAATCTTTGGGAGCGGGGTACATGATGGGGGTGGGGGGATGGAGACGAATCGCCTCCGTTTTGATTTTGAGCATATTCGTCCGAGAGACATTATTGAGTTGCGCTACGACCCCTTCAAAATTAACCGCCCAATCAAAATTTTCGATTGTCCCCCCATTGATTGTATTGCCGGTCCCGACCATATGAACACCGTAACTACCGGAACTGCCATCGCCGGTGATCGTTCCGTTTTCGATTCTGTTGTTGTTGCTCGTTGCCAAATTAATCCCGATTGTTTTCGACTCAATCTTGAGATTGGAAAAACGGCTGCCTTGAACAATCTTGCCGCTGACATCTTCAATACAAATACCTTCGCCAAACTGGTTTTTAATAGCAAGGTTTGTGAGGGTCACTCCGGCTGTAGAACCGCCGCTAGGCCGAACCCGAACAAGACATCTTTTATAACTCCCTTCCGGCCAACGGTAATGCGTATCATACTGCAGTTTAATGCCTTCACTCCCCTCAATGCGAACGCCGCTGTACACTTCCATGATGCTAACTAATGGATTAACATGATCGACATCGAATGTTATTTTTCTGCAACCGGATGAACGCAAAAGATTTAAAAAGGAACCGGCCACAGTGGAATTACCGCTGGGACTGGTGACGATACAATGCCCCGCTTCATGATCGGCCCAAACCGGGGCCATCAAAAACAGGGTCACTATAAAAGATAGTATAAAAGAGGCTCTCTTCAATTTTGTCTCCTCCTACTTCAGTTATCGGCAATTCTCCAAAAAGGTTGCTAAGTTTGAGGCTCTTTTTTGGCATATTTTTATAACTAGTTGATATTATTCAATATTATTTTTATTATTTTTTTCGATTTTCTTTAGCAACTTTTTTTGAATTCTGCCGATAACTACTATAGGGGAGAAAGAAGATTTTATGGATAAAACATATTTTAGAACTCCCTCTCCCCTTGTGGGAGAGGGTTGCCTGTCCGCCGGTAGTGTGGCGGGAGGGAAGGGGAAAACGGATAGCAATGCTCGCCCTCCCCTTAATCCTCTCCCATCAAGGGAGGGGCAAATAGATTTGCAAAACCCGCGCGACGAATATCTATTAGTAGTGGCGCAAATGGAGCCGGGAGTGGAAAAACCCCTTCCCGCACCAGCACCACTCGTTGTAAAACCGGCACCCATTCCCAACTCAACACCTCTCCCCTATCCTGTTCCGGTAACGACACAATCTCTGATTGATGAAATGTTGGGAGATGACGTGGCAAAAGGGTTGACGGCGCAAGATGCCTTGGTTGCAAAAGGTCAAAAAGCCGTCGACGAGCTTTTAAATACCTTTCGCACACTGGGTCCCGAAGAGATCAACAAATTATTCTTGGTCATCATTACATTGAAAAAAATCGGCGGTGAAAAGGTCGAAAGGGAATTGATAGCCGCCTTGGATGCAAATCATTTAAATCCAAAAACACTGACCCGTGTTGCCGATGCCTTGGGCGATCTGAAATCGCAAAATGGCATTGTTAGTTTGGAGGAGTTTTTTTTGCGCTATAGCGATAATTCCACCATGCAAGTGGCGGCGGCCTGTGCCCTCGTCAAAATCATGGACTCGATGGAGGAAAAGAAATTTTATTTTGATTTTTTAGTCACGCAGAAAAAGGATCCCTCTTGCAATCCAGAGTGCAAAGGAAAAATTGATGCCGCGTTAAGAGAGTCGACAAATCGCTCTTCAAGTGAAGTGGACGGTATTGCCCTTGCCCCCATAGGCTCGGCACGAGGAGAAAAGCCAAAGGCGGCAGAACCCCCTGCGGCTCTCGCGGCAAAAAAACCGGAAGAGGTAAAAGCCCCGGAAGAAGCGCCACTCAAAGGAGCCTCTCAAGCACCCGATCAGGAACCTAAAGAGCCGCCTCGGGCACCAGTGAAACCGATCGTTCCTCTCCGCTATCTCGATAAAAATGGAAAAGAAGTGAAACCCAATGAATTGACCGATGCGGAAGGGGTCATTGAATATAGTGATGGGAGTACTTATGCGGGGGAAATTACCTCAAAGGGTCTCCGAAGCGGTAAAGGAAAATGGGCAAACAAAGCAGGAGATTATATCATCGGCCAGTGGCTAAGAGATGTCCCCTACGGATTAGTCGAATCCTTCAAAGCAGCAACCCGCGAAAAATATACAGGCGAAATGGATAATTGGAAGAGAGAGGGAGTAGGAAAAACAGAATGGATGAATGATAAAAGTAAAGCCCTTCGAACCGAAGAGGGAAAATATAGCGATGACAAACTGGTAGAAGCAAAGAAAGCCGCCGTAGTGGTAGAAGTAAGTATTATAGGACCAAAACAGAAAGATGAGGATTTTGTCAGTTATATCAACCACACCTTCCCTCCCCGGCAAGATCCAAAAGTTTATCTCCTTCTTGAAAAAGCAATCGCGGGATCGGGAAAAAAAGTGGTCATCGAAGAGTGCAAAGCCGAGAGAGAAAAGGTAGTCAATGAACAAGATGAACTAAAAAGGGCTTATGTCTGCAATCTGCCGGGCGTTTCCAAAAAAATTGAATTTAAATCGACTTTCGACGAATCGACAAATGAATGGTCTCTTTGGGAGTATACGTTTGAAGGAGTGATTGCCTCATTTGCCTCTTCAAACGTTGAGGGGGTTTATCTTTTACCCGACATTAGCAAAAATACAATAAAAGTGGTCACTTTTAAGGATAAGACAAAAATCTTTCAGACAGCGGCCAAAATATTGAAACCTCAAGACCCCGCTTTAGAAAAGAGTACCCTTTCGATTCTATATAATGAAGGAAGAAAGGTGATCATAAAAAAGCCTTGTTTGATGGATGGCGCAGAAAAGCTGGTCACAAAAACCGATTCAGGATTAAAAAAACTCAAAACCCCGATCATTGCCAGATCTCAAAACTATCTTTGTGGTTCAGAGAGTGCTGCCCTCTCCAAAAAGATGTCGATCCAAAAAGTGGTGGCAGGAGATCCCAATCTTGAAAAATATGAATGCCAATTTCCAAAAGGCCATTGGGAATGGAAAGTGTCTCCAAGGATGAAAGTGCCGGCTCTTGAGGGACGAGATTCCTCCTTTTTAGAAGACAGAAGCTCTGTT